>BTQG01000103.1:0-7814 GCA_036985755.1 Acidimicrobiia bacterium | reverse complement strand
GGTGTCGACGTCTCGTTGTACCGCAGACTCGGCGACGGCGACCTCGATGGCAGCCAGCGCCGTGCCCTGGAGGCGTTCCCGATTCCCGGCGCTGCCGAGAGGATCCTGGAGAAGTACTACATCGCAGGCGGTAAAGCGGCCGGTACCCGGTACAGGGCCAAGCCGATGCCCACGATCAAGATGAGTCGGATGGCCCAGGACTTGATGGTGGCAGCCAACTTCGTCGAGGTGTTCCTGGCCAAAGAAGGCCACGACGGCCCCGTCGGCATCAACTACCTGGAGAAGATCCAGATCCCCCACCTCACGTCGATCTACGGAGCAATGCTCGCCGGCGTCGACTACGTGGTGGTCGGTGCGGGCATCCCGATGACGATCCCCGGCGTTCTCGACGACCTGGCCGAGGGCCAAGCAGTCAAATACAAGATCGACGTCAAGGGCACCGCACCCGGCGAGGTCATCTACACCCACTTCGATCCGGTCGAGTACAACTACGGAGCACCCTTGCCGCCCGTGTCGCGGCCCAAGTTTCTCGCCATCGTCGCTTCCCATGTGCTCGGAATCGCTATGGAGCGCAAGGCGACAGGGTATGTCGACGGGTACATCATCGAGTACCCCACCGCAGGTGGCCACAACGCACCACCGAGGGGCAAAGCGCAGCTCACTCCTTCGGGGGAGCCGATCTACACGGACCGTGACATCCCCGACCTCGAGGTCTTCCGAGAGATCGGCAAGCCGTTTTGGCTGGCCGGCGGTTACGGGGAGCCACAGCAGGTCGTAGCTGCCCTGGAATTGGGAGCGACCGGGGTCCAGGTCGGCACCGCCTTTGCCTACTGCGAAGAGTCCGCGTTCGATGCCGGCATCAAACGTCGCGTGCTCGAACTCTCCCGTAGCGGCGATGTCAAGATCTACACCGACGCGATCGCCTCACCGACCGGGTTTCCCTTCAAGGTCGTCGAGCTGGAAGACACGCTGTCGGACCCCGTCGTCTACGAGAAGCGCACCAGGGTCTGTGACCTCGGCTATCTCCGCACCGCCTACAAGAAGGACAACGGGCGAGTTGGCTACCGATGCTCGGCGGAGCCGGTCAAGGACTACGTCGACAAGGGTGGCACCGAAGAGGACGCGGAGCGGAGAAAGTGCCTGTGTAACGCCCTGCTGGCCAATATCGGCCTCGACCAGATCAAGGACGACGGCGAAGTCGAGGGCATTCTGGTCACCTCGGGCGACGACGTGAAGAACGTTGCCCGTTTCGTCGAGCCGGGTCGCGATACGTACAGCGCGGCGGACGTCATCAGGTATCTGCTCCCGGCGTGATTCTCGCCGCCGACCGCCCCGAACCCTGGGCTCACACCGGCATATATCGGGTCCTGAACCCTGGGTTCGCCGACCGCCCCGAACTCTGGGCTCACACCGGCATATATCGGGTCCTGAACCCTGGGTTCGCAGATTGTGCCCCGTCTCGATCGAAGAACCCTCACCGCCAACTAGCCTTTCTGTGCATGGCAACTCGCGTCCTCATCGCCAAACCCGGCCTCGACGGCCACGACCGCGGCGCCAAGGTGGTGGCGCGGGCTCTTCGCGACGCCGGGTGTGAGGTCGTGTACTCCGGGCTCCACCAGACACCCGACCAGATCGCACGCACCGCCGTGGATGAGGATGTGGACGGAGTCGGCCTGTCGACCCTGTCCGGGGCCCACCTCACCCTGTTCCCCCGTGTCGTGGAGGCGCTCGCCGCCCGCGATGCGTCGGACATCGTGGTGTTCGGCGGCGGCATCATCCCCGACGAGGACATCGAGCCGCTGCGCAAGGCCGGCATTTCCGCCGTGTTCACCCCCGGCACCCCGCTCGAGGAGATCGAGCAGTGGGTAGCGGACAACCTCGCCGCCGGGAGCGTGGCCGAGTGAACATTCACGAACATCAGGCAAAGGAGCTCTTCGCCGCCCGTGACATCGCGGTGCCGTTGGGACGGGTGGCAACCACCGTCGACGAGGCGGTGGCGGCGGTGCGCCCGCTGATCGAGGAGAGCGACAACCCTGTTGTCGTTGTCAAGTCCCAGATCCATGCCGGGGGGCGGGGCAAGGGCCGCTTCAAGGAGCACCCGGATGTCGGCGGTGTCAACGTCGTCACCGAGGGTATCGACGGGGGGATCGAAGCCGCCGAGGCACGGGTCAGAGAGTTAGCCGAGCAGATGCTGGGTTCGACGCTGGTGACGATCCAGACCGGTGCTGACGGCAAGCAGGTCAACCGCCTCTACATCGAACAGGGGATCGACATCGAGCGCGAGCTGTACCTGTCGGTATTGCTCGACCGGTCCACATCGCGCAACATCGTGATGGCCTCCACCGAGGGGGGCACCGAGATCGAAGAGGTTGCGGCCAACACCCCGGAGAAGATCATCACCGTGGAGATCGACCCCGGGTTCGGCTTGCTCCCGTTCCAGGCACGGTCGATTGCCTACGGCCTCGGCCTCGAGGGCGATACGCTGAAAAGCGGCGTCCGCTTCCTCCAATCCCTCGCCAGGGCAGCAATCGAGATGGATACCGACCTCGTGGAGATCAACCCGCTCGTGGTCACCACCGATGGCGAGGTGATGGCGCTCGACGGCAAGGTCGCCTTCGACGCCAACGCCCTGTACCGGCACCCCTCGATCGTGGCACTTCGAGATGTCACCGAGGAGGATCCCGCCGAGCTGGAGGCCAAGGAGCACGGGCTGTCGTTCATCAAGCTGGACGGAGACATCGGGTGCATGGTCAACGGGGCAGGCCTGGCCATGGCCACCATGGACATCATCAAGACCGTGGGTGGCGAGCCGGCCAACTTTCTCGACGTCGGCGGCGGCGCCGACCAGGACCAGATCGCCGCCGCCTTCAAGATCATCACCGCCGATCCGAGCGTGAAGGGCATTTTCGTCAACATCTTCGGTGGGATCATGCGTTGCGACGTCATCGCCGAGGGTGTCATCGCCGCGGTGGAGGAGGTGGGCCTCGATATGCCGCTGGTGGTGCGCCTTGAAGGAACCAACGTCGAGCTCGGGAAGCAGATCCTCGACGAGTCCGGCCTCGATGTGGTGAGCGCCACCGACATGAAAGACGGCGCCGAGAAGATCCTGGAGCTGACATGAGCGTTCTCATCGGTAAGGACACCAGAGTCATCATCCAGGGAATGGGCAGGACGGGCCGTTTCCACACCGACAAGGCGATCGCTTATGGAACCGCCATGGTGGGTGCGGTGCATCCGAGCCGGGCCGGCGAGACCGAGGTGTTTGCAGGGGAGACCGACCACTCCGGCGTCCCGGGGCGCGAAGATGGCTACAGGGTCGAGCTTCCCATCTTTCGCACCGTCGCCGCCGCGGTCGAGGCGACCGGCGCCGATGCCTCTGTCGTCTATGTCCCTCCGCCGTTCGCAGCCGACGCCATCATGGAAGCCGCCGACGCCGGGGTGCCTTTGGTGGTGGCCATCACCGAGGGGATCCCGATTGCCGACATGGTGAGAGCGAAGCGATATCTGGAGGGCAAGTCCACTCGCCTGGTTGGACCGAACTGTCCCGGCGTGATCACCCCGGAGCAGTGCAAGATCGGCATCATGCCCGGCTACATCCACACTCCGGGCCGTATCGGCGTGGTGAGCAGGTCGGGGACCCTCACCTACGAGGCGGTGTACCAGTTGACGCTCAACGGGCTCGGGCAGACCACTGCGATCGGGATCGGTGGCGATCCGGTGAACGGCACCGACTTCGTCGACTGCCTCGCCATGTTCAACGACGACCCCGCCACCGAAGGGGTGTTGATGATCGGCGAGATCGGAGGCACCGCAGAGGAAGAGGCGGCGGACTGGATCGCCGAGAATATGACCAAACCCGTCGCCGGGTTCATCGCAGGCACGTCCGCGCCCCCCGGAAAGCGCATGGGCCATGCCGGGGCCATCATCTCGGGCGGGATGGGTACCGCCGACGCCAAGATCGCCGCCCTGGAGGGTGCCGGTGTTGTCATCGCGCCGACCCCGACCGACATGGGCCCGGCGATGCAAGAGGCGCTCGGCCAATGATCGAAGTCGCCGATCGTGTGTATCGCCTGGGTGCCAAGCTGGTCAACTGGTACCTCATCGAGGACGGCGGTCGCTTCACCGTCATCGACGCCGGTCTCCCCACGCAGTTCGACCAACTGCCCGCGGCGCTTTCGTCACAGGGTGCGTCGATCGCCGATGTCGAGGCCGTCGTGCTCACCCACGCCCATGCCGACCATCTCGGGTCTTCGGCCAGGATCAAGGACGAGGGCGGGGCTGCGGTTCGCGTTCACGACGAGGATGCCGCCCTGGCCAGAGGTGAGGCAGAGCGCGAGGTCGAGCGTCCGTTCATCAAGGATCTCGTCCACTGGTTCGCTTGGAAGTCGGTGGTGTTCTTTGTCCGCGGTGGAGCTATGAAGTCGGTCCCGGTCGCCGAGGTATCGACGTTCTCTGATGGTGAGGTCCTCGATCTTCCCGGCAAACCTCGAGTGATCCACACCCCCGGCCATACCCGTGGATCGGCATCAATCCAGGTCGGAGATCGTGGAGTCTTGTTCACCGGTGATGCGTTGGTGACGCTCAACATCAGTACCGGCGTCACCGGGCCCCGGATCATGCCGGGCTCGTTCAACTGGAGCAGCGAAAAGTGCCTCGATTCGCTGTCCCCGCTTGAAGGCATTGAAGCCGACCTCATCCTGCCCGGTCACGGTGAACCGTGGTCGGGCTCGGTATCAGATGCGATCACCGCGGCGCGACAGGTCGGGCCTTCGTAGCCATTCGTACGGAGACACAGACCGTCCTGAGACGCCCAGATGCCCGTGCGTCCGATGGGCGACGTAACATTCCCGCGGATGACTATGTCGCGCTATCCCATCGCCGTCCTCGTCTCTGGGGATGGGAGCAACCTCCAGGCCATCATCGATGCGTCACTGGACCCGACCTACAGCGTGGAGGTGGTGGCGGTGATCTCTGACCGACCCGATGTCAAGGCCCTCGACCGCGCGGCTACCGCCGGTATTCCTACTGAGGTCGTGGCTTGGAGCGATTACGAGTCACGGGATCGGTTCAGTGTCGCCGTCTGCGACGTCGCCGATCGCTTTGACGCAGAAGCCCTCGTGCTCGCCGGGTTCATGCGGGTGCTGGCGCCGGTCGCCATTGATCGGTTTCCCAATCGGATCATCAATATCCATCCCGCGTTGCTCCCTTCGTTTCCCGGCGCCCGCGCCGTGCGGGAGACCCTGGCCCACGGCGTCGCCATCACCGGCGTTACCGTCCACTTTGTCGACGAACAGGTCGATCACGGCCCGATCATCTATCAGGAGCCGGTGGCGGTCTTTGCCGACGACGACGAGGCCACGCTGCTCGTCCGACTTCACGAGGTCGAGCATCGGGTGTACCCCGAGGTGGTCGACGCTCTGGGCAAAGGTTTGCTCCGCGTCGAGTCCGGACGAGTCGTTTGGGATGAGCGATGACGGCCACCATCGCCGTGCGGCGGGCCCTGATCTCGGTCTCCGACAAGACCGGGCTCGTCTCCTTCGCCGAGCGCCTCCACACAGCCGGAGTCGAGATCGTTTCCTCCGGTGGCACCGCCCTCCACCTCACCGATGCCGGCATACCGGTCATCTCCGTCGCCGAGGTGACTTCCGCGCCCGAGATGCTGGGTGGGAGGGTCAAGACCCTGCACCCGAACATCCACGGCGGGATCCTCGCCGACCTCGACGACGAGCAGCACCTTGGTGATCTGGAGGCGCGCGGTATCGACCCCTTTCAGCTGGTTGTGGTCAACCTGTACCCGTTCGAGGAAACGGTTGCCGGGGACCCGACCGATGAGGAAGCCGTCGAGCAGATCGACATCGGCGGGCCCACGATGATCAGGGCCGCAGCCAAGAACCACCGCTGGGTCGGGGTCGTGGTGGCGCCCGATCGATATGAAGAAGTCGCCGAAGCCGTCGAGGCCGGAGGGCTCTCCGCGGAGCTGCGACGGGATCTCGCCGACACTGCCTTTGCCACGACGGCGGCATACGACTCAGCCATCGTCTCCTGGTTCGAGGGGGGCAAGGCCTTTGGGGATGTATCGAGCGTTCTCGATCACACGGCGACACTGCGCTACGGCGAGAACCCGCACCAATTCGCCGCTCTGTACGCCGAGCAAGAAGGCGAAGGCTGGTGGCTCCGTGCTTCCCAGCTCCAGGGCAAGGCGATGTCGTTCAACAACTATGCCGACACCGAGGCGGCGTGGCGGCTGGTGGCCGACCTGGCCCGGCCTGCGGCGGCAGTGATCAAACATGCCAACCCGTGCGGCGCCGCCGAGTCGGATACGGCGGCGGATGCGTTTCTCGCGGCGTGGGAATGTGACCCCTTGTCGTCGTTCGGAGGTGTGATCGCGCTCAACACAGCACTCGACGCGGCAACGGCGGCGGGCATTGCCGAGTACTTCGTCGAGGTAGTCATCGCTCCCTCTGTGGCTCGGGGCGCCGCGGAGATCCTTGCCCAGCGCAAGAACCTTCGGGTGCTGGAGGCGCCGTTTGCCGGGACCCGCGATCTGGATGTGCGGCGGATCGACGGTGGTTACCTCGTCCAGGAGCGCGACCAGGTACAGCTGGGCGGCGACGGATTTCCCGATGGTTGGACGGTGGCAGGGGAGCGCCATCCGACCAACGACGAGATCGTCGATCTCAGGTTTGCGTGGACGGTCGCCGCCCATACCAAGTCGAACGCGATCGTCGTCGCCAAGGACCGCGCTGCGATCGGCGTCGGAGCCGGGGATCAGAGCCGGATCGGGGCCGCCGAGCGAGCTCTCTCCCGAGCCGGGGAGCGGTCCGACGGTGCGGTCGCCGCCAGCGACGGGTTCTTTCCCTTCCCCGACGGCGTCGAGCTCCTCACCAACGCCGGCATCACCGCCGTGGTCGAGCCCGGTGGATCGATCAGAGACGATGAGGTCATTGCCGCCGCCAACGCTCACCAGATGGCGATCGTGTTCACCGGCAGAAGGCACTTCCTCCATTGAGCGCCATCATTCTCTCCGGGACCGACACGGCGAAGGTCGTCAGGGCCGAGGTCGCCGACCGGGTCGTCGCCCTGAACGATCGTGACAAGGCCGTCGGTTTGGGCACGGTGCTGGTCGGTGATGACCCGGGATCACAGATCTACGTGCGCAACAAACACCGGGCGGCCGATGCTGCCGGCATGGTGTCGATCGACCGCACGCTGCCGGCGACCGCCTCGCAGGCTGATGTCGAGGCGGTGATCGCCGAGCTCAACGCCGACGAGCAGGTAGATGGCATGATCCTCCAGCTGCCACTGCCTGACGGGCTCGACGGGGAGGGGGCCGTCGAGCTCATCGATCCCACCAAAGATGCCGACGGGCTGCACCCATTCAACCTCGGGCTGCTCGTTGCGGGCCGTCCCGGCCCCCTGCCGGCGACACCGGGGGGGATCATGCGCATCCTCGCCCACTACGACATCGCCACGACAGGGCGCATGGCGGTGGTTGTCGGGCGATCGTTCCTCGTCGGCCGCCCGATGGCGCTGCTGCTCGGTCAGAAAGGGGTCGATGCCACCGTCATTCAGGCCCACTCCAGAACCCCCGAGCTGGCTGCGGTGTGTCGAGGAGCAGACATCCTGGTGGCCGCGGTGGGTCGGCCACAGATGATCGGCCCCGACTACGTCAAGCCCGGTGCAACCGTGATCGACGTCGGCATCAACCGCACTGCCGACGGCCTCGTCGGCGACGTCGACTTCGATGCCGTGGCCGAGATCGCAGGGGCGATCACCCCGGTGCCGGGGGGCGTCGGCCCGATGACGATCGCTTC
>BTQG01000102.1:0-7969 GCA_036985755.1 Acidimicrobiia bacterium | reverse complement strand
TCGACCTCTACACCGACCTGCGATCGACCAGGGAGGGACAGGTGGTCGGGCTGCTCACCGACAGGGTCTGTGGCGCCTGCCATCTCAAGCTGTCGGCAACCGAAGAGCGTGACGCCCTCGAGCAGGACCCGCCGCGCTGTGTCCACTGCAGTGCGATCCTCGTCCCCTAGGGTGCCGAATATGACGGGTGCTCGAGGCCGGGTATGGGCAGATGAGCGGTCGACCTGGGGTTCGCCGGTGTGCTTCGGCCCACTGTCGGCTTCCCCGGCACCCGCCTAGTGCTGTTCTGGCATGCGGGGGCGACGATCGCCTTCACCAGGTATTCGTTCCGCGATCCACAGATGGACCTTCGTTTCCTCGTCCTCGGCGCCGTGCTCTCGGATCTGATCGATACCCCGATCGGCTTCGCCCTGTGGCCGTCGGTGCACAACGTCCGGCTGGGTGCGCACTCGTTGCTGTTCGCCGCCGGGCTCATGACGGTCGTGGTGCTGATGACCCGGCGGGGGCGGCCTCGCAAACGGTGGATGCCGGTGGCTATCGGGGTGCTGTTGCATCAGGTGTTCGATGCCATGTGGAACCAGCCCGAGACCCTGTGGTGGCCGTTCCAGGGCTGGCAGTTCTCCTCGACCGGCTACGCCACCGTTTCCGAGTATCTGAGGTGGCTGGCGACGGACCCAACGACGTGGCTGCTGGAGGGCGTCGGCCTCGCCTACCTGGTGTTCCTGGCGTACCGATCCAAACTCACCCAGCGCGACACCCTGGTTGTCTTCCTCAAGACGGGTCGGGTTCAGGCACCGATTGGTCGCTGAGCCGATAGGTCCGCCACCCCATCCGGGCCGCAACCACCAGCAGGAAGACGCCGAACAGCCTGCGCAGGACGTCGGCGTCGAGACCGAGGGCAATCCATGCCCCGAGGGCTGCTCCTGCTATCCCGGCGACGGCTATGGGTGTGGCAAGCCGCCAGCGAACGTTGCCCAGCCGGGTGTGGGCGACGGTGGCGACGATTGCCGTGGGCAGGATGATCGCCAGCGACGTTCCCTGTGCTATGTGCTGATCGAAGGAAAAGATGACGACGAGTGCCGGAACGTAGATGACACCGCCACCGATTCCGAGCGCGGCTGCGGCGGTCCCTGCGATCAGGCCGAGCAGGATGAGTCCGGCGACTTCGAGAATCACAGCACCATCCTGATACCGGCGACCAGCAGCACCACGGCGAAGGCCCCGCTGAGCGTCCGCTCCGGGAGCAGGGTGGCCGCCCTTGCGCCGATCACCGCTCCCACCGCGGCACCGGCGAATACGGCCAGGGCGGCAC
Organism: Acidimicrobiia bacterium; assembly: GCA_036985755.1. Classification (GTDB taxonomy): domain Bacteria; phylum Actinomycetota; class Acidimicrobiia; order Spongiisociales; family UBA5794; genus JACZST01. The sequence goes on along the minus strand of BTQG01000102.1, from coordinate 6,657 downwards.
CCCAGTCGACGCTTCCGCTGAATCCGAAGGCGACCAGTGCCGCAGACGAAGAGGCGATGATGGTGGCTATCGACGTTCCCGACGCCTGTCGCTGGTTGATGGCGAGCCATAACACCAGGCCGGGGACCACGACGATCCCGCCGCCGACCCCGAACAGCCCGGCGACGATCCCGGCAACACCGCCGACGAAAGCAGCCTTGGCGTAGGTGGTGTTCACCGGCGAAACCGTACACGGTGCACTGTCAGATTCCTGTATCCATCGGTAGCCTCAACGCTTCATGAGATGGCCCAGGTTCTTGCTGATCGTGCCCTTCGCGCTTGTCGTTGCCGCCGGATGCTCGTCCGGGGGCTCGGCGACCGATTCGGCGCCGATCGTGGTGGGGGATTGGCTGGTTTCGGTCGATGCGAATGAGTTCGAGACGGCAACCGAAAACACCTTCGAGCCGGCGCTGGCCATCGTGATCGCCGTGGAGAACGACCTGTCCACCGGACAGACTGCCGCCTACCTCACCGACGGGATCCCGACGTCGGTCTCCGCCGCCTACTGGTCGTCGTTCCAGGACGGCTTCGGCGCCTTCGCCGGCTACCCGCTGTCGGCGCTCGACGTCGGTGCTTCGGAAGAGATCTTCACCGAGGGCGTCCTTTTCTCCGCGGTGGTGGTGACCGACCCGGCAGATGGTGACGGCATCATCTTCACCAGAGGGGATCCGGCTCGCCAGATCGATCTCGTGGCAACGCTGGCGCCCGGGTTCGTCGATGTGTTACGGCGCACCTACGACCTGTTGCCGGGGGATGAGGAGGGCGAGATCGTGCGAGTTGCCTATCGCGACACGGTCGTGCCCGCCATGTGGGCGGCCATCTCCTCTGGCCGGTACGACGACGACTTCACCAGAAGGGCCCTTGCCCTGATCGATGCGGTGGTTACGCCGAGCTCGCCGTCTCCCTGAGCCGGGGCAGCACCTCATCGCCGAGCAGACGGATCGTCGCTTCCTGATCGAGCGACGTCGTCTGGATGGTCACCACGTCCGCGTTGACCTCGGTGACGAGCGGGCCGTACACCGCGACGTAGTCCTCGGCGCTCTCGACGATGCTGTACCGGGACAGGATCTCGGAGCGATCCATCTCGTCTGCCTTGCGTCGCAGTTCTTCGGGATCGACGGCTTCGAGCCTGCCCGGTGCCCGTAACCCCCGCCATGCCCCCAACGCCTCCCATGCGTCGTCCGTCGTCGAGGCCAAGATCGACCACCGGCTGGCGGCGATCGTCGGCATCGGGCGGCCGGCTTCGGTGGCAGCCGCCCGTGCCGGATCGATGACCCGCTCTTTGCTTTCTGCTGGATCCTTGACCGACGTGATCACCCCTTCTGCCTTGCGGGCCGCCAGCGCCGCCGACTTGGGCCCGCCGGCTGCCATCCATATCGGCACCGCCCCGATCGGTGGGCTGTACAGCTTGGCTCGATCGGTTTGGTACCACTCACCTTCGTAGGTCAGCTTCTCACCATCGAGCAGCCTGCGCATGATCTCGAGCGCCTCGCTCATGCGGGCGGCGCGCTCTGCGTATTTGGGAAAGGCGTATCCAAGGGGGCCCTCGTTGAGGTTTTCCCCGGTGCCGACCCCGAGTGTGAAGCGGCCGCCGGACAACCGGTCGATGGTGGCGGCCGCCTGGGCGACGACGCCGGGGTGGTAACGAAACAGCGGCGTGGTGACCGCGGTGACGATCTCGATCGAGTCGGTCGCCTCCGCAATGGCGCCGAGGGTGGAGAAGGCGAACCCGGACGCCGATACGTCGTCGACCCACGGGTGGAAGTGTTCGGACACCATCAGCATGTCGAACCCGGCCTGCTCGGCGAGCACGGCGTGGCGCACCAGGGTCTCGGGCTGGAACTGTTCGTGGCCGCAGAAGTAGGCGAATCTGGTCATGGGCGGAGAGTAGGTGTGAGGTGAAACCGAACGTGACAGGGGAGAGTCGAAATGTGGGGATGTCTAGAGAGGAAGGCAAACGATGACGGAGAAAGCACAGACGATGTTCGACGACGTGTCGGCGCGGAAGCTGCTCGCCGAACTACTCGGCACCTATGTGCTGGTGCTGGTCGGCGGGACCGCCATCCTGGCGGCCACCGCGGGAACCGATGCATCGGCGCGGATCCTTGCCATCGGCTTCGGCTTCGGCCTGGCGCTGCTCGCCGGGCTGTATGCGTTTGGAGAGGTATCGGGCGGGCACTACAACCCGGCGGTCAGCCTGGCCATGGCGCTCGACGGGAGGTTGGGCTGGGCGTTGATGGTCGAGTACTGGGTCGCCCAGATCCTCGGTGCCATCCTCGCCGGCTTCACCCTGCTGGCGGCGACGAGCAAAGGGGCGGTGGCGTCGACGGCGACGGTCTTCCCGAACCTGGAGATCTGGGAGGCGATTCTGTTCGAGGCGGTCTTCACCGCCATCTTCGTTGCCGTGATCCTCAAGGTCACGGCGAGCGCCGCCAACTCGTCGACCGTTTTCCTGGCGATCTCGCTCACCCTGGTCGCCGTCCACCTGGCTTTGATCCCGTTCACCGGTGCCTCGGTGAACCCCGCTCGGTCCCTCGGCTCCGGCGTCGCCGGCGGCGTGTGGGACGACCAGTGGGTGTATTGGATCGCACCGCTGATCGGTGCCGTGGTCGGATGGGGTGTGCACAAAGCGGTGATGTCCAACACCGAGTAAGACCTGCGTGGGAGTCAGCGCAGAGAGACGCCCCCGAGCAGGGGGCGTCTCTGTTTGTCGCGCGAGTCCGGGGCCTAGGCGTTACGTCACTGCGGTGACTATCCGATATATAGACATCGCCACATAGAGTGGTCGGCGGTTAGCGTGCCAGCACGTTGGGGAAAGCTGGTATTGGGCTGGACTCTTCGAGATAGCGACCTACCACATCCCATAGGAGTTCTCATCACGGAAACGGTCGGCGAGATCGCGGCAGCGATCGAGCGCCAATATCAAGAAGATCTTCCGAAAATCCCACTCGTTCACGTCATGGAGGCACGAAGCCGGTCGCGCCGCTCTTCGATCTCGTCCCTCGTTGCCGCGTCGCCGGCGGCAATGGCGACCCTGGCTTCTTCGATGTGACGCATCGTCTCCGGGTCGGACAGGATCGACCCGTCGTGTCCTTCAGGTGGCGTTCACGATCGGCGCCACTTTCGTGCCGAGGTATTCGATCGATCGCAGCGACTTGTCGTGGGGAACCGTGCCGGCGTGGTGGAGCATGAAGCGACTGATGCCGAGGATCTCTTGCCACAGGAGAATCTTGGCGGCAACGGTTTCCGGGTCACCCACCACGAGCGATCCCTCCGGGCTGCGCATCCAATCGAATTGATCGCGGGTCAGCGGCGGCCAGCCGCGCTCCCTCCCGATCCGGGTCATGGTGGCGGCAAACGAGGGGTAGATCTCCTCGGCGGCTTCTTCGTTGCCGTCTGCGATGTATCCGAGGCCGTGGACCGCCAGGGGGATCTGCTCTGGATCGTGGCCCCCTCCGACCAGAGCCTGTCGGTAGATGTCGGCGAGCACCGCGAATCGGGCGGGATCGCCGCCGATGATGGCGAGTGCCACCGGCAGACCGAGCCGGCCCGCCCTGACCATCGAGGCCGGGGTCCCGCCAACGGCAATCCAGATCGGCAGCGGCTCCTGCTCGGACCTCGGGTGGACCGCCTGGTTTCCAGCGGCGGTCGGAATCGCCCCTGCCAGGTGACCCGCTCGTTGTCTCTCACCTGAAGCAACAGCTCGAGTTTCTCGGTGAAGAGCTCGTCGTAGTCGTCCAGTGAGTACCCGAACAGGGGAAAAGACTCAATGAACGAACCGCGCCCGACCATCAGTTCGGCCCGGCCAGAAGAGATCAGGTCGAGGCTGGCGAAATCCTGGTAGGTACGCACCGGGTCGGCAGAACTGAGGACGATCACCGCCGAGCTGAGCCGAATCCTTTCGGTACGGGCGGCGGCTGCGGCGAGGGTGATGGCAGGTGCGGAACCGGCCATGTCGATGCGGTGATGTTCTCCCAGCCCGTAGACATCGAGCCCCGCCTCCTCCGCCTTTTCGACTTCGGCGATGACGTTGCGCAGGCGTTCGCCGTGACTGATCGCCTCCCCGCTCATTGGGTCGGGATGCGTCTCGGCGAAACTGGTGAGGCCCAATTCCATGGCAGGCACGTTAGGTGACGGCGCCGGGCTGAATCACGGAGAAAAGCTGCCATTGGCCTTCGAAGCCCTTGAGGCTCAGTGAACCCCGATCCTCGAAACCAATAACCGATCCGATGACCAGGTCCTTGACGGTGTTCGAGACCAGGATCTCGCCGGAGCCGGCGGCGGCCATGATCCGAGCTGCCAAATGGATCGCGCTGCACGTCGATCTTGGCGAGTTCGCTTTTGAAGGCCGCAGCGCTTCGGATTGCACTCCCCGGACCGTCGAACGTAGCCAGGACACCGTCCCCGGTGGAGCGGATCGACCGGCCTGCGAGATGGCTGATCGGCCCGGACGAGGCGACGGAGCTCGCCGGCAAACGCCTCGTCGCTGCCGAGCTATTTGCACTGCCGCAGGTGCGCGTTATTTCCAATATGGCCCTTTTCCCGACAGATTGCCTTTGATACCGTTGATGAGGGTTCACGGGAGGGGAGAGCGCTTGTCGCGGGTCATCGCAGCCTTCACGGCATTCGTCACCGCGGCGGCGTTCCTGTTGGTCGTCGCCCCGCCGCCTGGTGAGGCTGCTGCGCCTCTGCCGCCGGGCGGGACGTTCACCGACGACGACGGCAACGTTCACGAGGGAATGATCGAGGCGATTGCCGCTGCCGGCATCGCCGTTGGCTGCAACCCGCCCCAAAACGACCGCTACTGCCCCGCGGCCAGCGTCACCCGAGGCCAGATGGCGACGTACCTCGCCGGTGCCCTCGACCTCCCTGCGGCAGGCACCAACTACTTCGTCGATGACGACGGGTCGGTGTACGAGGACGACAACAACAAACTGGCCAAAGCCGGGATCACCAGGGGATGCAACCCGCCGGCCAACAACCGGTTCTGTCCGGAGAGCAAGGTGACGCGAGGCCAGATGGCCGCCTTCCTGGTCAGAGCCTTTGCCTGGTCCGATCGCGGTGCCGGCAACTATTTCGTGGACGACGACGGCTCCATCTTCGAGGGCGACATCGACAAACTCGCCGCCGCCGGCGTCACCAAGGGGTGCAACCCACCGGCGAACGACCGATATTGCCCCGACGCCCCCGTCCGCCGCGATGAGATGGCGACACTCATTGGTAGGGCACTCGGGCTTGCTCCGATCGACCCGCCGCCCCGGAAGGCTGCCGCGGTCGAGGACGGTGACACTGCTGAGGTGCCCGATTCCCCGGCCGCCGTCCCGCTACCCCAAGCCGACAAGAACGTCGCAAAGGAACCGGCGTGGACGGGCTCGGATTTGGCGCCTCGGCTCGAAGGCGATGAGCAGATGGACGAGCTCGCTGGCCGAAGTGGCGATGCACCTCCCACGAAGCGCGTCGATAAGACGGGCGCCACACGCGTCTACATCCGAGACGCGCAGGGCGAGTGGGAGTTCTCCTACGAAGCGACCATGTGGCAGGTATTGGCCGAGTTGGTGGATGCCTACAGAGAGCCCAACCTCATGAAGTTCAATACTTTGAGAAACGGCGCCGAACAGTGGTTCGGGCTCAACTGCGCTGGCACAGAGCGAAGCGCCGCAGAGTGCAAGGCTTTGCTTGTGTCCACCGTGGCCATCGGCAAGCGGGTCCGACGGTTGGCCGGCTTTGGCGAGACCCCGGTTGGTGGGACTCCAATGGCCGCGCCCGGGCCGGCACCGAGGGGTTTGCCGGGAGTCGAGCAGGAACCCTACTTCAGGGATCTCGACGAGACGGCACGCGTCCTTGCTGAAGCCATCTCGAGCACGCTCTGGCGAGAGTTGGAGTCGCTCAAGGACGAATGGGACAACCTTGCCGACGACCTGGAGCTTTTCGTGCGAGACTCGCCAAACATCCTGGACGCCGGACCGGGGTTCCGGCCCCGTGTCTCCAATCGGCGGGTCAACAACGGAAACCGCGCGTTCTGAGCGTCCCGTTGCTCAACGAAGCGAGGCCAGGGCAGCGTCGGCGTGCGCCTTCATGTTGAACTCGCTTCCGACCACCGCCGCCACCCGCCGGTCTGTGCCGATCACGAAGGTCTGACGCTTGTTCAGGAGGATCCCCGGCCGTTTCATCCCGTAAGCCTTTGCGATAGCTCGATCGGGATCTGAGAGCAGCGTCATTCCCAGGTCGTAGACCGAGTCGAACTTCGCTTGCGTTGCGGTGTCGTCGGCGCTGATTCCCACGGGCCTGGCGCCCAGTTCGGCAAAGGCGTCCGCAAGATCTCGGAAGTGGCACGACTCCATCGTGCAACCGGGCGTGAAGGCCTTTGGATAGAAAAACAGCACGACCGGACCGTCGGCCAGCATGTCTGAGAGGCTGACCATGGCGCCGTTCTGGTCAGCGGCAGTGAAGTCTGGAGCGGGATCTCCCGGTTTCACGCCAACGCTTTCTGGTATGAAGTCGGGGCCCCGAGGGGCCCCGACGTGTGAGCCCGGTCATAAGCCGGATCCTGTCGTGGACGGCCATCTATCTGGGACCGACGTTACCGCCGGCCTCGTGCGGTCTACCCGGGACGTAACG
>BTQG01000101.1:0-8176 GCA_036985755.1 Acidimicrobiia bacterium | reverse complement strand
GCTGAAGACTCTTCTTGCTGAAGACTCTTCTTGCTGAAGACTGAGGACTCTTCTTGCTGAAGACTGAAGGACTCTTCTTACCTTCGGGCTCAAATCCCTTCCAGGTCCCCACCCAGATACGCTCTGATGACCTCCGGGTTGCGCTGTACCTCTGCGGGCACGCCGGTGGCGATCACCCGCCCGAAGTCGAGCACCATCACCCGGTCGGCGATATCCATGACCAGACCCATGTCGTGCTCGACCAGGATCATCGAGATGCCGAGTTCTTCGCGGATGTCGAGAATGAACCGCGCCATGTCCTCGGTCTCCTCCAGATTCATCCCGGCGACCGGCTCATCGAGCAGCAGCAGTTCGGGTTCCATGGCCAGGGCCCTGCCCAGCTCTACCCGCTTCTGGATCCCGTACGGGAGCAGAGCAACCGGGTAGGCGCGCCACTGCTCGATCTCGAGCAGGTCGATGATGCCTTCGGCAAAAGCGCGGTTGTCCATCTCTTCCGCTTTGGCGCGACCGAACCAGATTGCGCCGTCCCACCACGAGGTCGTGGTGCGAATATGCCGGCCGAGGGTGATGTTCTCCAGCACGGTCATATGGGCAAACAGCTCGATGTTCTGGAAGGTGCGCGCGACCCCGAGCTCGGCGATGCGGTCGGGCCTCGTGCCCAGGATGCTCTTGCCCTTCCACCGGATGTCGCCTTCTTGAGGTTTGTACACGCCGTTGAGGCAATTGAAGGCCGAGGTCTTTCCCGCCCCGTTGGGCCCGATGATCGCAAACAGTTCGTCGTCGTCGACGGAGAACGACACGTTATCGAGGGCGGTGACGCCGGCGAACACCAGGCTGACGTCATCGAATTCGAGCAGGTGCTCGTATTCCTCGACGGTGCGCTCGAAATCGGCCTCAACCAGCTCGCCGGTCAAGACAACCACCGCTTCCTGCGCTTGTAGTGCTTCACGTCACGGAACGACTTGCGTTCCCCCTCGGCGTGGAGGCCGAGGTAGAACTCCTGCACGTCCTCATCAGCCAGCAGCTTGTGCGGGTCGCCGTCCATGACCACCTTGCCGATCTCCAGGATGTAGCCATAGTCGGCGATGGACAGCGCCATCACCGCGTTTTGCTCGATGAGCAGCACCGACGTCCCTTGCTCGTTGATGCCGGCGATGATGTCGCGGATCTGTTGGACGAGCATGGGCGCCAGCCCCAGGGAGGGCTCGTCGAGGATCAGCAGCTTGGGATCGGCCATGAGGGCCCGACCGATCGCCAGCATCTGTTGCTCTCCCCCGGACAGATAACCCGCGGTGTCTTTGCGGCGAGTCTGCAGCGGCGGGAACAGGTCCATCACCCTGACATAGGATTCCTTGACGTTGGCGGCGCTGGAGTTGGTGACCGAGCCGGTACGCAGGTTGTCGTCGACGGTCATCTCGGCAAACACCCGCCGGCCTTCCATTACCTGGGCGATACCGGCGCGCACGATGTGCGACGCCTCCGCATCGTGGATCTTCTCACCGTCCCAGACGATGGTCCCCTTGGTGATGTCTCCCTCGTGGATATCGAGCAGCCCGGTGATGGCGCGCAACGTCGTCGTCTTTCCTGCACCGTTACCACCGAGAAGGGCCACGATCTGCCCGTCGCGGACCTCGAGCGACAGCCCGCGCAGCACCAGAGCTACGTCGTTGTAGACCACCTCGAGGTTGGCGATTTCGAGCATCGTCTCCTCTGGAACGGGTGGCCGGGCCCGAAGACCCGGCCACCCGTTCGGTCAGTTACTCAGCCTTCCAGGCTGAAACACGGGGCGTCGAAGATGAACTCCTGTGCCGCCTCGGACACGAAGAAGTCCTTCTCCAGCAGCGAACCCGTCGTTCCACCCTCTTGCGACAGCGTCTGCGCCGCACCGCCTGCCGCCGTATAGGTGGCAAGGTCGGGATTGAAGATGGCGATCGCACGAGTGACGTACTCGTCGGGGGTGCCGCTGTAGCTCTGGTCGGGGGTCGTTCCCTTGAAATCGACCCCGGTCTGAGCGGCGACGGCCGCGGCCACACCCTCACGGGTGAGGTCACCGGCGGCGATGGCGTCTGCCAGCACCTGGGTCATGATGATTCCCTCGTTCCAACCGATGATGAAAGCATCGGAAGGAAGCCGATCGGGGAAGGCCGCTGCCATTGCTTCCATCATCTCGACATTGCCCGGAGCATCGTCGCCCCAGGACACGTTGTACGCCGACTGGTAGTACAGCGTGTCGATGAGCGGACCCACCGGAGAGTCGAGCAGGGCGAAGTTATAGCTCGGCCCTGCGCCGGTCCACCTGCCCTGATAGCCGGACTGGAAAGCACCACCCATCAGCTCGGCGAGCACGGGCGCGTTGACGGCGACGAGCGTCCAATCGGCTTCGGAAGCAACGATCCCGGCGATCACCTCGGTCTGGTCCTGGCCGGGGATGACCGCACCGTCGAAGACGACCTCCATGCCGTAGAAGTCGGCGGCAAGCTTCACTCCGGCGCCAAAGTCGAGGCCGTAGTCGCTGGGGAAGCCGGCGATTGCGACCGTCTGTCCGCCCTGGTCACGGATGAACTCCATGAGGTTCATGGCCTCGATGCAGTAGTTGGTGTTCATCTCCAGCCCAAGGCCGCCGTCGAACTCGGGGATCGCCCAGCCCGAGTACCAGCTCAACGGGATGAACGTCATGTTGTCTTCCGTCATCGCCGGCAGGGCGGAGACGCTGGTCGGTGTACCCGTCGACGCGGTGAGCGCCAACACGTCGTTGCGCAACGCCTCGTACTGCTCGAGGTGCGTTGGCACGTCGTAGCTGGTATCCAGGACCTGGTAGTCGATCATCCAGCCGTCGATCCCTCCGTTGGCGTTGAGGGTGTCGTAATACACCTTCATCGCATCGTTGATGTGAATCACCAACGGTGAGAACGGACCGGTCAGGTCGTGCAACGCACCGAGTTTGATCGTCTTGGTATCGGGGTCGACACCGATACCGGTCTTGATGCCTGCTTCGGGTGCCCCCGTGGTCGTCGTCGCCTGAGCGGCGGTAGTGGTCGTCGCCTGCGCCGCGGCGGCCGTGGTAGTCGTGGTGTCGTCCGAACTTCCGCACGCTGCGGCAACCAGCCCGAACGCGAGCACGACGGCAAACCATCTCATTCGTTTCATTTTGCTTCCTTCCTCCTTTTCCCAATTCGTCCCCGGTTACCCGGCGAACGCTAGTAGCTGAATGGCCACGCCTTCCAGTAGTTTCTGATCCGGATCCAGATCCCGTACAACCCCAGCGGCTCGAAGATCAAGAACACGACGATCAGCACGCCGAAGAGCACGATGTTGAGCTGAAAGATACTCAATCCCGGCCCGGCAGCGCTCGTGCTGATCAAGCCGAAGTCCGACGCATCGGTGGCCACGACGAGATTGGCGAAGAACGAAACGACCGAATCGCCTTCGGCAAGGCGAGCCAGCCACAGGGTGAAGTCCTCGACGAGTCGTGGCAGGAGCACGACGAACGTGGTGCCCAACAGGGTGCCGGCAACCGTCCCCGCACCACCGATGAGGATGATGACGATGAACTCCACCGCCAGCAGCAGGTCCCAGGTGTCCGGGATCAGCCGACCGAAGAACGCCGCCAGCAGGGCACCGGCTACACCGGCGTAGAAGGAAGAAATGGCGAATGCCTGTGTCTTGCCTTTGGCTTCGGCTACCCCCATGATCTCGGCAGCGATATCACGGTCCCGGATCGATGCCCACGAGCGACCCACCCTGCTCCGCATCATGTTCTTGGCGAACACGGCGAACACGATGACCAGGAACAGCAGCAGGTAATAGGCCTTGCCCTGTTTGACCAGATCAACGCCAAACCACGAACCGTCCTTGGCGAAGGAGATAATGGGCTCCTGCCCCCTCCACAGGGCAAGCTCGAGAGGAGGCCACGTTCGTCCCGTCGTCGGGCCTCCGGCGATCGAGCCGAGGTTGCGCCACAGGTACTGGCCGATGAATACCAGGCCGAGAGTCACGAAGGCCAGATACAAACCTCGGACCCGGACCGCCGTCGGCGCCACCAGGATCCCGATGAGCCCCGCCACCAGGCCGGCGGCCGGCAGCCAGATCCACATCGGCAGCTCCAGCCCCCACACGATATTGCCCGGCTCACCGCCGACCACGGCTGCGGTGTAAGCGCCGACGGCCATGAAGAAAGCATGGCCGAGCGACACCTGGCCGGCGACTCCGGTGAGCAGGTTGAGCCCGAGGGCGGCGATGGCAAAGATGAGCGCCCGGTCGATGATGATCATCCAATCGGAGTCACCGAAGAAACCCACGAGCGGCAACAGCTTGAGCGGCAGCAGGAAGAGGACAACGAAGAGCAAGGCCATCGCCACCCGCTTGGTCGTCGTCGGGAACAGCCGCATCTCCTGCGGGTACGACGTATAGAGCAGGGGACGCCCTCTCATACCCTCCGCACCTCCTCGGTGCCGAAGATGCCGTACGGCTTGACCAGGAGCACGGCCATCATCAGCAACCAGGGAACGATCGCGGAGAAACCGATGCCCAGCCCGCTATAGCTGGCGACGAACACCTCGACGAGCCCGACGAGCAGGCCGCCCACGATCGCCCCCATGATCGAGTCGAGACCACCGATCACCACCGCAGGAAAGGCGCCGAAGGCAATAAAAGCGGTGAACGGGCTGACCCCGGCGGCCCCCCTGGGGAAGACCGAGGTGAAGATGCCGCCGATCGCCGCTAGTGCGGAACCGATGGCCCAGGCCAGGGCAAACATCCTGCCGACGTTGATTCCTTGAGCCAACGCCGCCTCCTGGTCGAAGGCGGTGGCGCGCATCGCCGTCCCCGTCCTGGTCCGGAAAAACCAGGCCAGCAGCAACACGAGGACCACGGTCACGGCCAGGGTGACGATCTGGGTGTCGGCGACGCGGATCCCACCGAAAGGATTGCGGACCCGTGCTCCCCACGGATCGGCAAGGCCAAGGGATTGGTTACCCATGAGGTCGTTGGTGATGGTACGGATGATCAGGTCGAGGCCGAGGGTGATGATGGCCACCGCAAAGAGCGCTTTGCCGATCATCGGCCTGATCGCCACCCGCTCGATGACGATGCCGAGCAAGGCGGTGGCGGCGACAGCGAGCAGGGCCGACAGGGCCCACTGCGCCGTGTAGGGGAGAAACTCGAGAAAGCGCCCTGGGAAGTTCAACACGACGGCGAAATACACCACCATGTAGGCGCCGAACGCGGCGATGGCGCCGTGGGCGAAGTTGACCACCTGGGTGGCTTTGAAGATGAGAACGAAGCCGAGGGCAAGGATGGCGTAGATCGCACCAAGGGCAAGCCCGGATATAAGCGTATTGCTGAATTTGTCGATCCCCTCCGCCGCCTGGGCGATGATGACGGCGTCGGCCATCTACAGAGACCGGAGCCCAGAGTCGTCGGCGGGCACCATCACTGGTACATGTCCGCGATGAGGTCCCCGAACAGGTCTTCCATGGCATTGCGCTTGATCTTCTGGGTGGCGGTGAGCTCTCCGTCCTCGTGATCGAGCTCCTTGGGGATCATCCGGAACTTCCTGATCTGTTCGAGATGGGCGAACTTCTCGTTGGTTTCGTCGACCACCCTCTGGATCCTCTCGATGACCTCCGGCTTCTCAGACAGGTCCCTGTAGGTCGTGTACGGGATCGACCTGGCCAGCGCCCAGTTACCGACAACGTCGTACTCGATGGCAATCAGTGCCGTCACGAACTTGCGGCCATCGCCGATCACCATCGCCTCCTTGACGAGCGGAGACGTCTTCAAGCTGTTCTCGATCTCGGATGGTGAGATGTTCTTTCCGCCGGAGGTGATGATGATGTCCTTCATCCGGTCGACGATCTTGATGTGGGTGCCGTCCACCCACTCGCCGACATCGCCGGTCTTCAGCCACCCGTCATCGGTGAACGTCTCCGCGGTTTTCTCCGGCTTGTGCCAGTAGCCGACGAAGTCCGCCGGGCTCTTCGTCTGGATCTCACCGGTCGCCTCGTCGAGGCGAAGGCCGATCCCCTCGTATGGCTCGCCGACGGTCCCTACCTTGACCCTGCCGGGAAAGTTGGTAGTGGCGACCGCGGCGTTCTCGGTCATGCCGTACAGCTCGAACACCGGGATTCCGAGCCCCATGAAAAATACCAGCACTTCCGGCGCGATCGGGGCGGCACCGCTGGCAGCCCAACGACAGTGGCGGAGACCGGCTTTCTCTTTGAGCGAGCGGAAAGAGATGGGGTTCCCGATCCAGTAGGCCAGCTTGCTGCCAATGGTGAATTCGCCCCCGTTGGCGACGCGGGCGCGACCGATGTAGCCGGCGAGCCACATGCCAACGCCGTTGACCAGGGTCTTGAATCGACTGGCGTCTGCCATGCGGATGAGGATGGCGGCGTAGATCCTCTCCCAGATGCGGGGGACGGCAAAGAACACCGTCGGCTGGACCTCGCGCAGGTTGACCTGCACGGTTTCGATCGACTCAGCGAAGTTGAGGACGAGGCCCTGTGAGGTCATCGACCAGGTGGAGAAGATGCGCTCGGCGACGTGGGCCAGCGGCAGGTAGGTGAGGCCAATGTCGTTCGGCGTGATCGGCCCCCCCGGAAACCGCCCGGGAGCATCGATCAGCGTGTCCATGCAGAACGTGATGTTGCGGTTGGACAACATCGCCCCTTTTGGCGGGCCGGTGGTGCCCGAGGTGTAGATCAGCGTCGCCACGTCTTCCGGGAGGGCGTCCGCCATGGCCAGCTCCACCGCAGCGGGGCTTTCGTTGCGGTGCTGCCGACCCAATTCCATGAAGTCGTCCCAGAACATGAGACGATCGTCCTCGTGGTTGCGCAACCCCCTCGGCTCCACGTAGAGCACGGTGCGGACCGAAGCGAAGGCGTCACGGCCGGCGTCGATGACCTTGTCGACCTGCTCCTGATCTTCGGCGAAGTGCACCACCGCCCCTGCATCGTTGAGCAGGTACGTCACCTCGGCCGTCGGGTTCGTCGCGTACAACCCGGTGGTGATCGCCCGGATCGCCACCGTGGCCAGGTCGAGGATGATCCACTCCGGCCGGTCCTCGGAGTGGATGGAGACCACATCGCCCTTTGTCACTCCGAGGGCGAGCAGGCCGTGGGCGGCTGTGGAGATCTCATCCCACAGTTGCGCCCGGGTGCGCTCGTGCCAGATTCCGAAGTCCTTGTCACGCATCGCGATCTGATCCGGCTGGTTCTGCGCCCACTGGCGCGCCAACAAGGCAACGGTTGGGTAGGCGTCAGAGAGATCGGGAGAATCGGTCCGCTCAACCGTCGACGAAGTCACCATGCCTCCTACACGCCGCGGGCATCCACGATAGAGATTCTCCACCAATCGTGCAGCAGAGATCGAGCCATCAGTCATCAGTCGACAGTCGTCAGTCGACAGTCGTCAGTCCATGACAAGGGGGTTCTCGGGGAAAGCTTGATCTGATAGACCTTCGTCGTGCGTAACTTCCGAAAGTTGCTGGTTTGGCAGCGGGCTCACAACCTCGTCCTAGAGATCTATCGCGCCACCAGTAGCTTCCCTTCGAACGAGAGGTTCAGTCTCATCGCCCAAATGAGGCGGTCGGCGACATCGATTCCTTCCAAGATCGCCGAAGGCGCCGGCCACGGCGGCGGGCCCGACTATGCGCGATTCCTTCGAATAGCCGCAGGCTCTGTCAGTGAGCTGGACTATCAGCTCCTCCTATCGCGGGACCTTGGATATGTCAGCGAAGGGCAACATGATGACCTTTCGGAAGAGGTTGTCGCCATCCGCCGAATGCTGGCCTCCCTAATCAGGAGAGTCGTGGAGTCCTCTGGCTGATGGCTGATGGCTGATAACTGATGGCTCAGGACCATTCAGGACTCCCGTCTTACCCCGATGACCTTGAACCTTCCGGCGACGAACGCCGAATCCGTCAGCGAGGCGTTGCCCGCCGGGTTGTGCCCGGTGACGTGGAAGTCGGAGAACGCCGCCGACTGGTTGACGTACAAACCACCGGTCAGGTTGAAGGCAACCGAGACGCCGCCCTCTACCGCGGCATCGACCGCGGCATCGGCGACCTCATCGTCGGTCGTGTAGACGAGCCAGGTGATCGCACCCTTTTCCCTGGCCGAATCGGCGGCGAGCTGGAGAGACTCCTCGGTCGACTCGGTGGATACGACGTAGATGA
>BTQG01000100.1:0-8253 GCA_036985755.1 Acidimicrobiia bacterium | reverse complement strand
AGAGGCGCGGGAACGCATCAGAACCTTCCTCGGCGTAGAAGCCGAGTGAGCCAACGCAAGGAGTAAACGATGGAGATCAACACCGGCCTCGACGAGGCCGCCCGTAAGGAAGTCTCCGCCGAGCTGTCGCGGCTGCTGGCGGACACCTACACGCTGTACCTGAAGAGCCACAACTACCACTGGAACGTCACCGGGCCCATGTTCCACACGCTCCACCTCATGTTCGAAGAGCACTACAACGAGCTGGCGCTGGCCGTGGACGAGATCGCAGAACGGATCCGGTCGCTCGGGCACGTCGCCCCTGCGACGTTCCGGGAGTTCACCAGCCTGAACTCGGTGGGCGAAGATGAGGCGCTCCCAGATGCCAGCGGGATGATCCGCAACCTGATCGAGGGCCACGAGACCGTGGTGGCTACCGCGCGCGCCGTCGTGAGCGGAGCGGAGCAGGCGTCCGACATTGCCACGGTCGATCTGGCCACGAGGCGAGTCGACATCCACGAAAAGACCGCCTGGATGCTGCGGAGCCTCCTGGAGTAACCGGGGAGCCCCGGCGCAAAAACAAGTACGGTATCCGCCGACGGGAAGGTGAGGGTTGCGCTACGGGTTCATCATCGACCAGGACAGCTGCATCGGCTGTCATGCGTGCACCGTGGCGTGCAAGACCGAGCATCAAGTGCCGCTCGGGGTCAACCGAACCTGGGTGAAGTACATCGAGAAGGGCGCCTGGCCCGACACCGGCCGGTTCTTCTCGGTGATGCGGTGCAACCACTGCACCGACGCACCCTGCGTCGAGATCTGCCCGACCACGGCCCTGTTCAAACGCGACGACGGCATCGTCGACTTCGACACCGACCGCTGCATCGGATGCAAGTCGTGTATGCAAGCGTGCCCATACGACGCTCTGTACATCGACCCCGGGGAGCACACGGCGCAGAAGTGCAACTACTGCGTGCACCGCATCGAGGTCGGTCTCGAGCCCGCCTGCGTCGTCGTCTGTCCCACCGAGGCCATCATCGCCGGCGACCTCGACGACGCGACCACCAAGATCGCTACGTGGGTCGCCGGCGAAACGCTGTACCAGCGGGCACCAGAACAGGGCACCAAGCCCAACCTCTGGTACAAGGGTGTCGAGCCGGAAAGCATCGACCCGCTCGGTGCGGAGCGGCCCGATGACGGCGGGATCTGGCAGGACCCTCCCGGCATCGAGCAGTCGTGGCTGTCGGTCGACCTGACCTCGGTGACACCCGACACCTATCAGCCGGAACCGACCGCCCCCCGGGTGGCTGCGGCGAACGGCCATCCCGCACGTGTCGTCTACGCCAACAAATTTCCCATGCCCTGGGGGTGGCGGGTGTCGAGCTACTTCCTCACCAAGGGCATCGCGGCAGGGATTGCGATCGCGGCGCTCGTTGCGCTGCTGTTCGGCGCGGGCCTGGAGACCATCTGGATGCGGTGGGCCGCCCCGCTCGTCGCCGGCCTGCTCTTGCTGGGGACGGGGGCACTGCTGGTGGCGGACCTCAAGCGCCCCGACCGGTTCTTCTACCTGCTCACCAAGGGCAACCCCGGATCGTGGCTGGTGCGCGGCACGTGGATCCTCGGTGCATACGGCTTGGTCCTCGGCATCTGGTTCCTCGCCGGCGTCGCCGACCAGCGGGACGTCGTCAGGGTGGCGATCGGCGTGGCCGCGGTCGTGGCTGTTGCAGTAGCCGGCTACACCGCGTTCTTGTTCGCCCAGGCGGAGGCCCGCGATCTGTGGCAGAGCCCATTGTTGCTGTGGCACATGCTTGCCGGTGCCCTCGTGGCCGGGGGCGGGCTTTCGCTCGTGGCCAGCGCCGTGAACAGCGAGATCTCGAAACTGCTCGGCCAAGCCGCGGCCATGGCTGCGAGCACTCTCCAGCCGGGCACCGAAGGCTCTGCCTGGACGATGCTGGTCGGTGCCGTCGTGGTCGCGCTGCTTGCCGTCATCGAGCTTCGATCCAGCCACCCGACGAGAAACGCGGCGGAGGCTTACCACCATATGACTCGGGGCGCCTTCGCCACCGAGTGGTGGTCCGGTCTCGCCCTCGCCGCGGTGGTTCCGCTCGTGCTCGCCATGGCCGTGCTCGGCGGCGGCACGGTCTGGCTCGGCGCCCTTGGTGGTCTCGCCGGGATGGCGGGAATCTGGCTGATGGATGACGCCTTCGTCAAGGCCGGGCAAAGTGTCCCGCTGAGCTGAGAGGAATGATGGAACCACAAGACATCGAGATCCCCCGCCTCGTCACCAGTGGCGGTCTCACCAGCTACCCCCCGCCAGACCGCTGGGACGACTGGGAGGAATACGACGCCAAGGCCTGGCCGAAGCGAGTACGCAATCGCTACCGGCTGGTTCCGACCACCTGCTTCAATTGCGAGTCGGCCTGCGGGCTGCTGGCCTACGTGGACAAGGACAGCGGCGAGATCCGCAGGTTCGAAGGCAACCCGGCCCATCCAGGATCGCGTGGGCGAAACTGCGCCAAAGGCCCGGCAACCATCAACCAGGTCAACGATCCGGAGCGCATCCTGTACCCGATGCGGCGCAGCGGGCCCAGGGGATCGGGCGAATGGGAGCGGGTGACCTGGGAAGAGGCGCTCTCCGACATCGGTGGGCGCATCAACCTGGCCATCCGTGAGGGGCGCCATGACGAGATCATGTACCACGTCGGCCGCCCGGGAGAAGACGGCTTCATGGACCGCACCCTCAAGGCATGGGGCGTAGACGGCCACAACTCGCACACCAACATCTGCTCGGCAGGGGCCAGGGTCGGGTACGCCATGTGGTCGGGTTACGACCGCCCCTCCGCCGACTTCGCCAACGCCAAGTTCATCCTGCTGTTGTCGGCGCACCTGGAGACCGGGCACTACTTCAACCCCCACGCCCAACGGATCACCGAGGCGCGGCGCGGCGGGGCCAAGCTGGCCACGATCGACCCCCGGTTGTCGAACACCGCAGCGATGTCCGACTACTGGCTGTCGACCTGGCCCGGGACCGAAGCCGCCCTGTTCCTCGCCATGGCCAGGCTGCTACTGGAATGGGACGCCATCGACCACGAGTTCATGCGGCGCTGGGTCAACTGGGAAGACTCGCTTGCCGGCCGTTTCCCCGATCGCCCGGTCACCTACGAGTCCTACATCGATGCTCTCAAGGAGACGTACCAGGAGTACACGCCTGAGTGGGTCGCCGAGGAGTGCGGCATCTCGCCCGACCAGGTGGTGGCGGTGGCCAGGGAGATCGCAGACGCTGGGCATCGTTTCGCCTCCCACACCTGGCGTGCGACCGGATCGGGCAACCTCGGCGGGTGGCAGGCGGCAAGGACTCTCCAGTTCCTCCACGTTCTCACCGGCAGCGTCGGCACCGAGGGGGGCACGTCACCGGCCGGCTGGGGCAAGTTCAAGCCGGCGCACTGGAACATGCCGCCGCCGCACAGCCGGTGGAACGAGCTGCTGTGGCCGATCGAGTACCCCCTTGCCCACCATGAGATGAGCATCCTCCTTCCCCACCTGATCAACCAGGGTCGGGGAAAGCTCGACGTGTATTTCACCAGGGTGTACAACCCGATCTGGACCAACCCCGACGGGTTCTCCTGGCTCGAGATGCTCACCGACGAGGACAAGGTCGGTCTGCACGTTGCATTGACACCCACCTGGTCGGAGTCCGCCTGGTACGCCGACTATGTGCTGCCGATGGGGGTCGCCGCCGAGCGCCACGACACCCACTCCTATGAGACCCATGCCGCCCAGTGGCTCGGGTTCCGCCAACCCGTGCTGCGAGTCGCCGGTGAACGCGACGGCAAGACGTATCACCGCACCTATGAGGCCAACCCCGGGGAGGTGTGGGAGGAGACCGAGTTTTGGATCGACCTTTCCTGGCACATCGATCCAGACGGCTCGCTCGGCATCAGGAAGTGGTTCGAGTCGCCAAACGATCCAAGCCGCCCGGTGACCGTCGATGAGTATTACGGCTGGATGTTCGAGAACTCGGTTCCCGGTCTGCCCGATGCCGCCTCGGCAGAGGGGCTGAACCCGCTCGAGTACATGCGTAAGTACGGGGCGTTCGAGGTGGCGCGCGATGTCTACGAGGTGCACGAGCGCCCGGCTGCGGACCCGGATAATGCGGTCGAAATCGATGGCGAGCTGAAGACGGGCTTCAAATCCCCCTCCAAGAAGCTGGAGTGGTACTCCAAGACGATGGACGACTGGGGGTGGACGGACGAGGCCATCCCGACCTATCTGCGCTCACACGTCAATTGGCGCGAGCTCGATCTGGCAGGGAACGAGCGGATCCTGCTCCCGATCTTCCGATTGCCGACCCTCATCCACACCCGGTCGGGCAATGCCAAGTACCTGTACGAGATCAGCCACGGGCACCCGTTGTGGATGAACCCTGCCGACGCCGACGCTCTCGGCTTCGAGACCGGTCAGATGGTGCGCCTCACCACCGACATCGGTTGGTTCGTGATGCGGGTGTGGCGCACCGAGGGGATTCGGCCCGGCGTCGTCGCCGCCTCGCATCACCTGGGCCGGTGGCGGCTCGACGATAAACAAGGCAACGAGCGCTGGTCCTCAGCGCTCGTTGCCATAGAGCGGCTGGGCGATGGTCGATGGAGGCTCCGCCAACGAAAGGGCATCGAGCCGTTCGAGTCCGATGACCCCGACTCGAGCCGGATCTGGTGGCGTGATCCCGGCGTCAATCAGAACCTCGCCTTTCCTGTCCACCCCGACCCGGTCTCGGGACAGCACGCCTGGCATCAGCGAGTCCGGTTGACCGCCGCCGCCGACGGCGACCGCTACGGCGACATCGTGGTCGACACCACCAAGAGCACCGCCGTGTTCGAAGAATGGCTAACGAAGGCGAAGCCGGGCCCGGGGCCCGACGGCACCCGGCGACCGATGTGGCTCGACCGCCCGGTGAAGCCGACCCCGGATGCCTACCGCTTCTGAGCGCAGCGCCGCCGAGGCCGAGTTCTGGCGCGGGCTCTGCCATCGCTGGAGACCCGAGTCTGCGCCGGATATCTATGCCGACCTGCCGCCGGGCGAGCACGCCGTTGTGCTCTTCTACGACCCGGCCGGTGACCTCCGCCGGCGCACCGCCGATTGGGGATTCACCCTGTCGCGCCCTCACCTCGACGAGTTGGCCCGGTTCGCCGCCACCCTCGCCGAAACCGAGGCCGGGGCATGGGCGGACGATGTGCCGGACCTCGCCATGCACGCCTACGACAGCAGACGACTCCTCCTCGGAGACCGGATCGCCCACTGGGCGGTGCCCTGGCTCGATGCCGTCGGCCGCGCCTATCCCGAGACCGCGGCGAAACGCGACCGGGATGCCATCCTCGAGCTCGGCGATGCGATGCGGATTGCCCCTGCGCTCACCGGATCGGAGGGACTATCCGTCCCCGGAGAAGATACATTTGGGCCGCTCGAAGCCACGGAGCCGCTGGCCCGCCACCTGTGCTCGTTGTGGTCGGGCCGGGTGCTGCTCGACGGCGATGAGGGCATCTCGAAGGGCCCTGCCAGAGAACTGGATGCAATACGGGTGGCTGAGCCCGCTTTTCGAGAGGCGCTGGCGACTCGATACGAAACCGCTGCCCGAAGATGGCGGGTCTTGGCGGAGGCCCACCCCGGATCGGCGGCGCTGTGGCGCGACCTGGGCAACCGGGCCGAACACACGATGCACATCCTGGCCTGAAGGCGACCTCGCAGCGGTGACTATTGTCGAAATGATCAGTATGGGCCCTTGAACTCGGGCTAACTGTGAGTAGCGTTTGGCCCATGAGGCTTGCCCTTGTTGGATTGGCCCTGCTGGTGGCAGCGACCTCGTGCGCATCCCCGGCGGCGGAGACGGCGGGTCTCGACGCCGAGTCACGCGAGCTGGCGGCCTATCTGGCGACGACCTACCGCCTCACCGGTGAGCTGCTCGCGGAACAGGCGGCCGCCATGCCCAGTTTCCAAGACATCGCCGAGGGCTCGCCGCAAGCTACCGCCGAGCAACAGGCGGCGGTGCTCGTCCTCCTTGAGGACTACCTGGCCGCGCTGAGCGCAATCGATCCGCCCGCCGGCGCCGCCGACTTCCACACCAGGACGGCGGCCATGATCGAGCAGAGCATCGCCGGCAATCGCGCTCTGCAGGAAGCGTCTGGCAGCGGTGACCCCGAGCAAGTGCTGCAGGCAAGCCGGGACATGCTCGCTTTGGTCGGTGAGCTCCTTCAGGAAAGCTTCGAGCTGGCTTTCGAGGCGGCGAACATCGTCGAGCAGGTGCTTGCAGGGAGGGAGGATCCGGAGAGCCGCTACATCATCGAGCTCCTTGCCTTGCGCACGTCGCCGGCATCGCAGCTGATGGAGACGATCGGATCACAATTGTCTGCCGTATCGACCGTCGATGAGATGGCCGACCTGCTCGACACCACGACCAGCGCCATGGTGGCCCTCGAGGCGGACTACTCGGCCATCACCCCACCCCAAGCATGGTCGGCGCTCCACGAAGAGCAGCTCCAGCTCCTCACCGACGCCATCGACCTGTACTCCCGGATGGCCGACGCCCTCGAAGACCCCACCGAGATTGTCGAGCTGTTCGAAGAGCTATTGGATTTCGCCACCCGCGTACCAGAACTTTCGGCAAAGCTCAGCAGCAATCTCGCCGACTACTTCGAGAGCTTGGCCTAGGTACCCGGCCGCTCCCAGTCACCGAAGATCACGGCGTCGGCGGCGGTGGGATGATGTCACCGCCGGCCAACCACCGGTTCGGTACAGTGCCCTCCTGGCACGGTTCCCGACGACGAAGGGTGGCAAGCGTGCGGCAGTCAGACTGGGGGCGGGTCATCGAGGCCGCGATGGGCCCCGCTTCTCGCTATCTCGAGTCGTTGCCGGAGCGGGCGGTGTATCGGCCTACCGACCCGGATGAGATTCGCTCGTTGGTGGGCGGCCCGCTGCCCGAGCACGGAACAAAGCCCGAGGAGGTGGTGGCGACGTTGGCCCGCGATGTGGAGCCGTTCCTCGCTTCTCACGCCTCTGGTCGATACTTCGGATTCGTGATCGGGGGGCTGCACCCCGCCGCATACGGTGCCGAGCTGCTGGTTTCCACCTGGGATCAGAACGCCGGCCTGTACGCCGGCACTCCGGGAGTGTCGGTCGTGGAAGAGGTCGCCGCCGGCTGGCTACTGGACCTGCTCGACCTGCCAGGCGACGCTTCCGTCGGCTTCGTGACCGGCGGACAGATGGCCAACTTCACCTGTCTCGCCGCGGCACGGAACCACGTCCTTCGCGACACCGGGTGGGACGTCGAAGCCGATGGCCTTCAGGGGGCCCCGAAGGTCCATGTCGTGGTGAAGACAGAGAGACA
This sequence comes from Acidimicrobiia bacterium, assembly GCA_036985755.1. Lineage (GTDB taxonomy): Bacteria > Actinomycetota > Acidimicrobiia > Spongiisociales > UBA5794 > JACZST01. The sequence continues at coordinate 902 of BTQG01000100.1, read as the reverse complement.
CTCAACGATCCCGCGTGCCCTCCGCTACCTGGGCCTGGGAGGAGCCACCGCGGTGGAGGTGCCCTGCGACGAACAATCGCGCATCGATGTCGATGCCCTCGAAGAAGTTCTCTCCGGCCTGGAGGGACCAACCATCGTATGCCTGGAGTCGGGCGATCTCAACACCGGGTCCTTCGATCCCTTTGACGCAGTCGCCGACGCCGCCGAACGGCACCGCGATCGTGGCAATCCTGTATGGGTACATGGAGACGGCGCGGTCGGTCTGTGGGCCAGGGCCTCTCAGAGTCACCGCTACCTCACCGAGGGCCTCGAGCGACTCGACTCATGGTCCACGGATGCCCACAAGCTGCTCAACTGCGGGTACGACTCGGGAATCGCCATCACCCGGCATCCCGCTGCACACCGTGCGGCCATGAGCGTGCACGCCTCCTACCTGATCCACGCCGACGGAGAGGCCAGGGACCCGATGGACTGGAACCCCGAGTTCTCCCGCCGGGCGCGAGGACTGGGCGTCTACGCCACGATCCGGTCCCTCGGGCGATCGGGAGTCGCCGACCTCGTGGATCGGACCTGCTCGCTGGCCAAGAGGTTCGCGACTCGTGTGGAGGAGAGCGACCGGGCCAAGGTGATGAACGAGGTCGTCTTCAACCAGGTGCTGGTCCAGTGGCTCTCCGCCGACGGGGACCACGACGCCTTCAACGATCGAGTGGTGGCGTGCATCCAGGCCGATGGCACCGCCTTTCTCAGTGGTACGACCTGGGGTGGGAAACGACTGATGCGGATCTCTGTTTCTGACTGGGCGAGCGACGAGAACGACGTCGACCGGGCCATCGAGGCGATGCTGCGCTGCGCCGACACCGCCTAGGAGGGTGGTCGGAAATACTCCAGCGGGGCGTCGCGGT
>BTQG01000099.1:0-8371 GCA_036985755.1 Acidimicrobiia bacterium | reverse complement strand
CGCGACTCGCGTCAGTCCTCGGCCAATTCGGCAGCTATCCGCTCCGTCATAAAGGCAACGGGGTCGGCCGGAGGGACGTCTGCTTCCTCGAAAGCGGCAAGGGCCTTCTTCTGCGCCTCGTAGTCGACGTTGGTGATCCCCGCCCGACCTTGCAACATCCGCCACGAGCGCCGCCGCTCGACGCAGAACAGCACCATCATCCGGGACAGTGCGAGGGTCCTGACACCGCCATCTCCGTCTTCGACGTCGATGGTCACACCGAAGTCGGGGACATAGGCACGGTGCTCCTGGTCGAAGACATGGCGCTGTACGACATCGTTCTGGGTGACGACGGTGAGCTGGTCCTCGAGTCTGATGTATCCGTCGCCCTTGGCCGGGCGGAAATGACGGCGGAACCTTGCTTCGGTCGCTGCCCAGTGCGCCACGGTATAGAGAAACTGGCGACGCGACCTCTTCGACACCATGTGATACCAATCCCGGGTGGGGTTCGGGTTCCCGCTCAAGCTGAGCGCCTCGGTGTAGGTCTCGCCGAGGGTCGGGTCGTACACGAACTGCGGCATCGAGCGCGAGTCCCTTGCCAGGTTCGCCTGTACGGTCGACAGGTTGTCGGCAACACCGTGCTCTGGTTGACACGTCGTGAAACTCTGAATGAACGCCGAGCCCCGGTAGTCGATGCCCTCGAGGATCGCCTTGTAGAACTGGGCCACGTTCGCCATCGACACCTGGGCGACGAAGGGGGACCCGTGGCCACTCATCAACGCCTCAGCGACGCCCTTCTTCTCGGTGAGCTTGCCTTCCGAGGCGGCACCGAACTGGTTCATGTCTCCACCGCCCGGCATCGGCGACGAATCCGAGTTCTGCCCTCCGGTGTTCGAATACACCTGGGTGTCGAGCAGGACCAGATTGACGTTCGGGCGGTTCTGCAGCACGACCTTCGACACATTCTGAAAGCCGATGTCGCCCATACCGCCGTCGCCGCCGACCGCCCACACCTTCGGCAGCTCGCGGATCTCCCTGTCGTCCATTGCGGCATCGGTCAGGTGGGTCAGCGCAAAATACTGGTCCTCGGTCATGCCGGCGGCGGTGTCGTCGAGGATCCAGTCGCAGATCCGCTCGGGGATCACCGAACGACGGGCGTGGTCCATGATGAAACTCTCGCCCATCAGCCAGGCCACGGTCGAGCCGTCCTGGAACAGTGAGTTCATCCACGGATACGGGTGAGGGTTGTTCGGCGGCGTCGAGCCGTACACGGTGTTGCACCCGGTGTGCGCCCCCATCGCCATCACCGACATGCCGTTCGCCATTCTCCCGTCCAGGGCCTGAAGGTCGCGGTGGTTGAACGCATCCTGGCCCATCGTGGTGACCACCGCATCGATGAGATCCGAGTCGCTGATCTCGCCGCGGCTCTCCAGCCTGGCCGTCGTGTCCTCCTCGGAGTCGCCGCCGAGGCCCATCAGCAGATGCGCGATCGAACGGGTGAGGTAGGAATAACCCTCCGGCTGCTCCTCCTTCATCAGCCGGAGCCGTTCGACACCCTTGGATCGAAGTGTCTCGGCCTTCTGATCGAGCCGGTCGGCCTTGGCGTGATACAGGGGCCGCATGTATGCCTCGGTGAGCGATGCGATCGTCCGCAACACGCTCTTCTCACCGCATCCTGCGCAGGCGCCGTCTCCCGAAACGAGCGCCTCGTAGTTGGCCCGCACCATCAGATGGTTCTTCAGCTGCGCAACGTGGGACTCGATCGGATCGTTCGGGTTGTAGCGCCCGAGGTACCTGTCGGGTGTCTCCGGCAGGAGATCGAGGAAGTTCGTGCCCGACACGTGATCGGCGTTCACCTCTTCGGTCTCGGCGACCATGATCAGCGCTTCGTGCTCGCCGCATTCGACGACGCACTCACCGCAACCCTTGCACCGATCCGACACCATGATGGCGAATAGTCCGCCGGTTCCCTCATCCTTGCGTTCGAGGGCCCGGAAGACGGTGGGGGTTTTAGCGAACGCAAGCGGCACTCGTTCGAAGACCTCCATGAACTGGCTCTTGGCCGTGGCGTCGACGTCGAGGGCGGCAACCTCATCTTCGAGCACGTCCTTGAAGGTGAGCTCCTCCTTTGCCGAAGTGGCATCCATCATCTTGGTCCTGGCCCTGGCCTCGAGGCCGTCGAGCTCGCCGAGCAGGGCGAGGCGTGCCTCGGTGTCCGACACGTACCCGTTGGCCGCGGTGCGGAGCACGGTGCCGATGTCCTGCGCAGTGTTCGGCAGCGCGGTATCCGGGCAAGCGACGATGCAGTCCATACATTGCGTGCACTTTTCGGCTAACCAGATCGGCGTTTCGCGCCGGGCGAGGTATTTGGACGCGCCGGCGCCGCTGGCTGCGGCCATGACACCGACGGAGGCGTACGGCGATGCCGGCTGGTCGTAACCAAAACCCGCCTTGTACTCGGAGGTAAATGCGGTGAGGGTGGCAAGCGGGATTCGTGTCAGCTGCTCTTCTGGTGCGATCCAATCCGGGGCTTGGATGGCACAGTCATTGCAGGTCTCGAGCGCCGGGGCGCGCATCGACGAACGATCCGGGGCGTCGACGGGGCCGTGCGGGACCTCGCCGACCTGGTCGAAGCCGGCGCGCATGACCTCCATGTTCGAGTCGACGACCGCCTCGCCCAACTTGCCGAACTTCTTGCGGTACTGGGCGAGCACGATTTCGCCGAACCGGTCCATCGAGACGTCGTACTCCTCGAGCAGCCCGGACGTCGCGAAGAATGCGCCGAGGAACGCGTTTCCCTGCATGCGGAGTTGCAGGTCCTCGCGATCGGTTGCCGATTTGGCAATGGCGAAGCCGGGCAGGGTGCAGATCTTGATGTTCTTGTCGATGATCTCCTGGCGATACACCGGTGGGATCCGCTGCCACACGAGCTCCGGGTCCTCTTCGGACTCCCAAACGAACAATCCGCCCTCGTTGATCCCTGCGAGCGGATTGGTGTGGGTGAATATCTTCGGATCGGGGCACAAGACGACGTCCACGTGATGCAGATCGCAGTTGACGCGGATGCGCTCGGGGGCCGTCACCAGGAAGTAGGAGGTCGGCGCCCCCTTCTTCTCCGACCCGTACTTCGGGTTCGCCGATACGTGGATGTACTCCTTGGGGTGACCGGACTCGTCGAGCTGAGGGTCGGCCTGCATGAGGTCGTCACCGACGGCACCGATGACCTCGGAGAGGTTCTTGCCCGTCGTGATCATGCCCCAGCCGCCGATCGAGTGGAACCGCACCGCGATCGCTCCCTCCGGGAGCAGGGAAGGGGTGCGTTGCGAGATCACGGAGTATGGATGGTCGATCCCGACGGTGAAGTACCGCTCACCGTCGCCGACACCACGCCCGTCCTTGCGATCGATCTGTCCCGTGGCGAACTCGTAGGCACCGATGATCCCCTCCGGCCGGAAGTCCCGCGACCCCAGGCCGTACGTTCCTGAGAGGATGAGTGGAACCCGGTCGGCGTCGAGTGCCGGGAGGTCGCCGTGCCCGGCGGTGGCGACCTCGACTCCCTTGTTGAGCGAGGCACGAATCTCGCGAGTCAGCGGATTGTCCCCCGAAAGCGCCTCGTCGGTGCGTTCGAGCACGATGACGCGTTCCTTGCCGCCGAGCGCTTCGATGACGGCTGCTTCAGGAAACGGGCGCAATACGTTGAGGTGCAGCGATCCGACCTTGGCGCCATCGTGTTCCCTGAGGTAGTCGACGGCGGCCTCGATGTTCTCGGCGGCCGAACCGAGGGAAACGAACACGGTGGTGGCGTCGTCCGTCTTGTATTCGGTCACCAGCCCGTAGTAACGGCCGGTGAGCGCGGCGAAATCGGTGTAGGTGTCTTCGAGGAAACCGAGGATGGGCTCGGAGAAGTTGTTGCGGCGCGCGATGACACCGTTCATGTAGTGCTCCTGGTTCTCGACGGGCCCGAGCAGCACCGGGTTCTTCAGATCGATCATCGCCGGCACCCGACGCCGGGTAGGGCCGAACAGGATCCGCTGCGCCTCTGTTGGGGTGTCGATGATGTCGTCGGGTGCGCCGAGGAACTCCCGAAGCAGCTCCGACTCGTGTTTGTAGAAGGTGCGTTCCAGGTGAGAGGTCAAGAACCCGTCCTGGATGTTGATCCCGGGATTGAGGGCCAGCTCGGCAACGCGGCGCAAGATCAGGGCCTGGTCGGCGGCCTGCTGCGCATCCTTGGCGAAGAGCATGATCCAGCCGGTGTCGAGAGCGGCATAGATGTCGTCGTGACCGCAGTGGACGTTGAGGGCATGTTTGGTCAGGGCGCGGGCGGCGACCTCGACGATCATCGTCGACAGCTTCCCCGGGGCGTGGTAGTACTGCTCGATGCCGTAGACGAGACCCTGGCCGGAGGTGAAGTTGACGACCCGGTTACCGGCAACGGACAGGGCGATCGCTCCACCCTGGGCGGCGTGCTCGCCCTCGGCCTCGATGGCGATCTTGCTGCGCCCGTGGATGTCGAGTTGACCCTGGGCGTAGGCGAGCTGGTAGTTCTCCCCCATTTCGGTCGAAGGCGTGATCGGATAGAAAACGCCGCCCTGGGTGATGCGCGCCTCGGTGTGATACGAAACGAGCTGATTGCCGTTGGTCGTGACCCGGATACCCGGGTACCGGGGTGTTTTCATTGTCCTGCTTTGTCTGGCTGGGGTCCGCTGTCCGATCGACCCTGAGGCTAGTGAGGAATTCGCGGTTCAGTCCCGCCGGCTGCCAGCCTGGCAGCGGTACGCTCACCACCTGTGAAGCTCATCGAATGCGTCCCCAATTTCTCGGAAGGCCGCGACCGCGCCGTGATCGAGACCATCACCGCACGCATCGAGGCCGTTGATGGCGTGGAGCTGCTCGATGTCGACCCCGGCGAGGCGACGAATCGCACCGTCGTGACGTTTGTCGGTGAACCGGCGGCGGTCGAAGAAGCCGCCTTTGCCGCCATCGCAGCCGCAGGCGATCTCATCGACATGACCACCCATACCGGTGAGCATCCCCGCATGGGAGCCACCGACGTCTGTCCGTTCGTACCCATGGACGGCGCCACCATGGAGGACTGTGTCGAGATTGCACGCCGGCTCGCCGCCCGCGTCGGCGCCGAGCTCGGAATCCCGGTGTACCTGTACGAAAACGCCGCCCACGATGGCCGGCGCTCGCTCACAGAAGTTCGCTCCGGCGAGTACGAAGGCCTCGCCGGCCGCGATGATGCCCCCGACTTCGGCCCGGCCTACAACGCGCACTCCGGGGCGACGGCGATCGGGGCCAGAGAGTTCCTCATCGCCTACAACGTCAACCTCAACACCTCAGACCGACGACTGGCGCACCAGGTGGCATCCGCGGTGCGGACGCTGGGCACCGCCCAACGAGACGCGGCAGGCAAAATCGTCAAAGACACAGACGGCAAGACCGTGTTCACACCGGGCCGCTTCCAGGAGGTCAAAGGGCTCGGTTGGTACATCGACGAATACGACAGGGCGCAGGTGTCGCTGAACCTCACCGATCACCATGTTTCCCCGCTCCACGAGGTCTTCGACGCCTGTCGCCAGGAAGCCGCCGTGCGCGGCATGCGGGTCACGGGATCAGAGCTGGTGGGCCTCGTTCCGTTGGACGCGATGCTGCTCGCCGGAGACCACTATCTCTCCGCCCAGGGGGTAACCACTGGCATACCGGAGGAGGCTCGGATCCGTTCGGCGATCCAGTCCCTCGGTCTCGACGAGCTCGGACCCTTCCAGCCCGCACAGAAGATCGTCGAGTACCGGTACCGCGGATCCCCGGGAGGGCTCCGAGACAGGAGCCTGGCGGACTTCGCCCACGAGGTGTCGACCAGCTCGCCGGCACCGGGGGGAGGTTCGGTGGCGGCCTACGCCGGTGCCCTCTCCGCGGCGTTGTCGGCGATGATCGCCGCAGTGACCTTCGGCACCACAGGTATGGAGGACACCAAGCCGGTCATGGAGTCGACGGGCATCCAGGCGCAGGCGCTCAAGGACTGGTTCCTCGAGGCGGTCGATCGGGACACCGACGCCTTCAACGCGGTCATGTCGGCGGCCAGGATGCCACGAAAAACCGATGAGGACATGTCGGCTCGTGACACCGCAATGGCAGCGGCCAACCTCGCCGCCACCCTCGTCCCGCTCGAGGTGCTAGAGCATTGTGCCGATGCCCTCCAGCTTGCGCTGGCTGTGGCCGAGGGAGGGAACCCCAACACGGTGAGCGACGCCGGTGTCGCCGGGCTTTGCGCCGTCGCCGCCGCCGAAGGAGTCTCGCTCAACGTCCGCATCAACCTCGACGGATTGCACGGCGATACCGCCGAAATCGTCGATCGCCACGACACCGCCCTCGGGCGAGCCAGAGAGCTTGGCGGCACCGTGGCCGCAGCCGTCGAAGCCGCCCTCGCCGGCTGATCTTTCACTGGGGCCGCGGCCTAGGCCCGGTTATCCTTGCCACAGCCAAGGAGCGATTCATGGTTGGACGTCGAAGAGCCGGGCGCCGCGCCGCACGCATCACCGCGCGGCGCACGCCGCCCCCGGAATCCGTCCCTCCATCGGTCGCCGAGCACGATGAGGCGGCGACACCAAGCACCACGCCGCCACCTCCGGCAGAGCCTCACGAAGAAGACGGGGGCACGGTGACTCGACCCGCCACCGATACGCCGATGCCAACGGCACCCGCAGCAGAGACCGCGCTGCCGCCGGCCGAGCCCGAGCTCGACCCTGCGGTGGTCCAACGGCTCAGCGAGCTCGCCGAACTCCGAGACAGTGGCGTGTTGACCGAAGAGCAGTTCGAGCAGGCCAGGCGGCGCATCGTCGACTGAGAGGCTCCGCCGTGCGCTCTTTCGCAGTAGTGTCACGTGCGCCCCGACGACTGCTGGGCAATTCGGGGCTGAACACATCTGAATGGGAGGGGAGTATGAAGACAAGACGCCCGTTGGGGCTGCTCGCATTGATCGCCGCACTGGCCTTGGTGGCGGCGGCGTGCACCAGCTCCGACGACACCACGACGACGACCGCAGCGCCCGCCGGCGGCGGCGATGCCACGACGACGACCGCGGCCCCCGCCGGCGGCGGCGGCGATGCCACGACGACGACCGCGGCCATGGAGGAGTTGACCTTCGGGATGATCCTGGTCGGTCCGGAGAACGACAGGGGCTGGTCGCAGGCACACCGCGAAGCCGGCCAGTACCTCGAGCAGCAGCTCGGCGCAACGATGATCTTGCTCGACAAGGTCAACCCGGCGGACCGGCCGGAAACCACCGTCGAGCAGGTGGTCGACGAAATGATCGCCCAGGGCGCGCAGCTCATCTTCGCCACCTCGGACGACATGAAGGACGGCATCGAGGCCGCCGCAGCAGCTCACCCCGACGTGCCGATGATCTGGTCGTCCGGGGACAGCGCGTGGGAGGACGGCCAGGCGTATCGAGGCGATCTGGCCAACCTGGGCAACATCATGGGAGAAATGGAATTCGGCAAGCAGATCGCCGGCTGTGCGGCGGCGCTGAGCTCCGAGACCGGCAGCATCGCCTACCTGGGCCCGCTCATCAACGACGAGACCCGCCGTCTGGTCAACTCGGTGTTCCTGGGAGCCAGCTACTGCTGGGAGAACGTGATGGGCAACGATCCTGCCGACTTCGAGTTCGAGGTCAACTGGATCGGCTTCTGGTTCAACATTCCGGGCGTCACGCTCGACCCGACCGAGGTTGTCAACAACTTCTACGACGGCGGCGCCGACGTCGTCATCTCCGGGATCGACACCACGGAGGCGATCGTACGGGCCGGTCAGCGGGCAGGCGCCGGCGAGACGGTGTGGGCGATTCCCTACGACTTCGAGCTGGCGTGCGACGAGGCGCCCGAGATCTGCCTCGGCGTTCCGTACTTCAACTGGGGCCCTTCCTACGTGGAGACGGCGCAATCGGTGATCGACGGCACCTACTCGGCAGAGTTCCGCTGGCTGGGTCCCGACCCGTCGGATATCAACAATCCTGCCACCAGCATGATCGGTTGGTTCGATGGTGATGGGCTGTCGAGCGATAACGCAGGCGCACTGGCCACCTTTATCGCCGGGCTCCTTGACGGCAGCATCGACCTGTATGTCGGACCGTTGAACAACCAGGACGGCACGACATATCTCACAGATGGTGAGGTCGCAACTGACCAGCAGGTCTGGTACACCAAGCAACTGCTCGAAGGCATCGAAGGCCCGAGCGAGTAACCACTCACGAACCGCACGGAGGGGAGGCGAACGCCTCCCCTCCGGCGCGTCATCGTTGCCCGCCGGGGCCCTTGCCTCCCCCTCAGGGGGAGGTGCCGAGCAAAGCGAGGCGGAGGGGGTCAAAGCGTTGTCGCGACCACGGCCCGACCCC
>BTQG01000098.1:0-8503 GCA_036985755.1 Acidimicrobiia bacterium | reverse complement strand
GGCGTCATCATGCCGTTCTCCGGTGTGAACTCTTCGTCGGTGAGCACGAAGCCTCGCACCCGTTCGTAGCCCTTGATCGGGCCCGACTGCCGGTTGAGCTCACGCTCGATGAGATCGACCACCTCGCCCTCTTTGAGTAGCTGTTCCACCGATCGATCCCCGAGACCGTGCTGCTCGGCCCAGCCTTTCAGTGCCGCCACGTCGGGCACGATCACGGCCACGTTGTGCGGTCGCTGCTCTCCGTACACCATGATGTTCGTGACGTACCCGGAGAGTTGGAGTTGCTCTTCGATCGGGGATGGCACCACATACTTGCCGTTCTCCAGCTTGTACTGCTCCTTGATCCGCCCCCGGATGGAGATGAATCCATCTGTGTCCCGCGAGCCGAGATCACCGGTGCGGAACCCGCGGTCTCCGGTGAAAACCGCTTCGTTCTCTTCCGGCAGGTTGTAGTAGCCCATCATGACGTTGGGCCCGTAGATGACGATTTCGCCGACGTCGTCACTGCCGACGGCGTCGGTATCGATCTCGATGCGTACGCCAGGGATCTCCTTGCCAACCGTTCCCACTCTGCGGGTACCCGGCCAGTTCGCAGCAGACACCGGGGAGGTCTCAGTGAGCCCGTAACCCTCGTAGACGGTCATTCCCAGCGCCGAGATGAATTCGGCGACTTCCGGCGAGATAGCTGCTCCGCCGGAGATCGAATACTTGAGCCGGCCGCCGAAACCCTCCCTGACCTTGGAGAAGACGAGCCGGTCGAAGAGGTTGTTCTGAGCATCGACCCATCCGCTGGTCTTGCCCTCATCGGCGAGCTTTGCCCGCTGCGCGGCATTCTTCATTGCCCGGTCGAAGATCATCTTGGTGACGCCGCCCTTGGCCGCCATCATCTTCTGCAGGCCGTCGTAGATCCGGTTGTATACGGTCGGGACCGACACCAGGAGCGTTGGCTGGATGTCGGGCAGGTCCTCCATCAGGCTCTGCGCCGAAGTCAGACCGGCGGACGCTCCCGCGGCAATGATGAAGTGGAGCTCGACCGTCTGCCCGAACGAGTGCGCCCAGGGCAAGAACGACGCGGTGCGATCGTCGGAGCTGATGTCGAACAGGTCGGGGAACGTGTTGATGTTGCTCGTCAGGTTGGCGTGGGAGAGCATGACACCCTTGGGCTTGCCCGTGGTCCCCGACGTGTAGATCAGCCCGGCGAGGCTGGACGAGTCAGGGTGCACGGTGTCGACGGGTTTTTCTGCCCCCCGTGCCAATAACTCGGCGAACGTGATCGCCCCGCCACCGGCGTCGCCGTCGATGACGACGATCTGCTCGAGATCGGGGAGGTCCCCGGCGTGGTCATCAAGTTGGGCGCGAATGCCATCATTGGCCACGATGGCGACCTTGGCGCCGGAGTCGGCGAGGATGTATTGCCATTCCTTTGACTGCTGCGCTTCGTACATCGGCACCCAAGCCGCCCCCAACGTATAGGTGCCATAGGCCCCGACGGCCCACTCCACCCGGTTGTCCGATATCGCAGCCACCCGGTCGCCGGCAGCCACGCCGAGCCCGGCGAGGCCGGCTCGTGCCTGTGTCACCTGTTCGCCGAAGTCTCCGTAACTCAACCACTTCCATGAGCCGTCCGCCTTCACCCCGAACAGCGGGTTGTCGCTGAAACGGGCGATGCTTGCTTCGAACAGGTCGGGAAGGCTCTTGAAATCGGTGCCCATAAGCGTCTCCTTCTGGGTTCTGCGCCGGTAACAGAGACAATAGTGAGACCGGGATGCATGAAACCGGGTGAAGCGTGTTCGAGCAGGTTTCCGATACCCTGTTGCTCATGAGCCAGCGATCATTTGGCCAGATGGTCAGAGAAGCGCGCCTCGAACGGCATCTGTCTATGGGCCAGCTCGCAGCTGCGGTGGATCGGTCCACGGCCTCGGTGCGGCGCTGGGAGCGCGACGAGGGGTTTCCCGCCGAGGAGGCCATAGACACGCTCATTCTGCGTCTCGGGCTCGATCGTGCCGAGGTGGAGAGTGCACTGGCCGAGCAGCGTGGTGAGGATCCCGAAGCGGCAGAAACCGGGGAGGGCGACCCGATCGATGTCGTTCCGCTGGCCGTCGGTGTAGGGGCAGTCGTCGAATGGCAGCCGCCCGCCGTCACCGATCCGCCACAGCCACCGGCAACGCCTGCGCAACCCCGCACGGTGGTCCCGCCCCCGCCGATCTGGCCGACGGCACCGGTCCCGGTCGTCAGACAGGACCAGACGCTGCTGCAAAGCATTCGTGACCCCGACGGGCCATGGCTGCCTTACATACGGGTGTTGCTGACCATCGCGGTGCTCGGCGGGCTGGTCTGGGGCTTGTTGTGGGCGATCCCCCAGTTCCTGGACGCGTTCGGTGAGATGTGGGATTCGCTGTGGCAGCAACAAGGTGCCGGCTGACCAGATCGGGATCTGATCGTCGGGTCCTCCTCGAAGGACCTAGAAAAGGGCCCTTACGATCAGGCCGACGGCGCCGATCGTGGACAAGATGAGGATGGCGGAACGAAGCTGAGTCGGATTCAGCCGATCTTTGAGCTTGCCGCTGAGCAGATAGCCAACGAGCAGGGCGGGAAGGAGTATCGCTGCCACCCGCACGTCGCCCCATTCGATGTTGCCGGACAAGGCCCGTGCGACCAACGCGATCGATAGGCCAACGGAGAAAACCGTGGCGAGATTGGAGCGGGCGACCGGCCCCGTCTCGTCTGCGTACAGCAGGGCGAGCGGCGGTCCACCGATGGAGGCCACGAGACCGGTCGTTCCCGACAGCACCCCTGCGCCAAACTCGGTATAGGAATTGCGAGCCACGACGTAACCGGACCCGATGATGGCCACGGCGAGGAGGACGATTGTGGCGATGGCGAGATCCAGCACCACCTGCGTCGCCACGGCGAGCAGAGCGACTCCGATGATCGCCCCAGGGAGCCGACCAACGATGATCCAGGTGATCCGGCGCATCTCGATGTGTGCCCGTTCCCGCCACGCCATCGTCATCGTCAGCGGCATCGCGACCAGCAGTTGGGGAACCGGCGCCAGCCTCGGATCGATGAGCGCAAGCAGCGGGACCGACACCATGGCAAATCCCACGCCGACGATTCCCTGGGTCAGAGCGGCGGCGAAGGTGATGACGAGGGCGAGGATCCACGCTTCGATGGGCACCGGGGGAGGGTAGGAGGCGGTTGCGGTGTAAGGAGTTGCCGGCGCTTGCGGCAAACAGCCGCTTCTGCTCGGTGTTCGGAGGCCCGGTCGTCGGAGGAGCCGCCGTCGGGTCTACCGCACGAGCATGTCGGAATGCCGCTCCAGGCCGGCGACCACCTGCTCGATGTCCTCCTCCGAGTTGTAGCTGTGGAACGACAGGCGGATATTGCCGTCGCGAGCGGACGTCAGGATTCGGTCCTCCTTGAGGGCTGCCACCATCGCCTGGTCGTCGGTCGTTGCCACCGCGATCATGGGACCACGCTTCGCCGGATCTCTCGGCGTGACCATCTTGGCCCCGATCCGGTCGAGGCCCTCGATGAGTTGGTCGGTGAGCCGGCCCACGTGCTGTTCGGTGGCGGCGATCCCGATCTCGTGCATCAGGTCCATGCCGGCGTTGGCGGCGTAGATGTTTGGGATCGGAGGGGTCCCGGTCTCGAATTTGCGGGCTGTCGGTGAAGGTGAGTAGTCGTAGATGTCCATCTTGAAGATGTCCTCGTCGGCGAACCACCCCGTCGCGGTTGGCGTGATCTGGGGTAGCAGGTCGGCCCGGCAGTACAGGAATGCCAGACCGGCCGAGCCGAGCAGGTATTTGAGGACCCCGCCCGTGACGAAGTCTGCGTTGAGATTCCGGACGTCGATCGGTATCGCTCCAACGCCCTGGAACGAGTCGACGAGCACCAACGCTCCGACCTCGTGGGCGAGGCGAATCACTTCCTTCACATCCGTCTTGCTGCCGGTACGGAAGGAGACGAGCGTGATCGCAACCAAACCAGTCTCATCGTCGATGGCTTCGGCCAAGCGCTCCAGGGGGATCGTGGCATCGGCCGCTGCGGCCACGTGATCGACCTTGCTCCCGAGCAGCTCTTGAGCATGAGTGATCTGGCCGATCGTCGGGAACTCGAAGTCGCTGATGACGATCTTGTTGCGACCCTCCGTATGGCGCAGGCCACTGAGCAAGCTGTTGACGCCCGCCGACACCGATGTCGTCACCGCCACCTCGTCCGGTGTCGCATTGAGGAGACGAGCGAAGCGGGCCCTGGCGCCCTCGGCTTGCTCCACCCACAGCTCCCACGGTGCCCCCTTCTCATCCCAATCGGTCATGTAGTGCTCGTAGGCAGCTCTGACGTCGTTCGATAGTGCGCCCTGGGAGCAACTGTTGGTGTAGACGGCACGGTCGAGGATCGGAAAACGGTCCCTGATCGAGCCTGGGAGTTCTGTGGCCATGGGGTTCCTTCTGCTAATCGGGCGCTCAGCGCCCAAGGTAGGCTTTCTTGAGTTCTTCGTGTTCGGCCAGGGCAGCGGCATCGTCGGACAGCACGATCTGCCCCGTGGCCAGCACGTACCCATAGTCGGCGATCGACAGCGCCATGTTGGCGTTCTGCTCGACGACCAGAATGGAAACGCCGGCACGGTGGACGCGCTGGATGATCTCGAAGCTCTGCTCGACCAGGATCGGCGCCAGCCCCATCGAAGGCTCGTCCATCAGGAGCAGCTTCGGTTTGGCCATGAGCGCCCTCCCCATGGCCACCATCTGCTGCTCGCCGCCCGACAACGTCCCTGCAAGCTGGCTCTTACGATCGGCGAGCAGTGGAAACAGCTCATAGACGCTCTCGAGGTCTTCGGAGTAGTCGTCTTCGCGCAGGTACGCCCCCATCTGGAGGTTCTCGAGCACGGTCATCGGGGCGAACAGGCGGCGATTCTCCGGAACGATTGCCATGCCGTGGGCGATGCGGTAGCTGGTGGTCTTCGCCGTGACGTCCTCGCCGTCGAACTCCACCGTGCCGCTGTGTGGTCTCACGATGCCGAGCGCCGTCTTCAGCGTCGTCGACTTGCCCGACGCATTGCCGCCGAGCAGGCACACGAGCTCCCCGGCCCGAACCTGGAGGGAGACATCGCGCAGAATGTGGATCTGGCCGTAATACGTGTTGACGTTACGAAACGTGAGGAGAGGGGCCTGGTCGCTCACTTCTTGGCTGCTCCGTAACCCAGGTAGGCCTCGATCACCTGCGGTGCGGTCGCAACGTCGTCAAACGTGCCCTCGGCGATCTTCAAACCATGGTCCAGGGCGATCACACGGTCGGAGATCCCTTCAACGACGTGCATGTCGTGCTCGATCACGAGGATCGAGTATCCGGCCTCCACTCGCAGCCGACCGATGAGCTGGGTCATCTCCTGTGTCTCTGCAGGGTTCATGCCGGCGGCAGGCTCGTCGAGAAGCAGCAGCGTCGGATTGGTGGCGGTGGCCCTTGCGATCTCGAGGCGACGCCGATTGGCGTACGACAGGCTGTACGCAGGCTGATCCCACCGATACCCCATCAGCCGGTCACCGAAGAAGGCCAACTTCTCCTCGGCGAGTTGTGCGATGTCTCGCTCTTCGCGGCGCGCCTTCGGTGTGCGCAAGGCCGACTGCCATGCCCGCGCCTTGGTAGCTCCGTATTCGGCAGTCATCACGTTCTCCTTCACCGTCATGTTGAGGAAGACGCGCAGGGTCTGGAAGGTGCGGGCGATACCGCGGTCGGCGATCTTGTGCGGCGCGAGGCCGACGATGCTGTCACCCTCCATGATGATGTCGCCGGAGTCGGGCACGTAGACGCCGGTGATCATGTTGAACAGCGTCGTCTTTCCTGCGCCGTTCGGTCCGATGATGCTGACGATCTCTTCCGAGCTAACGGCAAGGTCGAGGTCCTGGATCACCTGGAGGCCGCCAAATGCCTTGTTGAGTTCGCGGATCTCGAGAACGGGGGTCATGTGATCTCCACTCGCTTCTTGCCGAGCAGGCCCTGTGGCCGTACCGCCATCATGATGACGAGCAGCGCTCCGAACAGGAGCTGGCGGGTCAGGCTCGGCTGGAACACCAGCCGGTTCTCCCAGACGAGGATTCCGAGGTAGATCGTCGGTATCAGCACCGCGACCTGCCACCAGCCCTTGACCACCGTCACCGCCAGCGCACCGGCGATAGCGGCAATGAAAGCGACGTTGGTGATGATCCGGACGTTTTCGCCGAGGATGAGGACCCAGCCGTCGAGCAATCTTGAGATGAACCCCTCGGCGGCGGTTCCCGTTATGGCGTCGGGCCAGATCGCCGCGGCAACGAGGCGCACCGCATAACCGAAGACGACCACGCCGCCGAGGACGGCGACCAGGCGTTGTCGGGGCTTGATGAGGAGGACGAGGGCGACGAGCAGGCCGAAGTAGAACAGCCCCCCCGCCAGGCGCGGGCTTCGCAGCAACTCCGGCAGGTAACCGATCACCAATGCGCCGAGCAACACCCCGGGTATGGAGCCCGAGCCACCGAGGATCACCGCCGAATAGATCGTGATCAGGAATACCAGCGTGAAGCTCGTTGGGAACACGCCGACGGTGACTGCAGCAAAGATCGTTCCTGTGAAACCGGCGATTGCCGCCCCTGCGGCGAACGCCAGGAGCATGAGGTTGTTGACGGGCATCGTCATGTGCTCGGCTGCGAGCACATCGTCACGAATGGCCCGCCAGGCACGGCCGGTGCGCGAGCTGCTGAGGTTGTGGAGGGCGATGATGAGCAGCACGATGAGGGCCAGGAGCACGTAGTAGTGGCGGTTGAAGGTGTTGATCGTGAATCCAAAGAAGTCCCACGGGTCGACTCCCGGTATCCCGTTCGGTCCTCCGGTGAGGTTCAGGTCTTCGCTGACAAAGGGCAGTCGTTGGAAGTTGCGCACGATCTCCACGAAGATGAGCGAGAAGAACAGGGTGAGGATGGCCAGGTAGTCCCCGACCAAACGACGGGTGGCCAGACTCACCAGCACACCGAGCGCTCCCGAGAAGAACACGATGATCGGCAGGGCGATCCAGGTGGGCCAGTGGGCGGGCAGTTGCTCCGAGGCGACGATGGCATAGAAATAGGCCCCGAAGCCGAAGAACGCCACGAAGCCGAGGTCGAGCAGCCCGGCCCAGCCGACGACGACGTTGAGGCCGAGCGCCAGCATGGCCAGGATCAAGATGCCGATGGCGATGCGCACGCCACCGGGTTTCACCAGATACGGCACCGTTGCCGCCGCCAGGGCGGCTATCGCCAACCGCCACCCCGGGGCGAGGTGGTCGAAGGCTCGCCTGGCCGGAGCGGTGAGCCCTCGGTAGCCTTGGTCAGACTCGCCGGATCGGGCGACCCACTCGTCGACGCCGATTCCGGTCGGCGCCTCGCCACCCTCGACTGGGTCCGGTGGAGGAGTTTCCGGCGGATGAGAGGATTCGGGCACGCTACACCTTCACCAATTGGGCTTTGCCGAGCAGCCCGGTCGGCTTGATCAGCAGCACCAGGATCAGCAGACCGAATACGATGAGGTTCTGAAAGGTCGATGAGATGTAGCCGGTCGTGTATGCCTCGGCCATGCCGATCAGCAAACCACCCAGCATGGCGCCTGGGATGCTCCCGATGCCCCCCACCACGGCGGCGGTGAATGCCTTCAGGCCGGCGATGAAACCCATGAAGTGGAAGATCCGGCCGAACACCAGTGCCGTCATCACCCCGCTGATGCCGGCGAGCGCCGAGCCGATGAGGAAGGTGACGACGATGACGTGGTTGACATCGACCCCCATCATCTCCGCTGCCTCCCGATCGAATGAGACGGCCCGCACCGCCTTACCGGTGCGGGATCGATTGACCCACAGGGTCAGCGCCACCATCACGACTGCGGTCCCGACGATCACCAATACCCGTACCAGCCACACGTGGATCGGCCCGACGGTGACGCCGGTGGAGATGTCGATGAGCTTCGGAGTCTCATAGGTCCGGAAACCGGCAGAAAACAGGAAGAGCGCAGAGGCCTGGAGAAAGAACGAAACCCCGATGGCGCTGATGAGCGGTGCGATCCGGGATGAATTGCGCAGCGGCCGGTAGGCAAAGCGCTCCATGGCCACGCCGATTCCCGAGGACACCACCATCGACCCGGCGAACATCAGAATGAGTAGGAGCCACACCGGCACGACGGGCGACGCTGGCCCACCAAGCAGCGTCAGCACGCCGTAGCCGGCGAAGGCTCCGAACATATACACCTCGCCATGGGCGAAGTTGAGCAGTTTGAGGATGCCGTACACCATCGAATACCCGATGGCAAGCAACGCATAGACGCTCCCCAGCGTGAGACCGTTCAGGGTCTGCTGGAGGAAAAACTCCATATGCGCCGTTGGCCTGAACCTGCTCAGCCGCCAACTGGTGTTTTGGTCCCATCCTCCTGGATCTCGAAGAAGAAGAACTTGCCACCGATCAGGTCACCGCTCGGTTCGAAGCTGATCGCCTGACCCAGGATCGAC
>BTQG01000097.1:0-8609 GCA_036985755.1 Acidimicrobiia bacterium | reverse complement strand
CCCCTGGGAACCCTGGGTTGGGAGCGGGCGCCGGGGAACGGGGCACTGGGACCACATAGGATGGCGGGGCATGGCTGAGCCGTATTTGACCGATCTGCAAGAACTCGCCGATCAGTGGTTCGACGCCGACGCGGCCGTCGGCGTGATCGAGTGTCGTCACTTCTTCTCCGGCGCCGCCGCCTATCGCGATGGTGCCATCGTTGCCTCACTGACGCCGGTCGGCCTTGCCTTCAAGGTGCCGGCCGAGATCCACGACGACCTGTTGCGGCGCGGGCTGGCAAGCCCGCTCCGATATTTCCCAGGCGCTCCGATCAAACGGAACTACGTGCTCTTTCCCACCGGCACAACACTCTCCGCGAGCGATGCCACCCGCCTCCTGCGCGGCGAATCCCCCGACTTCGAGTAGAGCGCCGAGGCCGGAGTGGGAACCGCGCCGCAGCAAAGACGACGAACAGTCGGATGGTTGTCAGTTTTGCCGCGGGCTCTTCCTGGCATTGTGTGGGTTTGGCTCCCGGCCTTTCATGGTCGTTACCGGCCGCCCGCGGCGGCGCCCGCACATGAGGCCGGGATCGGACCGGGGGAGAATGACGAGAGCGGTCTCGGCGGAGATGGTGGCGCGGAGCGTTCGCAGGAAGGCTCGATGCTCGGGTATGTCGAAATCCAGCTCGACAACAAGACCATGGTCTCCGACGAGGCCGTCGATGCCGTTTCGCTCCAGGAGCGGGCAGGCGCCCAGATGCGGCCCCATGCAAATGAGGACCGGCGACGTTCCAAGAGACGGCTCGTCGCGTGCACCGAGCGTCGAAAGGTCCTGCACCAGGAGGGAGCCGTCGATCAGATCGTCGAGGGGCACACCGGTCATGAGGCAATCATGCCTGAGGTTGGCGCCCTCGCCGATTCACCCATGTGACGCCAGGGGTCGCCCATCTGGGGGAGGCCGGGCCCGCCTATGCAGCGGCAGACGTGTATCAGTGCTGTCCGTCGGAGGAAGGAGGGGGCAGGGCCGCGGATTCCACCGTGAGTCTTCCCGATCACCCGCGGACGCTGGCAGCTGCCGGGTGGCTGTTGCAGAGAACGACATCAACATCAGGGAATCGTTCGACCCACCGGACGATGCAGCTCAGTGGCCGTTGTCCGATCGTTACTTCCTCTCGGTGCCGCCGGGTGCGGGCTTCATCTCACCGATCGAGATCGGCTCTCTGTTCCAGGTACTGGTCACGTTCGAGCTCCCCTTGGGCATAGCGCTCGTCGAGCAACACGCCTGCTCTGCTCATGGTGCGGCCTCCGGGCTCAGCCCGGCGCGTGGTCGACCAGATCAGCCACGCCACCAGCACCAAAAAGGCGGTCATGAACAACCATCCGAAGATCGCCATCCCCCAACCCCCGCCGCCCATGTGACCCCAATCGTCTCCGTCGGCCAGCACCGATCCGGTAGCCGCCAGCCCAGCTGTGATGACCTGCATGCCAATTCCTCCTCTGTCTGCCGCGTCCCGAGTTCGCGGCGTGTCCGTATCCAAGTGTTCAGCAGCCCACTTTGCCTGAAGCTGTCGGCGACGACTAGAGCAACAAGTCCCTGCTTCACGACTCGGAATGCGACTGGTTCACTCTCCACCTAGGGGTTGGAGATCTGAACCACCTTGCCCAGGATCAGGGCGTCGGGGATCGGGCCAACCCGGCGGCTGTCCAGGCTCAGTTTGCGATTGTCTCCCATGACGAAGAAATGACCCGGTGGGATCAGTTCCGGCCCATAGATCGGCATCTGCGAGCCCGGTTTGAGGTAGGGCTCGGCGAGAGCGACGCCGTCGATCATGACCTTGCTATCTCTGATCTCGAGCACCTCTCCACCCAACCCGATGATGCGCTTCACAAACAGCGTATCTGCGGCGGCGCCCGGTCGGGGATCACGGTACAGAACGATGTCGGTCCTCTCCGGCGGAGTCTCCCGGTACGCATCTTCATCCACGATGATGCTGGCTCCGACCTGGATCGTGTTCTCCATCGAGGGCGTAGGGACCGAATGCCGGGAAAACCCGGAAAGCGACGAACAGCCGGCGATGAGCACACCAGCGACGAGCAGGACCACCGAGGGTGTAGACCGGCGAGCTGGGCGCATATCGGTGTCGATTGTCGCGCCCCGGACTCGGCCGGACCAGCATCTGCGTCTTGGCTCGGAATCGGGGAGCTGGGAACTCTTCTTCAGCCCGCAGCCCGCACGATCGCGGAGGCGAGGTCTGCATCGACGGGGCCATCGATGCAGCCCGGTGGTTTGGTCGCAGTGCCGACGATCACCCCGTCGGCGATCTTCAGGATGGCGGCGACCGAGTCCGCGGTGACACCCGACCCGACGTAGACGGGCAGGCTGGTGTTGTCGGCGACGATGGAGAGCTCGTCGATGTCGGCGTCAGCGCCGGTGGCCGTCCCGGTAACGATGACCGCATCCGCTCCGCCTCGCTCGGCAAGGTCTCTGGTCGCCTCGGCGACCGTTACACCGGGCGGCGGGGCGGCATGTTTGACGAACACGTCGGCCATCACGGCAACGTCCGGGCAGATGGCATCGCGGAGACGGGCGATCTCGGCAGCCTTGCCGGTGATTGCTCCCTGGTCGGTGAACATCGACCCCGAGAGCACGTTGACCCTGATGAAAGCGGCCCCGGTGGCAGCAGCAATCGACAGGGCGGCGGTGGCATCGTTGCGCAGGACGTTGACGCCGATGGGGAGTCCGGCGACGGTGACCGCATCCACAGCCCTGGTCATCGCCGCCACCGTGACTTTGGGAACATCATCGGCGAAGAACGGTACGTCCCCGAAGTTCTCCACCAGCAGACCGTCGAAACCTGCGGCGGCAAGCGTGGTTGCGGCAGTGACTGCGGCGTCGATCACCGCCTGGAGGTCACCGTCGTAGTTCGGTGCGCCGGGAAGGGGTCCGAGGTGGACCATGCCGATGACTCTGAGCGGACCCACCGGGGCTCAGTAGACCGTGGCGATCTCGAGCGCCCGCTCCGCGTGGTCGCCGACCGCCTTCAATCCGGTGTCGGCTGGGTCCTGGCGCTGGACGACCACCCTGCACCAGTCGCCGGCCATGCCGCGGATGACCTGATCGGTGTCCTCAGGGCCGAACCGCCATGCCTGGTATTTGGGCCCCATCACCTCGACCCTGACGCCCTGCGAAGGGTACGTCTCGCCCACCTGGCGGTAGGAGAAGGGCAGGCTCTTCTGTCCGAACCATGCGATGTGGCGGAGGCGGAGAGTATCCGCCAGCGGATCCTCTTCCTCTTCTTCGAGATCCTCCTCGGGAATCGGAAGGATTCTGCCCAGGATGCCGACCTTCACGTCCAGACCATGGGCCCACGTCTCCATGAGACGCATGGTGGCGAAACTTCGCGCACTCATATCGCCGTACAGCCAGGGGACCCTGTCGCCTGCGCTCATCCTGGAAAGGGCATCGACGACGTCGGCACGGCCGTGCCGCCACCACTCGATGACCTCCTGGTGACGCTGCGGACGACCCGATGTGACCCCGACGGCGGTCCACTCGTCGATGTCGGTCACGTTCTCGGCGTCAATCCGTTTCTTGCCCTGCACCAGGACCTCTGCGGCGAGTCCCTCCACGTGGGCGAGATGGCTCACCTGGTCCTTGATGGTCCACCCGTCCGCAGGCGTCGTTTTCTTCCACTCGCGGTCGGCAAGCCCCTGGAGAAACTGGTCCAGCTGTTGCTCTTCGGCCACGAGATCCGACAGAATCTCCCTCATCAGGGTGATTCTAGGAGGGTTCGCGCGCTGAACCGATCCGAGCCTGCTCATTGGTCACGGTTGCATTGATCCGGTCGATGAGCAGTCTGAGCCTGCCGAACTGGCGACGATCGAAGCTCAGACGAAGCCGCGCCAGGTCGACGTTGTCGTCGGTGGCGATCTCGGGTGCTGTTGCGGCGATCGTGCGGATTTCGCCGTGGCTGAGGATGTCGGAGAAATCGTCGTTGAGTGACGCGACCAGCTCGTCGGATGGTTCGCTCTTGAAGCGGAGTATGAGGTCGCCGTCGACGAATCGCTGTGAGTGGTACGAGGCGTAGAAGTCGAGGATCTCTTGTATCGCCACGTCGACGTCTTCGGTGATGCGGAACAGGTTGAGGTCGTCGGAGGAGATCAGCTCCTGTTCGACGAGGGTGTCGGCGAAATGCTGCCATTCGGTCCAGTATCCGGTGCCGGGGGCCTCGAGCATCGCGATGGGATGGATGTCGGACTTCCCGGTCTGGATCAACGTGAGCAGCTCGAAGGTCTCATCCTGGGTCCCGAAGCCGCCTGGAAAGAGAACGAACGCGTGCGATTCTTTGACGAACGCCAGCTTGCGGGTGAAGAAGTACTTGTAGTTGATCAGGCGGCTCTCGTGCACGTACGGGTTGGCCTCGGCTTCGAACGGGAGGCGGATGTTGACGCCGAAAGAGTCATCGCTCCCGGCACCGAGGTTGCCGGCTTCCATGATCCCGGGACCGGCTCCGGTGATCACCATCCAGCGGTGCTGGTCGACCATTCTGGAGGCGAACTCAGCGGCGGCCTGGTAGTTCGGGTCGTCGGAGGGGGTACGCGCCGATCCGTACATGGTGACCTTTGGCACGTCCCGGTACCTCTGGAAGATGGCAAACGAGTACCGCATCTCCTTGAGGGCTGCGTTCATCAGCTTCACATCGCCGCGGCCGGCGTCGTCGCGCAGCAGCTTGAGTGAGGTGACGATCATCTCGCGTACGAGCTCCTCGTTGTGGTCGTGGTCGGGGTGGCCGGCTACGACTTTGGAAACCAGCGCGCTGATCTGATCGTCGATGGCTTCGTCTCCGATGCGGTATGAGCGCATAGGGTGAACCTAGCCTCAGTCCCTGTAGTTGACGTATTGCAGCGGCAGGCGGTAGTCCAGCTCTTTCAGCTCGGCGATCACCGCCTGCAACTCGTCCCGCTTTTTTCCCTGGACTCGCAGCTGATCGCCCTGGGTTTGCACTTGAACCTTCGTGCCCATGTCGCGAATGTGTTTCGACAACTCCCGTGCCGCATCCTGGGAGATGCCGTGGCTGAGCGTGAACTCGGCTCGGGAGCGCCCGCCGGCGGCCGGTTTGATATCGCCGCCCGCCAACGACTTCAGCGAAACCTTGCGTCGGACGAGTTTGGTCTTGAGCACATCGATGGCGGCCTCGACCCTGTGGTCGGACGCCGACTCGATCGTGATTCCCTCGTCGGTCAAGGCCACCGTTGTGTCCGTTCCCTTGAAGTCGTACCGGTTCACGATCTCGCGCATCGACTGGTCTACCGCGTTGCGGACCTCCTGGTCATCGACCTGTGAAACGACATCGAATGAAGGCATAGACCCTCCCGTGATCTAACCAGGGAACGGTAGCCCCGCCGGGCCCTTGCGGACGACGGCGGACCACACCGTGTCGTAGTGGTCCCAGTCGTACGGATCGATATGGGGGAGGACGAACTCCTCCCAGGCTCTACGCAGCGGGTCCTCGGTTTCGGCGTACATGTCGAGACCGGCGGGGATGCGGTCGAGGACCGTTCGCAAGCTCATCGGCGTTTCCACCCTGGTTGTGGCGTCGCCGGCAACGAACGACTCGTTGATCTCGACGGCGAGCTTCGGGATCATCTCGACGAGCTCCTTGCGCATGTCCGGGTGCCGGCGCACCAACATCATCTGCAGCTCATCTTCTGACGGGAACGTCTTCTCCCAGATGATCCACCGGTCGGCGAAGGCTTTGTTCAGGGTCTGGGTCCCCGCATAGTCCCTCAGGTCTGTGGGGTTGAGCGTCCCGAACACGCGCACATCGTCGCGAAGCCGAACCATCTCGCCGGTTGGGAGCTCGAGCGCCTGGTGGCGATCGAGCAGCCCATGGAGCGCGAACAGGGTCTCGGCTCCTGCCGCATTCAATTCCGACAGGTTCACCAACGCCGGTCCGCGGATGGCTCTTGTGATGTCGCCGTCCTCCCACCGGCTCTCGGTGCCACCCTTGCCGTCACCGTGCAGCTTCACCGACCCGATGAGCGTGATGTCCCGAACTTCACCGGTCAGCGGGACGCGGTAGTAGGGCATCCTGGTGAGGGCGGCGAATTGCTCGAGGTCGTGATCCTTTCCCGTGCCCATGTGGCCCCGCAGCGCAAGGTGGAGGGGTATCCCTTCGAAGCGGCTCTTTCTGGTCTGCTCGAGCATGGCGAGGCGGTACAACATGCCGATATCGACATAGTAAGGATCGGGCTCCGGGATGTGGTCGCGGCGCAGATCGGCGTCGGTGACGTCTTTTGGAATCGTGACCGTTTCCAGGTCGATGGGTTTCCCGAGGCCCGTGGGATCCTCGAAGGTGACGATGTCGGTCATTGTGCTCCTCAGTTGGCGTATGTGTCGTCTGTGATCTGTTGGGTCGGCTGCATCCACCAGGAAGCACCGCCCGCTGCCATCGAGCGGAACAGCGACGCTCGCACCCCGTCGATCATCGCTGCGGCGAGGGCATCCGGTTGCTGGACGACGGCATTGCGTTGATAGGCGGCTTGCACGGTGTCGTCCCCGATCCCGATCCCGAGCACGGTCGTGCCGCCGCGATCGATCGACGCCGTGGTGGCGGCGAGGGCGGCGACCGAGCCGCGGGTCATGCCGTCGGCGAGCACGACGAGGATTCGATGCGACACGTTGCGCGACGAGAGACGCTCGGCGGCGTGGGCGAGATTGAACTCGTCCACGTTGGCGGCCTTGTCGAACATGGAAAGAGGAGGGGCGACATCGGGGTCCCTGCGGGCCTCTCTGACCGCTTCCTGCGGTGTGGCCGCCATCCAGAACAGACCGGCGAGTACCTCCTCAGCGCCGCGCCATCGCTCGGCGAACCGCTTGACGAGGTAGTGGTTGACGGTTCTGGTAAGTCGTTCCGCAGAACCGCCCTGGGTCTGACGGAGGGCCCCGGTCGTACTGGCGCGACGGTCGGTGTACGAGCGTTCGGTGTCGGCGGGCGCCGCCGCGAACCCGCGGTTGAAGATGGCCACTTCGAATTCGATCTGCAATTCGTCGGCGAGTCTCGCCAGTGTCCAGGCGCCGAGGATGGCGGCGGCGAGCGCCCACGGTTTCTTGCGCCCGGCGCGCATCTCGCGGGCTTGCAGCATCGATGCCGAGCCGTCGACGAGCAAGCTGACGCCGTAGGAGCGTCGGTTTGGCAGATCACGCCGCTCGAACATTCGCTCGTACAGTCCTGCACCCAGCAGCAGCGGGGTATATGGAGAGAGGTCACCGGCATCGAACCCGCTACGTAGTCCCCTTCGCTGGTTGGCGAGGAACAGCGGGTAGAGCTCTCCAGACACCCGGCGCTGGGCCACGCCCCACTCTTCGGCTGCGGCCCGGAGCATTGTGTGACCCTGAGGGCCGAACCGGCGGAAAGAGCGAGGGAAGTCGGTGACGATGAGCTTGCCGGACTGACCCGTCGGCAGGTACACCGTCGGGCTGGTCGACACCTTCATCAACTGATCGGTTGCCGGGTCGCCGGCCTGATCCGCCTCACCGTGACGACCGTGCTCCGCAGAGACCACTTGCGACGCCTGCCGCGTTTGCTCGTAGGAATCCTTGTCGGCGAGCGCCGGTGTCACCACTCTCACCGCGTCGACGCTCTCGACGATCGACGCCTGATCCGTCTGGCGCCCTTCACTGCGAGTAGCCGGTGCGTTGGCCGCAGCCCCCTCGGTGAGGATCCCGTGCATGCGCGCCACCTCGATCAGCTGGAGGGCGACGCCGCCCACCGTCCACGGATCCTCCAATTCCGGAACCCGGTCGAGAAAGACCATGGCGTCGTCGATGGCGAGGGCAACGTTGGGAGTGGCCAGCTTCTGCAACGCGTCGCGATCGAGATAATCGCCGACGATGAGGAAACAGGCCAGGGCGAACTGGCCGAGCGGCCTCGTTTGGGCGAAACCACCGGGGACCGCGGCGACATACAGGTCGGAGAGCACGGAACGGGCGCCGGGAAAGTGGCCCATGTGCTTGCGTTCCTGGCGGGCATCCTCGATGGCGAGAAACATTGCCTCGGCAGCCGGCCCGGCCACCGTGCCCAGGGCATCGAGCAGCGACACGGCCGATACGGTCGGCACGGCGTCATAGCGGTAGGCCTGGTCGTCCTCGTCGGAGGCGGGTTCCGGTTCCGTCCACTCGTATGTGGTCAGCTCGGCGAGCGGAGGCGGTTCCCCGGTGTTTTCCAGAGATTCCCGGTGTGCCATCCACGAGTCGGGGATCGGACGCTCCTCGTCGAGATTGGTGGCGATCAGGTGCACCGCCTCGTGCAGCGCAGAGGTGAGGGCAACTTCGGTGGGGGTCACCGGGGCCGCCCGTGCGTAGGCGGCCTGGAACACTCCGGGGTCGATCACGATCTCGTCGGGTGAGGCGGATGCCTGCGATCCGAGTCGCACCCTGAGCTCGTCGTTGCTCGCGATCGATCGGGCGAACCTGGTGACCGCCGGCGCGACCCTCTGGTAGCGGGCAACAACGGCCTCGATCACCCGATCCTCGGGGGGAAGGACCTCGTGAAGCACTGACTCATCGTGGGCGCGCATGAACCGCCCATTGTACGGGGCTGTCAAATGGGAGTAGTCAGTTCCCATTC
>BTQG01000096.1:0-8658 GCA_036985755.1 Acidimicrobiia bacterium | reverse complement strand
CCAGCCTCACGATCTGGGTTTGACCGCGGTCACTCAACTCGGAATCGGAATGGCCCTGCCATCCACCGCGAACGTTGGCTGCGGTCTCGGCGTGGCGGATCAGCGTGATGCGACGAGTCATGAGTGCGGAGTCAGTATTGCCGGGGTACGTGATACGCAATACGTAATACGTAATACGTGCGCTAGAAAAGTCCGTTGCTCACGAACGCAGAGGAGAAGATCAACGAGACGATCGTCATCACCTTGATGACGATGTTCATCGATGGGCCAGAGGTGTCCTTGAACGGATCTCCGACGGTGTCTCCGACCACGGCCGCCTTGTGCGCCTCGGATCCCTTGCCGCCGAAGGCGCCGGCCTCGACGAATTTCTTTGCGTTGTCCCACATGCCACCGGCGTTCGCCATGTAGATGGCAAGCAGGAAGCCCGACACCAGCGCTCCTGCCAGCACACCGCCGAGCATCTCGATGCTGATGAACCCGACCACCAGCGGCAGCGCCACCGTCAGGGTGCCGGGGATGATCATCTCCCGCAACGATGACCTGGTGGCAATGTCGATGCACTTCTCGTAGTCGGGCGTGGCGTCCGGGTCTCCTTCTTTCAGCCCCGGGATCTCGCGAAATTGACGGCGAACCTCCTCGATGATCTGCACCGCGGATCTCCCCACCGCCTGGATGGTCTGGGCCCCGAACAGGTAGGGGAACATCGCCCCGATGAACAGTCCGACGATGACCCAGATGTTGAGGAGGTCGAGGGTCTCGATGATCGGCTCCCCGGCCTTCTCCAGCTCGAGGTTGACCGCCTGGAAGAAGGTGAAGAACAGGGCAAGAGCGGTGACCGCCGCCGAGCCGATGGCAAACCCTTTGGCGACGGCCGCCGTGGTGTTGCCCAGGGCATCGAGCTCGTCGGTGGCTTCGCGGACCTCTGGAGGAAGATGCGCCATCTCGGCAATGCCGCCGGCGTTGTCGGCGATCGGCCCATACGCATCGACCGATACCGTGATACCCAGTGTCGCCAGCACCCCGATGGCGGCGATGGCAACGCCGTAGATTCCACCGTCTTCCACCGCCAGCTGACCTGCCCAGAAGGCGGCGCCCATACCGGCGGCAACAACGATGACCGAGTACGCCGCCGACTTCATCCCTTCCGACACCCCGGACAGGATCACCGTCGCCGCACCGGTCTGAGCCTGGCGAGCGACCTCCTTGACCACTTTGTACTCATCCGAGGTGAACCACATCGAGATCCTCCCGATGACCACCCCCACGATGAGCCCGACGAGGACCGCCCCGAAGAAGCCCCACGGGTTCTTGACCCCTTCGACGTCGTTGAACAACGCCGGCGTGAGGATGGCGACACCGAGGATGGTCAGGCCTGCCGCAACCCACGTTCCCCGTTCCAGGGTTGCACCGAGGCTGGCCTTTCCCGGACGGACCAGGAACGACCCGATGATCGAGGCGAGCATCCCGATGGAGGCGATCGCCAGCGGATAGAACACGGCCTGCAGGGTGAAAGCAGCACCGGCCAGCCCGAAGACGAACATGGCATACGTGATCGGTGCCACCAGGGAGCCCATGTAGGACTCGAAGAGGTCGGCGCCCATGCCGGCGACGTCCCCGACGTTGTCCCCGACGTTGTCGGCGATCACCGCAGGGTTCCGTGGATCATCTTCAGGGATGCCTGCCTCGACCTTGCCGACCAGATCCGCCCCGACATCGGCGGCCTTGGTGTAGATGCCGCCACCGATACGAGCGAATAGGGCGATCGAGGAGGCGCCGAGCCCAATCGCAGTGACGATCGCCACCCAGTCGTCGCGGTCGAGCACGCTGCGGAAGAACCAGATGCCGAGCGAGAAGCCGAGCAGACCGAGGCCGGCGACGGTGAACCCCATAACCGCCCCACCGCGGAACGCCACGGGCAGGGCCCGAGCGACACCACCCTGGCGCGCCGCCTCCGCGGTGCGGGCATTGGCGGCGGTGGCAATCCGCATCCCGATGAACCCCGCCAGCGCCGAGAGGAACGCCCCCGACACATAGGCGACCGCACCCCACGGCCAGCCCCAGGGGAGGAAGACGACGATGAGAACGGTGAGGAGCGTGACGAAGACGGCGATGGCCAAGTACTCGCGGCGCAGGAACGCCATCGCACCATCACGAATGACGTTCATCAGCCGAACCATTTCGTCGTTTCCCGGGTCGGCGGACATGACTTGTGATGCGTAGAAGGCGGCGACGGCGAGGCTGAGAACTCCCATGGCCATAGCGACATAGAGCCAGAGCTCAGGGTTCATGGTTGCTCCCGATCGACGTGCGGCAAAATCAGCGGGAGTATACGGCGGTAGCGGATCGCTCCGCTCAGGTCCGATCCCTGGCGGCTACGTAGCGCAACCAGAGCAGACCACTGATCGCCAGCAGCAGGACACCGATGCCGATGGCGACCATATTGCCGCTTTCCTCGAGCCTCGTACCCTGCTCGACCGTCTCCACCGCGCTGGCATCCAGGTAGGACTCGCCCTGCCGA
Organism: Acidimicrobiia bacterium; assembly: GCA_036985755.1. Lineage (GTDB taxonomy): Bacteria > Actinomycetota > Acidimicrobiia > Spongiisociales > UBA5794 > JACZST01. The sequence continues at coordinate 6,140 of BTQG01000096.1, read as the reverse complement.
TCCGGATCGTGGTATTTCCAGACACCGGTCGCCTGAACGACGGGCCCGCGAACCCGATACCCGCCCGGTGGGTCGAGGGACTGTGCCAGCGCCGCCGGCATCCTGACCCCGATCCCGACGTTCGATCCCGTTAGCTCGCCGCCGTCTACCACAGGAGCCTGCACGTACGAATCGTCGTTGAGCTGGGTCCACATCGTCCCGTCTGAGCGGAAGCCGTAATCCCCGATCAGCTCGCCCTCCACGGTGATCGTTTGTCCGTTGAAGGCGGAGGGGTCGGCGAGCAGATCCTCCACCGGGACGATCACCTGCGCCACCGCAGGCGCCGCCGTCAGCGCCCAAAAACCAACGACTGCTGTAACGGCGAGGCACCATCGGCGGACGCCGGAGAACCGGGAACTGGGAACTGGGAACTCTGATCTCATTTCCCTCTCACGATCGAGACTACGAAGCCGACGAGGGCGAACACTGCGACAAACTCGAGCCGCCCCAGCCACATCTGCACCACGTAGGTGAGCTTCAACAGCGCCGGCATCGACGGTTCGGTCAGTCCCACCGACAGCCCAACGTTGGCACCGGCGCTCACCGACTCGAAAAGCGCCTGCTGCAGGGGCATCCCGTAGGCGATCCCCACCCCGGCGCCTGCGATATACAGCGCCACGTACAAAAGCGACACGGTCATGACCGATCTCGCCAGATCGGGGCTCAGCGGGCGCTCGCGAAACTGGAAGTAGGAGCGGTCGACCATGGCGCCGTGCGGGAGCAGGATCGCCCGGACCTCCTGCCCCATCGATCGCAAGGTGAGCCCGTTGCGAAGCGCTTTCACCCCGCCCGCGGTCGATGATGCCATCCCGCCGAGCGCCATGGCGATCGCCATGCCTCCGAAAGCGAGACCACCCCACCGCGCCAGCTCAGACGAAGGAATGGTGGTGAATCCGGTTCCAGTCTGCGCTGAGAGCGCCTGGAAGAAGCCCTGGCGGCTCAGCCCCGTGAGCTCGGTGTAGGCCACGGTGAGCGCCAAACCGAGCACAACGAGTGTCATGGTGAATCCGAAGGTGAGTAGGACGGTCCTGGTCTCGAGATTCTTGAGGAGACTGCGGCGAGGCCCGCGCCACAGCGCAAAGTGCACCCCGAACGACAGAGCGCCGGCAACCATGAGGACCGCGGTGACCAACTCGAAAACGGCTGAGTGGTAGTAGCCGAGGCTGGTGCTTTGCGGAGAGAACCCACCGGTATCGAACCCTGCGAAGAAGATCATCAGACCGTGGAACAGCGAACGCCCGAAGCCGAAACCGAGGACCAGGTAGGCAACGAGCCCGAGCGCCACGACCCCGAAGACGAGGTGCGCAGCGGCCACGCTCCAGATGAATCGCGCCGTCGACCGAACCGAGGGGAGTATTTGATCGTCCCTGCCTTCGCCGTAATACATGGTGAGTGCCCCGCCCCCGGCAAAGAGCACGAGTACGGCGATGATGATGCCCTGGCCGCCGAGGAAGTGGAGCAGATGCCTCCAGAAGTTCAGTGACGGCGCCAGATGGTCGAGATCCTGGACGAGGGCGAGACCCGTCGTCGACAGCCCTGACATGGCGTCGAAGTAGGCGTCGAGAGGCCCGCCGAAGTGTCCGGAAAGCAGGAATGGGATGGCCCCGATAGCAGGAACTACCAGCCAGGTGACGGCGACCACCACCATGCCGTGACCCCAATCGAGGCGCTGTTCGCCGACGCCGAGCCGCATCATCGCCGTCCCCAGCACGGCGAAGAAACCGATCATCAGCAGAAACGAGCTGAACGGTGCCCATTCGCGCCCGAGCAGCGCCCAGCCGGCGGGCAGCATGCCGGCTGCCGCTACCACCAGGAAAACTCTTCCGAGATAGAACGCAATGATCTTGAAGTCGCGTGCTATCGGACGGATGAGCACGTCACACCAGCCAGAGTGCGATCGCTGCCACCCCAATCGTCACAACGGCGAGGCCGGCCACGACGAGCGCCTCCGCCAGAAACGACAGCAAAGCACCGATCGGGTCGGGGAGCCATCCGGGCCGCCGCCTCCGGCCGGTCATGCCCGCTTCGCCCCGAAGGCCTGAGCAACCTCGGACATGGCCTCGGTCGCCGAGGCCACCAGCACGCGGTCCCCCGGTTTGATGGAGCTGGTCCCGGTAGCGATCTTCACTCGGTCGCCCCGGACGATGGTCACGATGAGGGCATTCTCGGGGAAACCGAGCTCGGCTACCTGCTTCTCCTGGAACGTCTCCGGCACATCGAGTTCCTGTACGGCGACCTTGCCGGCGGCGAACAGATCCGAAGCCGCCAGGTCGGGGACCTTGACCTCCTTCGAGATCACCTGGGCGATGAGGTCGGTCACGCTGACTACCGGGATCTCGAGTGCCTCGAAGGTGGGCCGGTTCGACGGATCGTTCAGCCTGGCTATCACCCGCGTTGCCCCGAGGGTGAGGGCCAGCTGGGAGGCGACGAGGTTGTCCTCGTCTTTGCCGGTCAGGGCCAGCACCCAGTCGGCTCTGGGGACGTCGGCGGCTCTCAACAATTCGGGATCGGTTCCGTCCCCTTCGAACACGAGGACCTTGGCATCGGAAACGACCCTCCTGGCATGTGATGCATCGGATTCGATAACGGCAACCACGTGGCCGGCCGAGGACAGCCCCCGTGCCAGGTAGGAGCCGATCTTGCCGCCGCCGACGATCACCATCCTCATGCCAGCTCCGGTTCGACGTCGATGAGGTACTTCTTGACCTTCCCCATTGCACCGTGCCGGGCGGCGGCAACCACGATGTCGCCGGGCTTGAGCTTGAAATCGGGCCCGGGAATGAGCGTACGCAAGCCTCGCCGGATGGCGGCGACCCTGAGCTCGCCCTTGACCTCGAAGTCCGAAACCGTCACGTTTGCGATGCTGTCGGCAAGCACCATGTCAACGATTTCGACGTCGCCGCCGGAAAAGGTCAAGTGATAGTCGAACTCTGGATCGACGATCTGTTCGTGGAGCACGCGGGAGGTCAGTTTCGTGACTGCGATATAGCGGATGTCCATCGCCCGGTAGGCATCGGCGCGAGCCGGGTCGTCGAGACGGGCGATCGTACGGGGCACGCCGAACACCGAACGCGCCACCTGTACCGCCATTGCGTTGGCATTGTCCGAGTTGGTCACCGCAACAAACGACTCGGCGAATTCGATCCCGGCCTCGCGGAGCACCCGAACGTCGTAGGCAAGCCCCGTGTGAGTGGTGCCGTTGAAGGTGCCGCCGAGAAGCTCGAAGCGCTTCTCGTCCGCGTCGATCACGGTTACGTCGTGGCCTTCCTCAGACAGCGTGAGGGCAAGATCGCTCCCGACCCGGCCGGAGCCGGCGATGACTACACGCATAGAGCGCGAAGGTTAGGCCGTCCCCGATGGCGGCTGATGACACTGTTGCCAGTCATCGGTCATCGGTCATCGGGATGAGTCGATGGAGCGGACCTCTTGTCTTGCTGAGGACTGAAAGCTGAAGACTATTGACGCTCTCCGGTCTAGCTGAAGACTGTGGAGACCTCACCCAGGCGTGCGTTTCCTCACGTTGTGCCGCCGTAGGCGGCCAGCTGCTTCTGCAGCTCCCGCAACCGCCGGTTGAGCTCGTCGATCGTGACCGCCGGCACCGGCTGGCCGACGAGCATCGACCAACCGAGGCGCGTTTCACGAACGATCTGCGACATCGAACCCACGATCCAGCCGAGCAGCGCCAAGGCCAGCACGGCGGTGACAACCACGAACCACCTGGAAACTGCGCTCCGGACCTCGGATCCGAGCACACCGGTAGCGGCGGCGATGTTGGTGATCTGTTTGGGTGCCCTGAAGATCGCATTCAGCTCCCGTCGCAGGTCGTCCGTAATACCCCTGCTCACCGCAGCGGCCTCGCCAAAGAACTGCTTGACCTCAACGGCACCCGGAACATTGGCACTCAAATTCTGGGCAGCGAGCAGATTCCTCGCCGGCACGGTCACCAAACCGAGGTCTATCTCGGGAAAGGTCACATCCGGGATTGGCACGGAGACGGACACCGGCATCCCAGCAATGTCGTCGGCGACGCCGCCGACGGCTCCCGAGAGACCGCTCACGAACGTACCAACCTCGTCGAAACCCTGTGTCACATCGTCAAGCATCACCTTCGCGTCAGCGATTTCGACCCCGACTGCGTCGCCGAACGTTCGCGCAGACGTAGTAACGGATCCAACCGTCAACAGCGTCACCGCAACGAGGACCACCAATGCGATGATCGGACCCAACGCCCCAATAATGATGAAGAAACCCTTGACTCGGTCCACGATGCTCTCCCAATCTGCTCGACTGATGCTGATCGATCGACCAGCGCCACCTCATCAACAAACAGACGTCGACAAGGCCGCGGTCCGCGCTCCCCACCCCAGCAAGACAAAACGACGGTCAACGCTGGCTGCGTGCCTCTGAGATGGGCGACAACGTACACCATGCGGAAAGAAGGGTGACAAAGCCACGTGGCCTGCCGTCGGACCCGGTCCTCGACCGTGACCCGGCGACCCTCTACGCCATTGGGAAGACCCGCCGAGCGAATAGCCGTCGCTGCTCGTACTATCACCGCCGGTGACCAGCCTTCGTATCCATCGAGCCGCCACCGTCGGCCTTGCCGCAATGGCGATCCTCGTTTCGGCATGCGTCTCCACAACGACGACGACAACCTCGACGACGTTGGCCCCATCGACCAGCACCACCACCACCACCAGTTCAACGACGTTGGCCGAGACCACCACGACGACTCCCCTAGAGACGGTGGAGGTCGGTGCAGACGGTGAGGACATCCCAACGGACCTGCTCGTCGCCCTCGGTGACACCCTGTCGTGGCGCGTCGACCAGCGAAACCCCATGCCACCCATACCAGAGGGTCTCGCCGGACCGCTGCTCGAGTTGGACCTGGACACACCCAACACCCTGGTGGTGACGACGAAGGTTGCCGACCTCGAAGGAGGCTCGGTTGCCATCCTCGCTGCCCCATCAGGCGACATCTACGCAGCGGCCGACGAGGGTGAGGGGTGGCAGATCGTCGGCGTCGATGCGGCGAAGGGCGGCGCCTGGTTTGGCGGCGAGCCCCGACTCGTGCTCGTGCTCGGGTCTGATGCGAGGCCGGGGCAAAACCAGCAGCGCTACCGCGCAGACAGCGTCCATCTGCTCACGGCGCGTGCCTCCGACGGAACCGGCACCATCCTCGGATTCCCTCGCGACAGTTACGTTGCTTCGCCGTTCGGATCGATGAAGTTGTCCTCGGTGATGTCCGGACGCGGCCCCGACGTGATCACCGATGTCGTCGCAGCCGAGTGGGATCTCCCGATCGAGGGCTACGTGGTCACCGGGTTCAAGGGTTTCGAGGGCCTGCTGGGCAGCCTGGGGAACCTCCCCATCACCCTTCCCCGGTCGATCCCTGAACAGCCGTGGTGGCCTGCCTTCAGGGCCGGAGCGCAGACCCTCTCGCCGCCGCGGGTGCTGGACTATTCGAGAACCCGAAAGGGGGTGCCAGGCGGCGACTTCACCCGGTCGGGAAACCAGGGCGTGGTGATGTTGGCAATGCTCCGACTGATCCAGACCAGCGGTGTGATGGCTGCACCGACGTTCCTGACCATCCTGGAAGACCACGCATGGACCGACCTGTCACCAACGGCGCAGATCCAGCTTGCAGCGACCGCCTTTACCATCGACCCGGATCAGATCGAGAACGTGGTGCTGCCGGGAAAGCTTGGCAGAGCCGGCGGAGGATCGGTGGTGTTTCTCGGCGACGATGCCGACGCCATGATCGCCGATCTCGCCGATGATGGGGTCCTGAGTCCTGAGGCATAGAGACTCCACAGTCCACAGTCCACAGTCCACAGTCCACAGTCCACAGTCCACAGTCCTCAGCCGTCAGCCGTCAGCCGTCAGTCTTCAGTCTTCAGCAAGAAGAGTCTTCAGTCTTCAGCAAGACAGGGGAGAGTCCACAGTCGTCAGCCTTCAGCAAGAACGTCCTTCCTGCTCCGACTGATGACTGATGACTGATGACTGATGACTTCAAGCGAAGCGCAAATCGACCTGCCTCCTCACGGGTCGAGTAGGGCGACGGGTGCGAACTCCGCGGTACTGCGCGCCTGCACGGTGAC
>BTQG01000095.1:0-8709 GCA_036985755.1 Acidimicrobiia bacterium | reverse complement strand
GGGCCGCTCGGGCCCCGGCTCAGCTTCGCTTCGCCTCAGTGAACGCGGCGGAGGAGGGCGACGACGATGCCGAGGATCTCGACGCCTTCGGTGAACACCATCGGTGCGTAGGCCGGGTTCTCCGCCTCGAGAATGACCCTGCCATCCTTGCGCCTGAGCCGCTTGACGGTGGCCTCATCGTCGCCGACGAGCGCGGCCACGATCTCGCCATCGTTGGCGTTCTGTTGGCGGCGGACCACGACGTAATCACCCTCGAAGATCCCGGCGTCGATCATCGAGTCGCCGCGCACGTGGAGCATGAAGACCGGATCGTGGCCGACGAGCTCGGTTGGCAGCGGATAGATCTCTTCGATGTCCTCGTCGGCGAGGATCGGTGATCCGGCGGCGATGGACCCCACCAGTGGCACATCGCGAACCGGTGCCCTGTGCAGCGCGGTCACCGGGGTCCCGTCGTCGATGACTTCGATCGCCCGCGGCTTGGATGGATCCCGCCGCACATAGCCGAACCGCTCGAGCGTCGAGAGATGGCTGTGAACGGTCGAAGGCGATGACAGGCCAACGGCGGCGCCGATCTCTCGGACCGAGGGCGGGTATCCCCGCGCATCGACGGTCTCGGTGATGAGATCGAGGATCTGTCGTTGTCTATCGGTGAGATCCTGTCGCTGTGCCATCGCTCAACCTCCCTGATTCGTACCGGGAACGGTAGCGGAGAAATCGATGTTGACCAAACATATGTTCGATCGTTGTGTCGCGCCCTTCCGGCGACGACCATCGAGGCATGATCAGGTGGGCGTCGGCGGCCGATAGCGAGAGCATTGCCAGGGTGCAGGTTGCGTCCTGGGTCGGCGCCTATCGGGGGCTCATCCCCGATTCGGTGATCGATCGGCACACCGTTGAGTCGCGGACCGCCACATGGAACCGGTTCTTTGCCGAACCACCGCCGCGAAGCGCCATGTTCGTCGCCGAGCACATCGGCGAGATCGTCGGCATGGCCCAGGTCGGACCGACGCGGGACGAGGACCTCAATAGCGACCGCATCGGCGAGGTGCTTGCGATCTACGTGACCCCCGAGCACTGGGGCCACGGCCACGGACGGGACATCATGAGCGAGTCGCTCGCCTGGTTACGAGACAGTGGGTTCTTCGCCGCCACCCTGTGGGTGCTCGATACCAACACCAGGAGCCGCGCCTTCTACGAGGCCGGAAGATGGCGTCTCGACGAGAAAACGAAGATCGACGAGACCAGCGGCGGATCGCTCTCTGAGGTCCGCTACCGGATCGGGCTACCACAGAAGTCGTGAGTCGCGTCTTTCGCGGTCTGTTGCTTCCCCCTCGGGGGGGAGTACCGCCGTAGGCGGGGAAGGGGGGGTGCTCGCTGTCCCCTCGTCAGGCCTGGCAGCCCCCATCATCAGCCTCCCCATCTGTGATGGTTCTTCGACCGAGACAAAACCTGAGAGCCCGCAGCGACACCATCATCGGCTGCCACCTCCCCCGAGAGGGAGGAGACGGACAGCGCATAAATCGTGCCCCGAACACGCGTTCGAGTTGACAGACGAACACGTGTTCGATATTCTTCCGATTACGACGAACATACGTTCGGAGGTAGGGCGTGCAACCAAACTCCTGCAACGGTTTCCGGTTTCGTGTCACACCCCGTTGGTACGTTCGGGTCGTGGGTTTTGGCCCACGAACGACGGCGGACCACCGAGGAGGCAGCACGAGATGATCTCGCAACGTAGCGCCAGCGCCCGAGCTCTGGTCATCATCTCCACGATCGTTGCGGTGCTCGTGCTCCTCCTCGCCACCGCCGTGTATGCCGTCGGTAGCTCGCCGGTCGAAACCGTCGACTACAAGGTCCGGTCGGGTGACTCGCTGTGGTCGATCGCCGACACCGTCGCCGGGCAGGGTGAGGATCTGCGGGCGGTTGTGGCGACGATCCGTCACCTCAACGACCTGCCGACTGCGGTCATCCAGCCCGGCGAGGTTCTCGAGCTACCGGTGGACGCGTAACACGTCGCGCCCGGCGAGCGACCGTCCCCGCCGGGCTGTGGCCGGACGCGGAGCCGCCGGATGGGGTACGCTCATCGCCACCGTGCGCTGCCCGTACTGTGACACCGAGGACACTCGCGTTATCGATTCGCGTCCCGCCGAGGAGGGCCGGGCGATTCGCCGCCGCCGCCAATGCGCAATCTGCGGGCAACGGTTCACCACCTTCGAGCGAGCCTCGGTCGTGGTCTCCGTTCTAAAGCGTGATCAGACCAGTCAGCCATACGATTCCGAGAAAGTGCGACGCGGTCTCGAGGCAGCTCTGGCCGACCGCCCGGGAGCAGACGACGCGGTTGAGGCTGTTGTCACCGAGATCGATGCCTGGGCACGATCGGGATCGGCGGTCGTTTCCAGCGAAGACATCGGCCGCCAGATCCTCGGCGCCCTTCGCGATCTCGACGAGGTCGCCTACCTGCGCTTTGCTTCGGTGTACAAGGGTTTCCAGGGAGCAAGTGACTTCGAGCGTGAGGTTGCCGCCCTCGACAGGGAGTCGTAGCCGGCTACGGCACGTTGTCGATGGCGGTCTCGAGCTCGGCTGCCAGGACGACGATCATCCCATCGAGCTCGGTTCTCATATCGATGAGCGCGGTGTGGAGGCGGGATTCGATGGTGCGCCTGGCGGCCTCGAGCTCGGCCAGCAGCGTTTCGGCTCGCCCGCGGTCCCTCTGGCGCAGCGCATCGAGGTATTCGAGCTGCCACGTCGGGTACCGCTGCGAGGCGACGGTCGCCGCCTCAGCCACAGCGATAAAGCCTGCATCCTGTGGCAGGTCGGCAACAATACGCCCGGAGTCGGCGAGGTCCTCGGCGAGAACGAGGCTGAGCCCGGTAATGGCATCATCCGGGGCATCGACGGGCAATCCGTCGATGGCGAAGAGGGCTTCGATCGAGCTGCGATAACTGAACCCGACCCCGATCCGACCGGCGATATCGCGACCGGTGGCGCCAAGGATGGTCATCGCCTCTCGGGTCGGCTTCAGGGAGTCGAACCCGTCTCTCGGGACCAGCGGGAGGGTCGTCGGCAGGGGGGCGGTGGCGGCGGCGATTGCCCTTCCACTCACGGAGCTGAGCGCGGCGATTGCCTCCGGCACCACCGATACCGCTTCGGGAGAGGCGGCGGGATCGGTGAGATCAGCCAATGCCTGCTGCGTTTTCGGTAGCTCGTTTCGCATCTCAACCATGGCGGTGCGGTGCTGGGAAGCCAACTCCGTCGCTTCCTGATCGGCGGCCCTCGGCAGGAGGTAGATGCCGGCTCCAATGGCTCCACCAAGGATCAGCAGGAGGAGACTGGTGATCCACCAAACCCGCCGCCTGTGGGAACCGTCGGACGTGAGGGATACGAGTTCACCGTTTGGCGGGGCTTCCACCAGGAGGGCGCCGTTGACCGCGGCCGAGACCGCCCCCGCGTTCGCCGTTTCGGTGTCGTCGGCAACCGGTGGCGGCACCAGAGACTCGAGCGTGGCGAAGGCGGCAGTTGGTTCCATCTCGGGCTCGATGAGCCCGAGCAGTTCGAGGAACCAGCGCCCGTCGTTCCCAGGGAGCGCGCTCGATTCGGAGCGTCTGGCCATGGCGCCAAAGATACCGGTGATGGCTTCGGAGTTGGTGTCTCTCCGGCGATACCATCACCCAGCCGCACGGAGGGGCGACATAATGGAGATCCTCATCCAGCAAATCGATGGCGACCTGCCCCTTCCTGGTCTCGCCCACCAGGGAGACGCAGGAGTCGATCTGCGAGCGAGAGTGGACGCCGCCATCGATGGCGGTGCCCGAGCGACCATCCCGACCGGCATCGCCGTTGCCATACCCGAGGGGTTCGCCGGCCTGGTCGTGCCCCGCAGCGGGCTCGCCGCCCGCCACGGCATCTCCGTTGTCAACGGCCCCGGGCTGATCGATGCCGGCTATCGCGGGGAGGTGCAGGTCGTTCTGGTCAACCTGGGGGAGCAGCCTTTCGCCGTGTCGCGGGGCGATCGGATCGCTCAACTCGTCGTGGTCCCTGTCGTAACCCAGGAGTTCACGGTCGTCGATGAACTGCCGGCGAGCTCGCGTGGGGATGGTGGTTTCGGCTCGACGGGGACATAGTTGTTCGGAATTCGCCGTGGTAGCCTCAGCGCGTCCGCGGACGTAGCTCAGCTGGTAGAGCGCAACCTTGCCAAGGTTGAGGTCGCCGGTTCGATCCCGGTCGTCCGCTCCGAGGGCGGTCAGATGGCCGCCCTCTTGTCTCGGCGACGTGGCCGAGTGGTTAGGCAAGGGTCTGCAAAACCCTCTACCCGGGTTCGATTCCCGGCGTCGCCTCCATCGACGGGACCTGCGTGGCAGAGCCGCCGGCAGGGCAAGGTCGCAGTCACCACGCCGGTCGCCTAGATCCGGCGAGAGATTCCGGTGTCTTCGATGATCGTCGCTGCGATCTCTTCGATCGAACGCGACGTGGAGTCGAGGTACGGGATGCCTTCGGCTCGAAAGAGCTGTTCGGTGTGGCGGAGTTCCCTCTTGCACAGCTCCAGGGAGGAGTAGGCGCCGTCCGCGCGGCGCTGCAGCCTGATGGCGCTGAGGCGTCGCGGCTCGATGGTGAGCCCATAGAGGCGCTCTCGGTGGGGCCGGAGCGTTTCCGGGAAACCCAACCCTTCGTGGTCTTCGAGAGACAAGGGGTAGTTGGCGGCGCGGATGCCGTAGTGCATCGATAGGTAGAGGCAACTCGGTGTCTTTCCGACACGCGATACCCCGACAAGGATGATGTCTGCCAAGGGGTAGTGCTCGACTCCGAGCCCGTCGTCCGTCATGAGCGCAAAGTCCACGGCGTCCAGCCGGAGCTGGTACCGGGCAACATCCCCGACCCCGTGATAGTGGCTGACCTGGCTCGATGGCTCCTGGTTCAGCTCCACGGATACCCTATCGAGCCACTCGGCGAAGAGGTTGATCACCATTCCGTTGACCCCTGCCACGATGTCCTGGAGACTCGTGTTGCTGAACGTTGTGAAGACGATGGGCCGCGTCCCTGGGCCAAGCGCGTCGATCTCATCGACGACGGCGTGTGCCTTTTCTGCCGAATCCACAAACGGCCGGATCAGGTAGGAGGCCTTGATCTGGGGGAAGCGGCTGATGAGGCTGTGCGCAAACGCCTCGGCGGTCAGGCCGGTGTGGTCCGATACGCAGACAACGGTGAGTGTTTGGGCCACTCCGTTCAGCCCCCAGCGGGGCTGTCGGCGAGATCGAGCCAGGCTTCGAGCACCGTGTCGGGGTTGAGAGAGATGCTGTCGAGGCCAATCTCGACGAGCCACCGAGCGAAATCCGGATGGTCTGACGGCCCTTGACCGCAGATACCGATGTACTTGCCTCGGGAGCGGCAGGCTCTGGCCGCCATCTCGATGAGTTGTTTGACCGAGGCGTCGCGCTCGTCGAACAGGTCGGCCACCAGTTCGGAGTCTCGGTCGAGGGCGAGGGTCAACTGAGTGAGGTCGTTCGAGCCGATGGAGAAGCCGTCGAAGTGGTCGAGGAAGTCATCGGCGAGCAAGGCGTTGGAGGGGATCTCGCACATCATGATGAGTCGAAGACCGTTCTGGCCGCGAGAGATGCCGTTGGCGGCGAGGACGTCGACTACGGCTTCGGCCTCCGCCACCGTGCGGACGAAGGGAACCATCACCTCGACGTTGGTGAACCCGAAGCCGTCCCGGACGTGGCGCAATGCACGACATTCGAGGGCGAAGGCTTCGGCGAAGCCGGGATCTCGGTATCGGGCTGCGCCACGGAATCCGATCATCGGGTTCTCCTCGTCCGGTTCGTAGCGGTCGCCGCCGAGGAGGTGGGCGTACTCGTTGGACTTGAAGTCCGAGAGGCGCACGATGACCGGCTTGGGGGCGAAGGCGGCGGCGATGGTGGCGATGCCCTCTGCCAGCTTGTCGACAAAGAACGTGACCGGGTCGTCGTAGCCGGCGATTCGCTCATCGACCTGCGCCTTGAGCTCAGCGGGCAGGTCGGCGTAGTCGAGGAGGGTGCGGGGGTGGATGCCGATGATGTTGTTGATGACGAACTCGATGCGCGCCAAACCCACTCCATGGTTGGGGATGCTGGCGAACGAAAAGGCCCGCGACGGTGACGCCACGTTCATCATGATCCTGGTCGGTGGCTCCGGCATGGCATCGAGGAGGATTTCCGTCCGCTCGTATTCCACCTCTCCTTGATAGACATAGCCCTCATCGCCTTCGGCGCACGAAACCGTCACCACATCGCCGTCTCGCAGGACCTCGGTAGCGGTCCCGGTGCCGACCACGGCCGGGATGCCGAGCTCGCGGGCGATGATCGCGGCATGACAGGTCCGTCCACCGCGATTGGTGACGATGGCGGATGCCCGTTTCATCACCGGTTCCCAGTCCGGGTCGGTCATGTCGGCGACCAGCACGTCGCCCTCCTGCACCAGGGCCATGAGATCGGGCGTGCGAACCACCCGGACCGTCCCGGTCCCGATCCGCTGACCCACGCTGCGTCCGACCGTGAGCACCTCGCCGCGCTCGAGGAGCCGATATCGCTCCAGGATCCGGCCGGTGTCACGGCTGCGCACGGTCTCCGGGCGGGCCTGGAGAATGTAGATCTGACCGTCGGCGGCGTCTTTGGCCCACTCGATATCCATCGGGCGCCCGTAATGCTCTTCGATCGCCACCGCCTGTCTGGACAGCTCCTCGACCTCGGCGTTGGTCAACGAGAAACGTCGCTGCTCCTCCATCGGTACCGGGACCGTCCGTACCGGGGACTCGTGTTCGCCGTAGATCATGCGGTGCGTCTTCGACCCGAGGGTGCGCGAGATGACCGCCGTTCGGTTGTCGGCGAGGTTCGGCTTATACACGTAGAACTCGTCCGGGTTGACCGAGCCTTGAACCAGGAGCTCGCCGAGACCGTAGGCTGAGGTGACGAATACGACGTCCTCGAATCCTGACTCGGTGTCGATCGTGAATGCCACGCCGCTGGCGATGCTCTCGACCATGCGCTGCACCCCCGCCGAGATGGCCACGTCGTCGTGATCGAACCCGCGATGGACGCGGTAGGCGATGGCCCGGTCGTTGTACAGCGAGGCGAACACCTGCTTGACGGCGGTGAGGACGGCGTCGGGGCCGCGCACATTGAGGTAGGTCTCTTGCTGCCCGGCAAAGGACGCCTCCGGCAAATCTTCGGCGGTCGCCGACGACCGCACCGCAACCGGCCCGCCACCGACCTCGAGACCGGCGTAGGCCCGGATGATTTCAGCACCGAGATCTTGGGGGAGGGGCGCGGCGAGAATCCACCGGCGAATCTCCCCACCGGCCGCAGCGAGCTCCGCTGTGTGATCGACATCCAACGATGCCAGCCGGATTCGGATCCGATCTGTGAGACCCTCGGCATCGAGGAAGTCGCGGAACGCGGCGGCTGTTGTCGCAAACCCGTTGGGCACCGACACACCCAGCCCGGCGAGGTTGGAGATCATCTCGCCGAGGGACGCGTTCTTCCCGCCGACCACAGCGACGTCGTTGATGGAAAGCGTTTCAAAGCTGCGGATCGGATCGGTCACCTGTCACTCCCACCCCGGGTGGCAGGAGCGTATCAACTCGAACCCTCCACCGGCCAGTCGAGGCCGCGAGCCGGATGACTGACTTGGCCGATGGAGGCGAGTCCCGGCTACTGCTGATGGTGCCCGGGCCGATAGCAGCCCCATGCGCCGGTGGTCCGTACCAGATCGAAACGCTGGACACATCCGTTAAGGCCGCAGCGTCGGTGCGCCGACATGATCCTTGATGGATACCGATCATGGACACCTGGCGGCTGCGTCGATATCGACACTCGAGGGACCAGGCGAAGCCGAAGGCGAGGGCGGGGCACCCGTTCAGACCAGCAAGGTCGCTGGCGCCGGCCAAACGGCTGCGGGGCTGGGCAGGTGGTCGCTGCTCCTGCTCTCGGCCGTTATCGCCCCCGTCGCACTGGTGATGTGGGCTGTGTTGCCTCGTGTTACCAGCCCAGCGGCGCTGGTAGATGAGGCCATCGACGTCGGGCTGACAGAGACGGCTCGCGCCGCGCTCGTCGATCAGCTCTCCACCGAGCTCGCCGATCGTCGAAACATACCCATCCCAACCGACCAGATGCGCTCGGTCTTCGATCGCAGCCTGACCCAGGGTTGGTTCGACGAGCAGCTCACCAGCGTGGCAGGAGAACTCGATGCCTGGTTTGCTGGTAGCGACGACGAAGCACCCTCGTTGCTCATAGACCTCGTGCCGGTGAAGGCGTCGCTTGCAGCAGACCCAGAGGCGATTCGGCTGGTGGCCGAGCTCATTGGTGGCGACGAAGGAGTTGTCGCCCTCGAGGGTGCGCTTGCCGGCGTGCCGGATCAGGTTTCACTGCTCTTCGGTTCAGAAGAGTCCGGCCCCGTGGACGGGCTGCTGGCGGCGAGGGAAGTCGTGAATGCGACGCGTGGCCCGCGTGGCATGGTTCCACCGGTGCTCCTTGCGGTCTTCGCGATGATCGTGGTGCTCGCTCGTCGGGGCACCAGGCTCCGCTGGGCCGGCTCGGTACTGCTCGTCGTCGCATTGCCCATCCTGACGGTGGCGGCAGTGATGCCGGGGTGGGCCGGACGGCAAGCGGTGAGCTTGGCTCCCGCCGAGGTCGCGTTGGAAGCAGCAGAGGTCGAAGCTCTGCTGTCCTGGATCTTCAA
>BTQG01000094.1:0-8746 GCA_036985755.1 Acidimicrobiia bacterium | reverse complement strand
GTTTCCTCGGGCTGGTCCGGTCGAAACCTGGGCTGTCCCGTTCGGACCCGGAGGTCACTCCGAGGAGTGGATCCTCCCGTTCGTAGCCCGGGCCGAAGCCCTGTGCACGAACCCCCGTCTGACCCGCTTCCCCGGCGGCGAACCGCCGGCGACCGGTAGCCCGAAGGCCTGTCTTCCGGGTGCTCTGCGGACCGAAACCCGCCGAGCAGGTGGAACCTTCGCGGCGGGCCCGGTCGACGTCAATCCGAACCGGTGATCCCTTTTCGCGGGTTATCAGAGATTTTGTCGGACTGAGTGATCGGTTGCCGGCCATCAGCCAGAACGCGAGACTTGCTTCCCTGACTGAAGACTGGGAACCCTCGGACTTGCGACTGAACTCATCTTCAGCACCTGGTCCCCCAGAGCCCCCTCTGTGTCGCGGCTACCGCCGCAACGCGTCTCCCCCGCTCCGCGGGAGAGACGAAGAAACGGCTGGGAATTGGAAACCGAGGACTGGAAAAACTACATTCGTGTGGTTCGTGTCACACCCCTCCCGTATAGTTCGGGTATGACTGCTGATACCGCTACCGACCTTGCAGACGACTACTCCCTCACCTCGCTTTCGCCGAGCCGGGCCAGCGACTTCAAACGCTGCCCCCAATTGTTCAAGTTCGCCTCGATCGACCGCATCGAAACGCCGCCCAACGTGTATCAAGCGCGGGGCACGACCGCCCATCTCGCCCTGGAACGGCTGTTCGACCTGCCCGCCGCCGATCGCACCGCCGAGCGGCTCTACGACCTGTTCCGCGAGGCCTGGCAGGAGTTGAAGCCGGGCGAGTTCTCCGAGCTCTTCGAGGACGAGGCCGAAGAGCGGCAGTGGGGCATCGAGAGCCTGGAGATCCTCGCCAACTACCTCATAGTGGAGGACCCGACCAGCTTCGACCCGCTCGCCAGGGAGCTCGACATGACCCAGGACGTGGGAACGATGACGATCCGGGGCATCCTCGACCGCATGGAAGAGAGCCCGGACGGCCTGGTCATCACCGACTACAAGACGGGAAAGGCCCCCCCGGAGCGGTATGCGCTCCCCGCGTTCTTCGCCCTGAAGATCTACGCGCTGCTCATCCGGATCCGTGAGGGCCGTACCCCGGCCACCCTCAAGCTCATCTATCTCAACGGGCCGACGGTGTACGAAATCCCGGTCAACGATCAGCAGCTCGATGCGATCGAGCGCCAGCTCACCGCGCTGTGGACCGCCATCGAGCGGGCGATCGAGAACGATCGGTTCCCGACGCGGACCGGCCCGCTGTGCGACTACTGCGCTTTCCACGACATCTGTCCGGCTTTCGCTTCGGAGGATTGACCTGACAACCACGGTGTGGACCATCGGCCACGGGGCAGGATCGTTCACCGAGCTTGAGCAGCGCGCCTCGCCGTACGGGGTCTCGATGATCGTCGACGTCCGGTCCCAGCCGCATTCTCGCCATGCCCCCGATTTTGCCAGGCGGCGGCTCGAGCTGTTGTGCGATGAAGCAGAGATCGGATACCGATGGTTGGGCGCCACCCTCGGAGGCAAACCGGAACAGGGCCCGGCAGGGCCGGAGCGCCCAGGCTTCGACGAGGCGATCGACGAGTTGGTCGAGCTCGCCGCCTCCACCCCAACCGTGATCCTGTGCGCCGAGCTCGAACCGGGCGCCTGTCATCGCTCGACCATCGTGGGCGCCGCCCTCCACGAGCGCGGTCTCGAGGTGACCCACATCCTCGGGGATGGATCGACCCGCCACCACGAGCCTCCGCTGCCATTCTCGTGACCGCCGGGACAGAAATTCGCATCGCACCGGATGAATGGGACCATCACGTCGCCTCCACCGATGGGCCCCAGCTCGTGGTCGGCGGGCCGGGCACGGGCAAGACCGAGTTCCTGGTGAGAAGAGCGAAGCTGCTCATCGATGCCGGACACGGCGGAAACCTGCTCGTCGTCACCTTCTCCCGCCGCGGGGCCGCCGACCTCGACAGCAGGATCGGCGAAGCCGTCGCCCGCTCCATGCCGGCGGTCGACGTCACCACCTACCACTCCTTCGCCCGTCGCCTGCTCGAGACTCACGCCGCCCGCCGCGGATGGGAATCGGCGCCTGAGGTCCTGCCGGGACCCGACCAGAAACGGCTCGTCGCCCGTCTCCTGTCCGAAGAGGACCCGTCGGCATGGGCACACCCCTACCGGGGGCTGCTCGCCACCAGCACCTTCGCCGACGAGGTGACCGACTTCGTCCTGCGGTGTCGTGAGCAGCTCGTCGAGCCCGACGACCTCGCCGAGCTCGATCGCGACGACTGGCGAGGGCTCGCGGCGTTTCTCAAACGGTACGACGAAACCCTTCGCCAGCGGTCGGCCATCGACTACGGCACTCTGCTCTCCGAAGCCGCCGCCCTGGTCGCCGACGACGAGGTGATGGACGAGCTCGACCGCCAATACCGCTACGTGCTCGTCGATGAGTACCAGGACACCACCCACGCCCAGGCAACGTTCCTGGAACGTCTCACCCGACGTCATCGCAACATCACCGCAGCGGCCGACCCGTACCAATCGATCTACAGCTTCAGGGGCGCCGAGCTGGAAAACGTGGCCCGGTTCCCCGAACAGTTCCCCGACGCCACTGGCGAACCGGCCGCCCGCATCGTGCTCACCACGTCGCATCGCGTCCCGCAGCCGATTCTGGACGCGGCGGTACGGGTGACCTCCCACGAGCTACCAGGAGCCGCAGGCAAGGTCATCGCCACTCGCCAGGAGGGGTCGGTCGAGACCTACCGATTCGAACAGCAGGTCGAGGAGGCGGAATGGATCGCCTCCGAGATCGAGCGCCTCCACCTCGAACAGCAGATCCCGTACAGTCGGATGGCGGTCTTCACCCGGTCGAAACGTCGCTTCCTCGGACCTTTGTCGCGGGCGTTGGAGCGGCGCGGCATCCCCCACGACCGGCCCGATGCCAGGCTCATCGACCAGCCGGCGGTCCGCTTCACCCTCGACGTGGTGATCGCAGCCACCGGGGCTCCCAGCGAAGCCGACCTTGCGGTGCGCCGGATCCTGCTCGGACCGCTGTTCCGAACGCCCCTCGCCACGCTGCGCGAGATCGAACGCGACCGCCTCCGCCGGGCCCTGTCGTGGCCCGCCGCCATCCGGGCGCTCGTGCCCGGCGGTGAGACCCTCGCCGGTTTCATCGAAGACCAGGCGTGGGCAACCCGGCGTCCGGCATCGGTCGGGCTGTGGGAGCTGTGGTCGACGCTGCCCCAGATCCATGCGATCGTGGCCGACCCTGCGGCGAGCGAACATCGGGCGGCATGGTCTTCACTGTCCCAGGTGCTGGGGCGGTGGAACGATCGGGAGCCGACCGGAACCCTCGACGACTACCGCCGGTTCGCCGAGGCCGACGAGTTCGAGGCCAGCCCCCTGCTCGCCTATCAAGGCAGCGACAGGGACCTGGTGACGCTGACCACGCTGCACCAGTCCAAGGGCCTCGAGTTCGACGTGGTGTTCATCGCCGACGCCGTCGAAGGAGTCTTTCCCGACTTGCGCACCCGCGACTCGCTGCTCAACACCAGGCACCTCCAGCCGTCGTTGCCGACCGACACCACCGGGTACCTCCGCTTCCGCCTCGACGAGGAGCGCCGCCTGGCCTACACGGCGATGACCAGGGCGACGCGACGGGTGGTGTGGACGGCAACCGACTCGGGGTACAACGAGGGAATCGGGATCCCCAGCCGGTTCCTCGCCCTCGCCGCCGGCACCGACACCGTGGAGGAAGCAGCCAAGCGCCCGCCGAGACACGCTCGCCCGATCACGCCGCGTGAGGCGGAGAGCGCTCTGCGCCGCATGCTCGTCGACCCATCGGTGCTCGCGGCGAGACGCCTCGGCGTCGCCGCCGTGCTCGCCGCCGGGCCCGAGCACGGGCTGCGTCATCCCGATGAGTTCTCCGGGTATCTCGAGCCAGGCCCCGACGACGACATCATCGGGGATGCGATGCACCTGTCCCCCAGCCAGGCGGACGCCTACGAGACCTGTCCCCGGCGCTACGTCATGGAACGCCGCCTCGGCATCGGGGACGGTGACAGCGTCTACGCCGAGTTCGGCAGCCTCATCCACGACGTGCTCGAGACCGTCGAGTTACGGGCCACCGAGCGCGGCGATCAGCATGCCACCCTCGACGAGGCCCTCGACGAGCTCGACCTCCAGCTCTACACCGGGCGCTTCGGTGGCGGTGCCTTCGATGCGGCGTGGCGGGAGCGGGGCAGGGAGGGCCTGAGCGCGCTGTATGAGTCCTGGCCGTCGACCGGACGGCCGGTTGCTCACGAGCACGAGTTGCAACTCACCCACGGGGATACCGAGTGGATCGGTAGGGCCGATCGCATCGAGGCCCGCGACGGCGGTCTCGCCGTCGTCGACTACAAGACTTCGAAGAGCGCCATGGCCGTCGGCGACGCAAAGGGGTCGCTCCAGCTCGGTTTCTACGTGCTCGCCTCCCGCAACGACGAGAAGCTCAGCGAGATCGGCGTCGCCGATCAGGCGGAGCTGTGGTACCCGCTCGCCGTCCTCAAGAGCGGTATCACCGTTCGCCCCTTCGACGTCGACCGTCTTCCCGAGGTCGAAGAGCGCATGCGGTCGGTCGCAGAGGGCATCCGCAACGAACGATGGGAGCCGCACCCGAACCGGGGCTGCCCGAAATGCCCGGTGCGCTCGGTGTGCCCGGCGCGCCCCGAGGGCAGGGAGGCATTCGTCGGATGAGCGTGACGCTGACGGCCGAACAGCGGGCAATCATCGCCCATCCGCTCGAGCCACTCCGGGTGTCGGCAGGGGCGGGCACCGGGAAGACGACGACGATCGTGCTTCGCCTCGCCGCCCTCATCGAGGGCGGAATCGACCCCGAACAGGCCCTCGGCATCACGTTCACCAACAAGGCCGCAGAGGAGCTGGCCGATCGGCTGCGACAACAGCTCCCCGAGCTCGCCGCCACCGGGCGCGAGGTCGAGGTGACCACCTACCACGGCTTTGCCTACGGGATCCTTCAGGAGTTCGGTGCCCTGGTCGGGATGGAGCGCGGCGCCGATGTCATCGGGCCCGGTTTCCAACGCCAGCTCATCGAAGAGGGCCTCGGCAGCGGAGAGTACGTCTCGCTCGATCTCACCGCTCCGGCACAGCGGGTCGACGAGTCCGCGGCCCTCACCAGGCAGCTCGGCGACAACCTGCTCACCACCGACGATCTCTCCGCCGCTGCACCCGATCCGCCCGATGCCGTGTGGGAAAAGCGACTCGAGCTGGCTGCGGTGGCTGAGGCCTATGCCGAGGCGAAACGCAGGGTCGGGGTGGTCGACTACGCCGACCTGGTCCGGCTCGCCTACCGGGTGGTCACCGAATACCCGGAGCTCGCCGGGCGTATCAGGGAGCGGTACCGGGCGGTCCTGCTCGACGAGTACCAGGACTCGGACCCCGCTCAGCGCCTGCTGATGGTTGCGGTATTCGGCGACGGTTTCCCGCTCACCGCCGTCGGGGACGCCGATCAGACCATCTACGAGTGGCGGGGCGCCTCCCGGGAGAACTTCGAAGGGTTCCCGAATCACTTCCCCACAACGAACGGCACGCCGGCGGCGACGCTTCCGCTCACCAAGAACCGCCGATCGGATCGGGTCATCCTCGACCTCGCCAACCAGATCCGCGCCGTGATCCATGGACCCGACGGATTCGACCCGCTGATCCCCGTCGAGGAGGCGGCACCCGGCGAGATCGAGGTGGCGTGGCTGCGCACCGAAGCCGACGAAGCCAATTGGATCGCCGACCGTGTCGTCCAAGCCGGAGAGGCGGGCACCGCGTGGAGTGAGATCGCGGCGTTGTTTCGGAAGAACAAGAACATTGGAGCGGTCCGGGACGCCCTTCTCGACGCCGGAGTACCGGTCCAGGTCGTCTCGCTCGGCGGTCTGCTCGACGTGCCGGAGGTAGCCGACCTTCATGCCTGGCTCCGAGCCCTCCACGATCCGGAAGACTCCGCCGCACTCGCCCGCATCTTGCTCGGAGGCAAGTTCCGTCTCGGGCTCGGCGACCTGGCTCCCGTCGCCGGGTGGGTGAAGGGCCATCGGCGCCGCACCGAGACAGAGGGTGGACCGCCTCTGGCCCTCATCGAAGCCATCGATCGCATCGAAGAGGTCGACGGATTGTCCACATCGGCGCGCCGGCGACTGGAACGGTTCCGAGATATCTACCGCGAGCTGCTCGTCACCGCACAGGGCGTGTCGCTCGTCGAATTGTCCCGGCAGATCCTCAGTGCACTCGAAGCGTGGACCGAGATCGATGCCATGGACGACCACGCCGCGTTGAGCGCTCGCCTCAACCTGTACCGGTTCCTCGACCTGACCGAGTCATGGAGCCCGCTGGAGGGTCGACCGTCGCTCGGCGCCTTCCTCGGGTACCTCGAAATGCTGAGCCTCGATGGAGTCGTCGACGAGCTCGACACCGCGGGCATCTCCAGCGAAGAGGCCGTTTCCCTGCTGACGGTGCATCGGGCCAAGGGCCTGGAATGGGACACGGTGGTGCTGCCGACGGTTACCAAGGGCACCTTTCCCTCTGGATCAGCGGGGTATGACAACCCGGTCGACTTTGCGAAATATGTGCCATATGAGCTGAGAATCGACGCCGGGGCCCTGCCCGATCTCTCCGGCACCGAGAACAAGGACGAGCGCAACGAGATCTTGCGAGAGTTTCATCGGGCGAGTGAGTGGCGCATCGGATACGTGGCGGTGACACGCGCCCGCCACGAGTTGATCGTCACCGGATCGTTCTGGAGCGATGGCAAGAAGCCGCGCCAGCCGTCAGAGCTGTGGGCCATGGCACACGAACTCGCGAGAACCGAGACGATCGTCGACGATCCGGGCGAGGCCCCCGCCCCGGTCGGCGACGTCCGCAGCGTGCCGGCACCCGACCCCCTGTTCGGGGAGGAAGGCTGGCCGGCGGCGCTGCGTGGCGCGGTTGCCGATCCCGACTGGCTCGAAGGCCAGGGTGAACTGGCCTCGGCCGCCGCCGAGGAAGCGGCACAACTTCGCCTCGAGCTGGGCGCGTTGCCCCAGCCGCCCGCGCCTCTGCCCGACCCCGTCCCTGCTACCTCGGTCACTGGTCTGGTCACGCTGGCGCGGTGCCCGCAGCGTTTCAGGTGGGGGGTGGTCGAACGGTTGCCGATGCGACCGTCGGCGGCGAGGCGCCGTGGCGTCGACTTCCACCGCAACGTCGAGTTGCACAATCTGGGCAAGGTCCCGTTGACCGACCTCGACCTGGACACCTACGACCTCACCGTCGGCTCCGGCGTCGGTGCACCGGCGGGTGATCCGTTCACCGTGTTCCTCGGCTCACGTTTCGCAGATCAGAAACCCCGCTTCGCCGAGGTGCCGGTGGATCTCCGTGTCGGGGAAGCGCACATCAGGGGGCGAATCGACGCCGTCTACGAGCCTGAGCCGGGTACCTGGGAGATCGTCGACTACAAATCGGGTCGCCTCTCCGATGACGAGGCGCTCGACGTGCAACTCCAGGCCTACGCCCTGGCCGCCGTTGATGGGGCGATCGCACCCGACATACCCGAGCGGCTCACCGTGACCTTCGCTTTCTTCGGTGGGGACGAGTACGCCGAACGCTCCTTCGTCGTCGACGAGCCGTGGCTGGTCGCGGCGCGAGATCGCGTCGAAGGTCTCGTCGGGTTGATCGCCGCCGATGATCTCGGGCCGACGCCGTCCGAGGGGTGCCACCGCTGCGACTTCCTCGCCTTCTGCTCAGCGGGCCAGGAGTACGTGAAGGGTTGATCTTCGTCTCCCCCGCTGAAGCGGGGGAGACGAAGACACGGGCGATACCCCCCCCAAGAAAAGAGGGGAGAGGCTTTGGGGGTTCTGTTGTCGCGACGAGCTCAACCGCGACCAGCAAGCTCCCAGAGCCCCCACTGCGTCGGAGCGGACGCTCCTCCGCGTCTCCCCCGCCCTGCGGTGGAGACGAAGACACGGCCCGTACGCACCCCCCCAAAAAGGAAGAAACAGGCTTTCGGGGTTCCGTGGTCGCGACGAGCTCAACCGCAACCAGCAAGCTCCCAGAGCCCCCTCTGCGTCGGAGCTGACGCTCCTCCGCGTCTCCCCCGCTTTGCGGTGGAGACGAAGACAAACGCCCACCCGCCCGCCCTGCGGGCGGTACACCCCCCCGCAGGGGGAGAAAACAAACGCTCACTCCACCTTGCCGTTGACGACGTCCATCACGATGGTGACCGGGCCGTCGTTGGTCAGCGACACGTCCATCATCGCCCCGAAACGCCCGTGCTCCACCACGACACCCTCGGCCTCGATGGAGGCGGCAAGTGTGGCCAGCAGCGGCTCGGCGACCTCGGGCGGTGCAGCCGCGGTGAACGCGGGGCGGCGGCCCTTAGACACGTCGGCAAGCAAGGTGAACTGGCTGATCAGCAGCACCGAGCCTCCGGCGTCGACGATGCTGCGGTTCATCTTCCGGTCGTCGTCGGCAAAGATGCGCAGCCCGACGATCTTGGTGGCCAGCACCGCGGCGTCTCGCTCGCTGTCCCCGGTGGCGACCCCCACCAACACAACGAGGCCGGAGCCGATCGCCCCGGTCGTCTCCCCTTCGACCGAAACGTCGGCCTCGCTCACCCGTTGTATCACGGCCCGCATACCTTTGGGAACCGTAGCCGCCGGTAGGCTCGCCGCATGTCAGCCGACACCAGCGTGACCGCAGCAATGGACTCGG
>BTQG01000093.1:0-9019 GCA_036985755.1 Acidimicrobiia bacterium | reverse complement strand
CAATGAGCCCGACGCCGACCACGGTCGAGACCGCGGTGGCGACATCTTCTGCTCGTTTCGGCCAGAAGATCGCCAGGGCGTGGTTGAGCATGTGCCCGCCGTCCAGCGGAAGCAGAGGTATCCAGTTGAGCACGCCCCAGAACAGCCCGACGCGGACGAAGGTATCGAGGAAAGCGCTTCCCCACAAGGGGAGACTCTGATAACTGCCACCGGGGTCGAAGCCGAGAATCAGCAACCCGG
Organism: Acidimicrobiia bacterium; assembly: GCA_036985755.1. Classification (GTDB taxonomy): domain Bacteria; phylum Actinomycetota; class Acidimicrobiia; order Spongiisociales; family UBA5794; genus JACZST01. The sequence continues at coordinate 8,779 of BTQG01000093.1, read as the reverse complement.
CCGCAATCCCGACGGCGGATCCTGCCGCGGACACGACGAATCGCTTCCCGGGGCTCGTCGTGGCTTCCGGGACCCACTGGGTGTAACCACCGAGGGCGAACAGGGTGATCGTCACTCCCGTGGCGCCGTAAGCCCGAGCAGTGAAGGCGTGCCCGGACTCGTGGAGGAGCACGGCGAGGAACACGGCTGCGGTCCAACCTGCAATCTCGGGAACGGTTTCGAACCTACCGAAACCGAGGAAGGCGACGATCAGAAACGACCAATGAACGGTCACCGGAACGCCGGGTAGTGGGAACTTCAGCATGCGTCAAGGCTAGGAGGGTTTTGAGTCACGAGTCGCAAGTCACAAGCAGGAAACGACTTGCGACTTGCGACTTGCGACTATCTCTACTCGTCGTCTTTGGCTTCGGCCTCGGAGTCGTCGCCACCGAGCGATGCCAGCCACTCGGCCGGGTCGGCCGGCAGGGCATCGTCACCCGTCTTCGGGATCTCGTCTCCGAAGAGACCAAGGGCAGCCATCACCGTCGCCTCAGGGACCATCGGTTCGATGTCCTGGTAGTGCTTGGAACCGGTGCCCGCAGGGATGAGCTGGCCGATGATCACGTTCTCTTTCAGGCCCCGCATGAAGTCGGAGCGAGACTGGAGGGCAGCCTCGGTGAGCACTCTGGTCGTCTCCTGGAACGATGCCGCCGACAGCCACGAGTCCGTGGCCAACGACGCCTTGGTGATCCCCATCAGCTCGGGACGGCCCTCGGCAGGCGCCTTTCCGGCCTCGACCAGCTCCTGGTTGGTATCGCGGAACTCTTGAGCATCGATCAGCTCGGCGGGCAGATACTGCGAGTCGCCGGCGCTGACGATGCGCACCCTGCGCAACATCTGACGCACGATCAGCTCGATGTGTTTGTCATGGATATCGACGCCCTGCGAGCGGTACACCTCCTGCACCTGGTCGACGAGGTAGCGCTGAGCAGCGCGGATACCGCGGATCTCGAGGACCTCCTTGGGGTCGAGGGGACCCTCGGTGAGCTGGAAACCAGCTTCGACGATGTCACCTTCGGCGACCTTCAACCGTGCTCGGCGTGGCAACTGATGCTGCACCTCTTCGTCGCCATCGACAACCGTGACGTAGCGGGCGTTGCTTTCCTCGTCCTCGTCGAAGCGGATGACACCGCTGGCCTCGGAGAGGATCGCCTTGCCCTTCGGGGTCCTCGCCTCGAATAGCTCGACAACGCGGGGCAAACCGTGGGTGATGTCCTCACCAGCGACGCCGCCGGTGTGGAATGTCCGCATGGTCAGCTGGGTGCCGGGCTCTCCGATGGACTGTGCCGCCATGATGCCGACTGCGGTCCCCGGCTCAACCATATGGCCCGTCGCCAGATCGATACCGTAGGAGAGTTGACTGATGCCGAAGCGGGACTCGTCGGTGAGCGGCGAGCGCACCCGGAGCTCGGTGAGATCCTCCATCTCCTCGACGCCGATGACGGCGTCGCGATCGAGGACCAGACCCTTCTTCAGCTTTCGACCGTCTGGCAGCTCGACCAGCTTGCGACCGTCCTTGACGTCCTCAGCAAGGGCGCGGCCGAAGATGTGGTTCTGCAGGTGGCGGACGGATGAACCGTCGTCCTCCCTGGTTCTGATCATAATGCCGGGGTCTTCGGTCTCGTCGTCGTGGATGATGATCTCCTGGGAGACGTCAACCAGCCGGCGGGTCAGGTAACCGGAATCGGCAGTGCGCAACGCAGTGTCGGCGAGCCCCTTTCGAGCGCCGTGCGTCGAGATGAAGTACTCGAGCACCGACAGCCCTTCCCGGAAGTTCGACTTGATCGGCTGCGGGATGATGTCGCCCTTCGGGCTCGCCACCAGACCGCGCATGCCGGCGATCTGCCTCAGCTGCATGATGTTCCCGCGGGCACCAGATCGGACCATCATGTCCATCGGATTGAACCGCTCGGCGGAGAGGGTCGCCGACAAGGCGTCCTTGACCTCGTCGGTAGCCTCCGTCCAGATCTCGATGAGCTCCTGGTGGCGTTCCGCCTCGGTGATGACACCCCTCTGATATTGCGCTTCCATCTTCTCGGCACGCTCATCGAAGCGCGCCAGGATCTCCGCCTTCTCCGGCGGCGTCTTGACATCTTCGAGCCCGATGGTCAGGCCCGCCTTGGTCGCGAACTCGAAGCCGAGTGATTTGATCGCGTCGAGGGTGCGCGCCACCTCGGGCTTGTCATACCGACGGATGATCTCGTCGATCACCGTGCGCATGTCAGCTTTGTACACCGGTGCATTGACGTAGGGGAAGGAGGTGGGGAGCGCCGTGTTGAGCAGCGCCCTCCCCGTCGTCGTCTCGGTGAGGCCGTTGGGATCGGCGGGCTCATCGTCGATGAGGTCGCCCAGCGACCGCTTCAGCTCCTTGTGGGCCTGTGGATCGCCGGCGAGCTCGCCGACGCGCATCTTGATGGGGGCGTGCAACGAGATGTGCCCGGCCTCATAGGCCATGTAGGCCTCGTCGAGGCTGGAGAACGAACGGCCTGCGCCCTTGGAGTCTTCGATCAGATCCGACAAGTAGAACACCCCGATCACCATGTCCTGGGACGGGGTGACGATGGGGCGACCCGACGCCGGGCTGAGCACGTTGTTGGACGAAAGCATCAACAGTCTGGCCTCGGCCTGAGCCTCCGCCGAGAGTGGCAGGTGTACCGCCATCTGGTCGCCGTCGAAGTCGGCGTTGAACGCCTCGCAGACCAGCGGATGCAGCTGGATCGCCTTTCCTTCGACCAGCACCGGCTCGAAGGCCTGGATTCCTAGGCGATGCAGCGTCGGCGCCCGGTTCAGCAGCACCGGATGCTCCTCGATGACCTCACCCAGAACGTCCCACACCTGGGGACGGCGACGCTCAACCATGCGCTTGGCGGCCTTGATGTTCTGAGCGGCGTCGATGTCGACGAGCCGCTTCATCACGAAAGGCTTGAACAACTCCAGGGCCATGATCTTGGGCAGCCCGCACTGGTGCAGCAGCAGTTGCGGCCCCACCACGATGACCGAGCGCCCCGAGTAGTCGACACGCTTGCCGAGCAGGTTCTGCCGGAAGCGGCCCTGCTTGCCCTTGAGCATATCGGACAGCGACTTCAACGGCCGGTTGCCCGGGCCCGTCACCGCTCGACCACGGCGGCCGTTGTCGAACAGCGCATCGACGGCCTCCTGCAGCATCCGCTTCTCGTTGTTGACGATGATCTCGGGTGCTCCAAGATCGATCAGGCGCTTCAGCCGGTTGTTTCGGTTGATCACCCTGCGGTACAGGTCGTTCAGGTCGGACGTGGCAAAGCGGCCGCCATCGAGCTGCACCATCGGGCGCAGATCGGGTGGAATCACGGGAACCACGTCGAGGATCATGCTCTGCGGGTCGTTGAGGCCCTCGGCGAAGGGCTTGGTGACCTTCATCCGCTTCATCGCCCGTTGCCTGCGCTGCTGCGACCGGGCTTCTAGATCCTCACGGAGTTTGTTCATCTCCTCGTCGAGATCGAGACGACCGATGAGGTCCTTGAGGTTCTCGGCGCCCATGCCGCCCTCGTAGTAATCGCCGTAACGGTCGACGATCTCGCGCCACAACTGCTCGGACTCGATCAACTGCTTCGGCTTCATCGTGCGGAAGGTGTCGAAGGCCTCCTGCAACAGCTCGACCTCTACGGCGGCCCGCTCTTCGCGGTCCTTGATCTCTCGCTCGACTTCGCGGCGACGCGCATTGACCTCCTGGGTCTTAGCGCCTGCCTCTTCCATCTGCTCGAGTTCCTTCTCGAGGCGCTCGAAGCGCGCCTCCTTCCACTGCTCGTGTTCCTCGCCGATCAGCTGGAGCTCGTGGCGCGTCGCCTCTTCCAGGTCGGGAAGATCCGCCTGCCGCTTGTCGTCGTCGACGAAGGTGACCATGTAGGCGGCGAAGTAGATGACCTTCTCCAGTTCCTTCGGCGACATGTCGAGCAGGTAACCGAGACGGCTGGGCACGCCCTTGAAGTACCAGATGTGCGTGACCGGGGCGGCGAGCTCGATGTGGCCCATGCGCTCCCGCCGCACCTTGGCGCGGGTTACCTCGACTCCGCACCGTTCACACACCACGCCGCGGAACCGCACTCGTTTGTACTTGCCGCAATAACACTCCCAGTCGCGTGTCGGCCCGAAGATGCGCTCATCGAAGAGCCCTTCCTTCTCCGGTTTCAGCGTCCGGTAGTTGATCGTCTCCGGCTTCTTCACCTCACCGAAAGACCACGCTCGAATTTGGTCGCTTGCCGCAAGGCTGAGCTTCAGTTCATCAAACAGTTGCGCCACTATGCCTACCCCTAAACGTTGATTTCGGCCTTCTCCGGCCGAGAGATATCGATCCCAAGTGATGCCGCGGTGCGGAACACGTCCTCCTCTAGGTCCTCGAGCTCGACTTCCTCACCAGCGGAGAGCATCTCGACATTGAGACCGAGGCTCTGCATCTCCTTGACCAGCACCTTGAAGGACTCGGGGATCCCCGGCTCCGGAATGTTCTCGCCCTTGACGATCGCCTCGTACACCTTGACCCGGCCACGCACGTCGTCTGACTTGATCGTCAGCACCTCCTGGAGGGCGTAGGCGGCGCCGTATGCCTCGAGTGCCCACACCTCCATCTCCCCGAATCGCTGTCCGCCGAACTGGGCCTTGCCGCCCAGCGGCTGCTGGGTGATCATCGAGTACGGGCCGGTGGAGCGGGCGTGGATCTTGTCGTCCACCAGGTGGACGAGCTTCATGATGTACATGTAGCCGACGGTGATCGGCGAGTCGAAGGGCTCACCGGTCCGTCCGTCGTACAGCGTGGCCTTGCCCACGGCGTTGACCATGGTCTCGCCGTCGCGGTTGGGTTTGGCGTGCTCGAGTACCTTGAGGATCTCGCCCTCGTGTGCGCCGTCGAACACGGGAGTCGCCACCGTGGTCCACTCCGGTGCACCCTTGGCCGCCGGGCTGTCCAGGCCGTCGAATGCCTCCCAACCCTGCGCCGCTCCCCACCCGAGGTGGGTTTCGAGCACCTGGCCGAGGTTCATCCGAGATGGGACGCCAAGCGGCGACAGGATGATGTCGACCGGGGTGCCATCCGGAAGGAACGGCATGTCTTCCTCAGGGAGGATCTTGGCGATCACGCCCTTGTTGCCGTGTCGGCCTGCCAGCTTGTCGCCTTCCGAGATCTTGCGCTGCTTGGCAACGTAGACCCGGACGAGCTCGTTCATGCCCGGAGGCAGGTCGTAACCTTCGTCCCTCCTGAATTCCTTGACCGCGATCGCCTTGCCGGTCTCGCCGTGCGGAACCTTCAACGATACGTCGCGGACCTCACGTGCCTTCTCACCGAAGATGGCACGGAGCAGGCGCTCCTCCGGCGTCAGCTCAGTCTCGCCCTTGGGGGTGATCTTGCCGACGAGGTAGTCGCCTGGGTCGACATCTGCGCCGATGCGAATGATGCCCCTGTCGTCGAGGTCGGACAACACCTCTTCCGCAACGTTCGGGATGTCGCGCGTAATCTCCTCGGCGCCGAGCTTGGTGTCGCGGGCCTCGATCTCGTGCTCTTCGATGTGGATCGAGGTGAGCACGTCTTCCTTGACCAGCCGCTCGGACAGGATGATCGCATCCTCGAAGTTGTGTCCGTTCCACGGCATGAACGCCACCAGCAGGTTTTGGCCGAGCGCCAGCTCGCCGCCCTCGGTGGACGGGCCGTCGGCAAGCACGGTCCCCTGCCGGACCTTGTCGCCTTCTCTGACGATGGCCTTCTGGTTGATGTTCGTTCCCTGGTTGGAGCGCTCGAACTTCTGCAATTTGAAGGTGTGCCGCTTGTTGGTGCCGGCCTCTTTGACCACGATCTCGTTGCCGGTCACGGTCATAACGTCACCGGCGATGGGGCTGAGGATCACGTCGCCGCTGTCGGCGGCGGCGCGTTCTTCGATACCGGTCCCGACCAGCGGGGCGTCGGGGGTGATCAGTGGCACCGCCTGGCGCTGCATGTTGGATCCCATGAGGGCGCGGTTGGCGTCATCGTGCTCGAGGAACGGGATCAGGGCCGTCGACACCGAGACGAGTTGCTTCGGGGACACGTCCATGTAGTCCACTTCCTTGGGAGGCACCGAGTCGACCTCACCGCCGGTCTTGCGGACGAGCACACGGTCGTTGACGAAGGACCCGTCCTCCTTCAGGGGCGCATTCGCCTGGGCGATGACGTGGCCCTCTTCGAGAGACGCCGTTAGGTAGTCGATCTTGCCGGTGACCTTGCCCTTGACGACCCTGCGGTACGGGGTCTCGATGAAGCCGAAGCGGTTGACCTTGGCGTAACAAGCCAGCGAGCCAATGAGGCCGATGTTCGGGCCCTCCGGCGTCTCGATCGGGCACATCCTCCCGTAGTGGGAGGGGTGCACGTCGCGCACCTCGAAACCGGCCCGTTCCCTGGACAGGCCGCCGGGACCGAGGGCGGACAACCGACGGCGATGGGTGAGCCCGGCCAGCGGATTCGGCTGGTCCATGAACTGGCTGAGCTGACTGGTGCCGAAGAATTCCTTGATCGAGGCAACGACCGGACGGATGTTGATCAGCGTCTGCGGTGTGATCGCCTCAGGATCCTGAGTTGTCATCCGCTCCCGAACCACGCGCTCGAGCCGGCTCAGCCCAACCCGGATCTGGTTTTGGATCAGCTCGCCTACGGTGCGAACGCGCCGGTTCTGGAAGTTGTCGATGTCGTCGACGCGGAACCCTTCTTTGCCCTCGTGGAGCGCGATGAGGTACGCGATCGCACTGACGATGTCCCCATCCGCCAGCATCCCGTCCTCGGCGATGCTGTACTTGTCGAGGTCGACTTGGGGAAGACCGAGTTTCTGGTTCAGCTTGTAACGGCCGACCCTGGTGAGGTCGAAACGCTTCGGGTTGCTGAACAGGGTATTGATCAGACCGCGGGCTGATTCGACGGTGGTCAGCTCTCCCGGTCGCAGCTTGCGGTACAGGTCGAGCAAGGCCTCGTCCTTGGTGTCGGTCGGATCCTTCTCCAGGGTGTTGGCGATGAGCTGCGAGCCGTCGAACAGGGCGAGAATCTCCTCATCGGTCTCGGCGATGCCGAGGGCGCGGATGAACGTCGTCACGAACTGGCGACGTTTGCGATCGACCCGGATCCCGACCGTCTCCTTCTTGTCGACGTCGAATTCGAGCCACGCACCGCGGCCGGGGATGATCTTGCCCGAGTACAGATCGCGGTCGGTCGTCTTGTCGATGCTGACGTCGTAGTAGACCCCGGGGCTGCGGACGAGCTGGCTGACCACTACACGCTCGGTTCCGTTGATGATGAAGGTGCCGTTGTCGGTCATCATCGGGAAATCGCCGAGGAAGACCTGCTGTTCCTTGATCTCACCGGTCTCGCGGTTGAGAAACCGCGCGGTCACGAACAGTGGGTTCGAATAGTTGCTGTCGCGGTCCTTGGCCTCTTCGATGGTCTCTGTCGGGTCACCGAATCGATGGTCGGTGAGCTCGAGCGCCAGGTTTCCTGTGAAGTCTTCGATCGGAGAGACTTCCTCGAACATTTGGCGAAGACCACTCTCGAGAAACATCTTGAACGACTCGCGCTGGACACCGAGAAGATCGGGCAGTGGCTGGACTTCGGGCAACTTGGCAAAGGACAATCGGTTCGAGCGCGCACGTGCCAAAGGAGGGGCCTCCTAGATAACGATCAACGACCAACGGACGAGGGCGAGCATCCGAGCATAGCATTAAACCGGAATAGCGCACAGCTATTCCGGCTCTTCCTAAGGAGAGTCGCGAAAAGACGTTCAACTTGCTCCTGAACGATACCGCGAATCAGGACCCGGAGTCAAGGGTTTGAGTGAGTCGCAAGTCCCAAGTCAGGAGCCCTGGGTCTCGTGTTGCTTGCGTCTTGCGACTTCGTTACCTCAGTTCGACCGTGGCGCCGGCGGCCTCCAGGGCCTCCTTGGCCTTTTCCGCAGATTCCTTGTCCAGGCCCTCGAGCACCGCTGCGGGCGCACCGTCCACGAGCGCCTTCGCCTCCTTCAAGCCGAGGCTGGTGAGGCTGCGGACCTCCTTGATCACTTGCACCTTCTTCTGGCCGACTTCGGTCAACATGACGTCGTAGTCGTCCTTCTCTTCGCCGGCGGCCTCACCATCATCACCACCAGCGGGGGCTGCGGCTACGGCTACCGGGGCAGCTGCGGTCACATCGAATTTCTCTTCGAAGGCCTTGAGGAACTCGGACAGTTCGAGCACGCTCATGTCCTCGAACGCCTCAAGAAGCTCTTTGCTCTTCAGCTTGCTTGCCATGGTTACTCCTTTGCGTGTTGAGTCGTCAGTCGTCAGTCGTCAGTCGTCAGTCATCAGTCATCAGTCGTCAGTCGCGGTGTCCTCAACCTCAGCCGCGTTCTCTTCCTCAGGCTGAAGACCGTCGACCGAAGACTCAGTGGCCTCTTCCTCAGGCTGAAGACCGTCGACCGAAGACTCAGTGGCCTCCTCCTCTGGCTGAGGACCGTCGACCGAAGACTCAGGACGCTCCTCCTCTGGCTGAGGACCGTCGACTGAAGACTCAGGACGCTCCTCCTCTGGCTGAGGACCATCGACCGAAGACTCAGGACGCTCCTCCTCTGGCTGAGGACCGTCGACCGAAGACTCAGTGGCCTCCTCCTCTGGCTGAGGACCATCGACTGAAGACTCAGGACGCTCCTCCTCTGGCTGAGGACCATCGACTGAAGACTCAGGACGCTCCTCCTCTGGCTGAGGACCATCGACTGAAGACTCA
>BTQG01000092.1:0-9021 GCA_036985755.1 Acidimicrobiia bacterium | reverse complement strand
TACTGGTTGCTCAGGTCGATCTGGGTGTGGACGTATACCTCCACGTCGCGCTGGGCCCCGGTTTCGGCTCCGACCGCCACGGTGGTCTCGTTGGTGTTCTGGGTGACTCCGTCGCCGAGGGTGAACACGTTGCCTTCCCATCCCGCAGAGAGGATGTTGTGGTCGACGCGACCCGATGCAAATACCCAGGTATTGGCGCGGGCGACGCTGCTGATGGCGGCCGTGTTGTAGTGGCTGGCCAGGTTCATCCCGTTGCCACCGTTGTTGCCCTGAACGCGGACCTTCTGAATGGTCCACCCGCTGCCCCAGAGGACCACATAGATGGTGAACTCCGTGGTCCCACCGATCGAGCCGGGGCCGGTATTGGATCGCGTCAACCTGACCCGGTCCCCACCCGTTGGCCAGATCCGGGCCCACCCGGTCTTGTGGTTGGCGGCTGAGGTCTCCGTGGTCTGCATTCCCCCGCCGTATGAGCCGCCGTACAAGCCGATTTGCACGCGGTTGCCGCCTCCCCACGCCGGGCCGGCAGTGGTGCTGGCGGCCACCTGTCCCGCCGTCATCGTCACCTCGTTGACCCGTTGCAACCGGAAGCCGGAGGCAACGCAGTCGGCGATGCACTCGACGACGGTGACCTGGCCCGTCCAGGTGCCGGTGGCGCCGCCGCGGGCCAGCCTGAGCTGATTCACAGCCGAAGAGCCGGCGGCGAAGTTGGCGAAGGGATCCATATCGATGCGGGCGTAGTCCTCGTCCGGGCCGCGGGCGGTACCGTTCGAGTAGTTGCCGGCCCCGCCCCGCAGCAGCACGAAATAGTCCGCCGACAGGTCTTGGTTCAGTGTCAAGGTGTACTGGGTCCCGGTGAAGCCCGACGAAATGGTGAGCTCGTAGGTGGTGACGCGAAAGCTCGGGTTGGTGTTGAAGTCGGCGAGGGCAGACACTGCGTTGGCGTCGTTGCTCGTCGGGTCGGTGAAGGTGGCGCCCGATATGGGTAGGGCGGTGCTGAGCGCAAGGAGCGTCAAAGCGGCGGCTACCAGCCGCACCCTCATGGTGTCCCCCGAAGTCGTTTCTCACTCCACGGGTCGTGGTCGGCGTCGAGGCCGTACCGTGAAAACCACAGGGCCGTGGCCAGCGTTACCACGGTGACTGCCAACAGAAGCCACTGACCGTCGAGCAGCCAGAGCCGGGGCCACCCGACGAACGGAACGATCCACTGTGCCTGGCCACGAAGGTTTCCCTCGGGGATCGGCACCGGGTCGGGAGCGCCGTTCATGTCTCCCTTGGTGATGAACGAGCCGTCGCCGCGGATTTCGATCAGCCGATGGGTGACCAGGTCGTGGCTGCGCGGGTCCTCGTATACAACGATGGCGCCCTCTTCGATGTCACTCAAGTCCTGCGACACGGCGATCACCACGTCACCCGGTCGCAGTGCCGGCCGCATCGAGCCCGTCGTGATCGACGCAGAGGTATATCCGGGCACCACGATTGGGAGCACCGCGATGACTGCGAGTGTGCCGAAGATCAGGAGCACGACGATCGAGAGCAGCCCGGCGAAGAATCGTGTTTCGCCGTTCCTCTGGACGCGGCCCATCCCCGGGTCCGTTGCCGGACTCGGGGATTCGGCCTGTCGGTCTGTGATGACCGCCATTTGCTCTTTCCGGCTAGGAGTTAGCTGCTGGTGGCGGTCCACTCGAAGTCGATGCCGCTGGTGGTGGCACCCTGGTACGGGTTGCCGGCGGTCGACTGGAGCTCGATCGTCACCTCATAGGAGCGGCTCGCCGTTGCACTCGCCGACCATGCCGTTTCGGCGTCGGCCCAGGCGGCGAGGGTTCCCGAATAGACCGCTGCGTCGACCGTACCGGTGCAGTCTGTGGACGTGTAGCGGTCGATGGTCAGATCGAGCACCGCCGCCATGCTTGCCGTGTCGGTCCCGACCGTGACCGAGGTCAGCTCGATGGTGGAGGCCACCGTGCCGCTGTACTCGATCTCGATGCAGTTCACGACTCCACCGTCACCCGGGGCCATGTCGCTGGCGTCGACGGTGTAGGTCCCGCTTCCGGGGGTATCGAACATCGGGTCGCCGGTACCGTCGCCGATCCCGGAATCGGTGTTGTTCGGCACCCCGACGTTGTTCAGGACGACGGTTCCGGCAGCCACGGCGTTGCCGTCGTTGGATGTCGGATCGGTGAACACCGCCCTCGAGGCGGTCATGATCATCAAGATGGCGATCAGGAAGCCGCTGAAAACAGCAGCCACCCTGAATGTCGTTGCTCGGGTCATCACATTCCCCCATTCGTCCTATCTGCGCTGTTTTGCGTGTGCGGTGGTGGTATCGGATCGGTCGTTGGTCGCATTGAGGGCGGTTTCCATAGCCGATGATGAACTAGTCACTCGCGGATTCTCCTCCGCCAACGTCCGACCTTCCCGACATCGCTGCGAGTCGGTACGCTCACCTGTGATGAATACGCCGGTCACCGTTGCCGTTGAGATCCCACTCGTTGGGGATGAGCAGCGGAAGAACTGGGCGAAGATCGTCACCAACGTCGATGACTCGCTGGCGACGGGGTGGGCGTTCGACGGAGAGTTCATTGCCACCGGCGGCATCCAGGACGTGGCGGCGGGTGGGGTGCTGCTCGTCTACGGTGAGAAGGGGAGCCGCGCCAACCCGGCCATCGAGGCCAGGGTGTACACGGTCAATTCGGATGCCACGTTGAGCCCGCAGGCAACGGCAAGAGGCCGGGCGTGGGCCCGGACCCTGCGGGACCCGATCGAGGACCTGCTGGTCGAACAGCAGGCCGTTCCGATCCGGCGGGTGGACTGGGACCCGGATCTGATGCGGTACAGCACCGACGCACTCCGAGAAGAGCTGAGCCGCCGCGACGAGGAGTGAGTCGTCAGTCATCAGTCGTCAGCTATCAGAGGGGTTCCGATCCCATGTTCGGGGACTGAAGACCGGGGACTGAAGACCGAGGACCGAAAACTGACGATTTCCTGTCTTCAGTCCGCCACCAAGGGTGACGATGACTACGGTCTGTATGCGCCGTCTCGCCACCCTCCTCGTAGTCATGTCTCTCGTCGCCGCGCTGGGGCCTGCCGCGGTAGCCGGCGCCCAAGAGCCCCCAAACCGGGTTCGGCGGGTCAAGGTAACCCGTGACATCGTCTTCCCGATCGTGGGGGCGACCCGTACCGTTCCCGGTTTCGGCGACTGTCGTGACAACTGCACCAGGGAACACCACGGCAACGACATCCTCACCTACGGCTGGAAGGGCGTTCCCGTCGTTGCCTCCCACGACGGTGTGATCTCGGATATTCGTGACGACGGTGAGTGGTGCAACGTGGAGGTCACAGGCGAGGACGGCTGGTACACCCGCTACGTTCACATGAACAACGACACACCGGGTTACGACGACCAAGACTATATGTGCACGCCGCCGGGCCTGTCGGAGGGCTCATCGGTCAAGGCCGGTCAATTGATCGGCTGGGTCGGTGACTCGGGCAATGCCGAGCACACCCAGCCGCACATTCACTTCGAGATCCGAATGCCATCCGGCCTGCCGGTCGACCCATATGCCTCCCTCAAGGCGGCGCGCCGCGTCAGCCTGTACCAGATGGGTAGCGACGACCCGTTCGCGACTGCGGCTGAGATCGCGGTGTCGGCCTACCCGGAGGGTGCGCCGGTGGTCACGGTGATGGCGATCGACGATTACACCACGATGCTCGACAACGGCTATGCCCCCTTGCAGCTGGGCGGTCCGCTGCTGCTCGGCGAATGGGACACGCTTGCCCCAGAGACGATGGCGGCGCTCGCTGAACTGCAGCCGGCACGAGTCAATGTTGTCGGCGATCTGTGGCTCGAGGAGGTGCTCGAGTACCTCGTCGGACGCTCCGAGTTGGTCGAGCAGGCGTTGCTGGAGCCTGTCGTTGCCGACGGCCTGGACCTCCGGCCGCGGCTCGTCGAAGCAGCCGAAGTGCTCGGTGGACAGGAGCCGGCGCACGACGATGGCTTCGGCTCCAATCTTCTTCAGCCGGAGATGTCACCGGCGCCCTACTCAATCGTGTTCCTCGGTGATCGCGATGAGCTCGACGTCGAGCAGGCGAGTGTCTTTCGTTCCCTGACCCAGCGGGCAGCCACCACCATCCTGGACTTTGCCGAGCCCGCCGGTCGTGTTGGAAGGACGGCGTTCGAGGGGATCGGGCGGTCCGGGTCTCGCAATACGTTGTATTACCCGACCGGAGGTAGTTGGACGAGCTATCGGGCGAAAGAACCGCCACAGGAACAGCCAGGCTACGGGGTTTTCGTCGTCGAGCCTGGCGATCTCACCGCGGAGACCCTTGCCTTTCTCGAAAGCATCGCCGACGCTCCGGTGCTGCCCTTCTGGCGTTAGGTCCATCAGAAACGTAGTACGTGCAGACCGTATTACGTATTACGTACTACGAAAACCGGCACTGCGAGCTTCATCGCACCCGCGAAATCCACTCGTGATACGTGATACGTAATACGGCGAAGCCTGGCTCAGGCTTCTTCCAGGAACGCTTCGATTTTGGTCTGCGCAGCCTCCATTACCTCGTTCTGAAGACCGTTGAGTGCTCGGGCTAGCGCCAGTTCCTCGCCGATGACCGGCGCCGATTTGTCACCCGGGTTCCGCTTTGCTTTTCCCCTTGCCTCGAAGTGATCTCCCATCAGGTCGAGAACGGCGTGCACGGTTGTCGTGGCGTCGTCCTCTTCGATGTGCACTGCGATCGTGATGTCCTTCTCCATCCTCACCTCCTCCATTCGAGCATGGTCGAAGAGCGACGATCTGGCTAGGGCATTTCGGTCTCCGGGTTGGGAACTGTCTCCGGCGAACCCTCCGACCTTACCCACCCGTGATACGTGAAATGCAATACGGCGAAGCCCGAGGCTCAGGCTTCGCTCGGGGTGACGATCCAGGCTGCGATTGCGGCGAAGGCGAGCGCGATGACCCCGAACGCGATCGTGATCGGGAGCAGCGTCTCGTCGAAGTCGGTGACATCTGCGGTCTCGGCGAGGGCGATCAACAAGCTCATGGGAGTGAATGGTACCGGTCTCAGCGAGCGGGGTGGCCAGTGCCAACTACCACGTCCTCGTTTCCTAGCATCACCCTGATGGCGATGACCCCGACTGCTGAGCCCGACCCGCGACAGCCTCCGGAGCAGGTGCCACTTGGCTCGGTTCTCTCTGGTGGCTTCCGACTCATCGGAAGGTTCATCCGCTGGCATCCCTGGTGGTTTGGCTTTGCGGTCATCGGTGCCGCCGTTTTCGTCTCCGCGATCGTGGCCTCGGCCATCGTCATCGGCCGCATCACCGACCTGGTGATCATCCCGGTGCTGGATGGAGGTGAGGCAATCGGCAACAAGGTGACCTTGGCGGTTGTCGCCATCATGGCGGTGGCGCTGGTCAAGGCGGCGGGCATCACGCTGCGGAGGACGGCGGCAAGCGCCCTCCAGTACCGGACCCGCGCCGACGCCCGCGAGTCGCTGGTCGATCACCAGTTCCGCCTCCGCTTGTCCTGGTTTGACCGGCGCTCGACGGGAGACCTGTTATCGGTCAGCGAGGTGGATACCAACCTCGGCACGTTCGTCCTGGCGCCGTTGCCCTACGCAGCGGGTGCCTCGCTGCTGCTCGTCGCCACCATCGTCATGGTGTTCATTACCAATTGGATTCTCGGCGTCATCGTGCTGATCGGGCTCTCCGCCCTGGTGGCGATCGACATCTTCGGTGCGTTCGAGCTCTTCACCGAGTTCGAAGCCGCCCAATACGACCGGGGCATCGTCGGCGAGATCGCCCACGAGAGCATCGACGGCGCATTGACGATCAAGGCGCTCGGGCGTGAACGGGAGGAGACCGAACGCTTTCAGCGGGCATCCGACATCCTTCGCGACCGGCTGATCGGGATCGGAGTTCGGTTCGCCAGTTTCAGGGCTGTTGTCGAGGGGTTCCCTGCGATCATCACCATCCTCGTCCTTGTCGTGGGGGCCATGCTCGTGTCATCCGGTCCCATGACCGCCGGCCAGCTGGTCTCGGTGACCTACCTGATCACGCTGATGGCGTTCCCTCTCCAGCTCATCGGGTTCGTGATCTTCGAGATGGCGCACAGTCAGGCGGCATGGAAGCGGGTCCAGGACGTGCTCGATGCCGATGAAATCGTCGACCACGGCACGTTGTTAGCGGCATCGCAGCGGTCTGGGGCCCCTGTCGACTCCGAGGATGTCGCATTCTCCTATACGGACACCGAGCCGGTCCTCTCGCATCTCCGACTCGACATCCCTGCAGGCAGGACGGTCGCCGTCGTCGGGCCGACGGGCTCCGGCAAGTCCACCCTGGCTCTGTTGCTGGCACGGCTGTGGGATCCCACCGACGGAGCCATCCGCCTCGACGGGCGCGACCTCAGGGATTTCGCCCGCTCCGAGCTACCCCTGGAAGTCTCGTTGGTATCCCAGGAGACATTCTTGTTCGACGACACGGTGTGGGGCAATATCACCCTCGGCATCGAGCGAGACGAAGCCGACGTGTTGGAAGCGGCACGGCTCGCCGGCGTGGAGCGCTTCGTCCATGACCTGCCGGACGGCTATCAGACGCGCATCGGCGAGCGGGGGGCATCGTTGTCGGGTGGCGAGCGCCAGCGAGTCGCCTTGGCCAGGGCCCTGGTTCGCAAGCCGCGGGTGCTGCTGCTCGATGATGCCACGTCGGCGGTCGACCCCTCTGTGGAAATCGAGATCCTGCGTGGCCTCCAGGGCGCCGACCTGCCGTCGACGATCGTCGTCGTTGCCTATCGCCGATCGTCGATCATGCTCACCGACGAGGTGCTGTTCGTCGACGAGGGCAGAGTGGTTGCGCACGGAACCCACGAGGAGTTGCTCGCCACCGTGCCCGGCTATGAGCGCATCCTGCGAGCGTACGAAGAGGAAACGAGCCACCGGGTTCAGGAGGAGGTGGCGCCATGAGCGGGTCGACCTCCGGCGTGTTGCTCCGTGCCTTCAAGGTGGCCCCCGCCCTCTCTCGAGGTCTCGCTTTCACTCTGGCGCTCGCCGTGTTCGGCACCGCCCTCGAGCTCGTCGTGCCGATAACCATCCAGCGGATCATCGACTCGGTGCTCCTGGAAAAAAGCGCGGTCGACGCCACACAAGCGATTCAGGCAGGGGCTGCAGCGGTACTGGCGATCGTGCTGGCGGCGGTTGCCAGAAGGTGGTCGTTGGCGCGGCTGGCCCGATCCTCTAGCGCGGGCCTCGCCGACCTGCGGGTGGCGACATTCAGTCATCTGCACCGTCTGTCGATGCTCCACGTCCAGTCGGAACGCCGCGGCACATTGGTGGCGAGGGTCACCTCCGACGTGGAGACTATCCAGGAGTTCATGGGGTGGGGTGGGGTCGGGATGCTGCTGGGCACCGCCCAGGTGACGTTGGCATTCGCCGCGATGCTCGTCTATGAGTGGCGCCTGGCGTTGATGATCGCGGTCGGGGTGGCGATATACGCCGGGCTGTTCTTTCTGTTTCAGCGGATCCTGCGCAGAGCTCACGACCGGGTACGCGACCGCGTCGGCGACTCCCTCGGAGTCATCGGGGAAGCCACGTCGGGTTTGGCGACCGTACGGGCCTACGGCATGGAGGATGCGGTATCGGGAAGGGTGAGGGACACCCTCGACCGCCAGTACCGCGCCGAGTTCGGGGCGGGAGCGTTGGCGGCGGTGCTGTTCTCTTCGGCCGAGGTGTTCTCGGGGGTAATCACGGCATCGGCCGTTGCCGTCGGCATAGCGTTCGGTGTCGGGTGGGGGCTGAGCGCAGGCACACTCGTCGCCTTCCTGTTCCTCGTCACACTGCTCGTCTACCCGATTCAGATCCTCGTGGAGACGGTCAATCAAGCCCAATCGGCGGGTGCCGGCCTGAGGAAGATCCTGGGCGTGCTCGACACTCCGGTGGAGGTCCCGGACCCCCCGGATGGGGTCAATCTCCCCGATCGCGCTCTCGATGTCCGTTTTGAAGGCGTCAGGTTCCGATATCCCACCGGCTCCGACGTCCTGCTCGACATTACGGCGGAGATCTCGGCGGGCAAGCAGGTTGCCGTGGTCGGCGAAACCGGCTCAGGCAAGTCGACGTTCGCCAAGTTGGCGACACGGCTGCTCGACCCCACCGAGGGAGGCATCCGTGTCGCCGACATTCCCCTCGATGAGGTGCGTTTCGCCTCGCTGCGGAGTCGCGTCGCCTATGTGCCGCAGGAGGGGTTCCTGTTCGACGGGTCGGTCGCCGACAATGTTCGTTACGGCAAACCCGCTGCGGACGATGCCGGGGTGCGGGTCGCCTTCGCCGATCTGGGGCTGCTCGATTGGGTCGACTCGCTACCGGATGGGATTGGCACTCGCGTCGGCGAGCGCGGATCGAATTTGTCGGCGGGGGAGCGTCAGCTCGTCGCCATCGCCAGGGCCTGGATCGCCAATCCCGATCTGCTTGTGCTCGACGAGGCCACCTCGGCGGTCGACCCTGCTCTCGAGGTCCGGATCCGGCGGGCGATCGAGCGCCTCACCGCGGGGCGGACATCGATCACGATCGCCCATCGTTTGTCGACGGCAGAGGCTGCGGACACGGTGCTTGTTTTCGACGAGGGTGAGATCGTCGAACGTGGATCCCATGCCGAGCTCGTTGCCGCCGGCGGTGTCTACGCAGGTTTGTATGCCGACTGGGAGGGTTCGACCGGTGTGTAGCGGTTGAGTCGCGAGTCACGATTCCCCCACCATTGCTCGTGACCCGCGACCCGGGAAAGTTGCCCAGGGTGTTTCGACCCGCCGGAGGATTCCTCAGCACCCTCCCAGTGCAGAAGCCCCCATATGGGGGCTTCTGATTGAACCTCGGAAGGGGACCGATGCAGGTCTTGTTTGTGAACCACCCTGCATCATTGGGTATAACTTACCCCGTCGGCCGTCCCACCGGTTCACAGCAGAATATCGACCAACGAGGCCCCGACCTTGAACACTCTGCGTGTTTTAGTGCGTTCGACCTAGTTGATTTTCCGCTTCG
>BTQG01000091.1:0-9115 GCA_036985755.1 Acidimicrobiia bacterium | reverse complement strand
CATCGTCGGGGCAGCCACCATGCTCATCGGCACCGCGTTCTGGGCTGCTTCAGGGACAGACCTGGACGCCGCCCTCGAAGGAGACACGATCGGGGAGTACCTCACCGATGTCGCGGCCAATAGCGCGTTGGTCACGGCAAACCTCGGGTTCTGGATCCTCGGAGTGATCCTGCTCGGTCTCGGCGGGATCATGCTTTCCACACTCGGTGATCAGCACTCGCCCGCCACCGCAG
The DNA here is from genome assembly GCA_036985755.1 of Acidimicrobiia bacterium. GTDB lineage: Bacteria > Actinomycetota > Acidimicrobiia > Spongiisociales > UBA5794 > JACZST01. The sequence goes on along the minus strand of BTQG01000091.1, from coordinate 8,882 downwards.
TGGCTCGGTTCGCCTTCACCGCCGGGCCCGCTGCAAGCATCGTCTTCTTCAGTGTCTGGTTGGGAATCGTGCTCGGCCTTGCCCCTGCTCACGTTGCCGGAGATCAGGTCGAGGCAATTGCCCTGGCACTCGGACAAGCCGCATCCATCGCCGACTGGGTCGCCACCGTCGTCCTTCTGTCGCTGGGCGGGGCCGCCCTCGCCGTGGCAGGACGCCACACCTGGGTTCCACGCTGGCTGTTCCGCTGGGCGATGCTCACCGCCGTCCTCGGAGCACTCGGCATCGTCGGGCTCATAGTGGGCGCCCGTACGACACTCACCGTTCCCATCGTGGCCGTCGGGATCGGCTTCATGATCGCCTCGGGTATCACCGCCCTGCGTCACGACGCATGACACTTCGCTCTGGCAAGGTTCATCAATGAGCGATACCCCGACGGTCCTGCGTCTCGACGAGGCGACCGACTCCGCGGTCGCCGGCCCTAAGGCCTCGACCGTGGCACGACTGCGCGTTGCAGGAGAGCGAGTTCCCGACGGGTTCGTGATCACCACCGATGGCGCTCAGGCGCTCGACGCTCCCGCGCTCGAGGTCGAGATCGAGGAGGCCCTCGAGACTATCGGTGCCGACCGGCTCGCAGTCCGCTCCTCGGCCATCGCCGAGGATCTGGAGGATCAGTCGCACGCCGGCGAATACGAGACCGTGCTTGGTGTGAAAGCCGAGACTCAGGCGGTGCTCGATGCGGCTCGCCGGGTCGTGGCGTCGGCAAACGGTTCCGAAATCGCCGTCCTCGTCCAGACCATGATCGATGCGAAAGTGGCAGGTGTTGCCTTTTCGGCCAACCCCGTCACCGGTGATCCCGAGATCGTCGTATCGGCAGTGGCCGGTCTTGGAGATCGCCTCATGGAGGGTTCGGTGACAGGTGACCAATGGGTGGTTCGCGACGGCAAGCCCGTCCACATTTCCGGCGACGTGCTCGAGGAGAGTCTGGTCCTCGATGTCGCCGAACTCGCCCGCGGTCTCGAAGAAGGCTTCTCTCACCCTGTCGACATCGAGTGGGCGCACGACGGCACCAACCTCCACCTGCTCCAGTCCAGACCGATCACAGCATTGCCGGTGCGGCCGGACCTGGAGATTCCAGAGGGATCATGGCAGAAGGACGCCACCCATCATGCCGGCCCTGTCAGCCCTCTGGTCGCCTCACTCCTGGGCAGTGAAGAGGCGGCTGTGACCCGATGGTCCGAGCGCACCGGATTGCTCATCGAATCCCTCGAACAGGTCTCGATCGGTGGCGAGGTCTACGCCCGGCCCATCCCGGTCGGTGGAGGCGACGGATCGGCGAAACCACCGCCCTGGTGGGTGATGGGCATCGTCGCCCGCATCCATCCGGCCCTTCGCAAACGCATGGCCACAGCCAAACGACTCGTCCAGTCGGGCGCCCTCGAGAATTCCGGCCGGCGGTGGACCACCGAGCTGAAACCCGAGATCATGGCCTTGGTCAATGTGTTGCGCGCCGTCGATGTCGCGGCACTTGACGACGATGCGCTGCTCGGCCACGTCGACGACCTGCTCGTCTTCTCGGGAAAGGCCCTCGACATCCACTTCGACCTCTTCGTGCCCTACCTGGTGGCCATTTACGAGCTGGTCACCGGCTGTGAACGTTTGCTGGGATGGGATGAGGATGCAGCAATGCGACTGCTGTCGGGACACTCACCTGCGTCGTCGGAGCCAACCGTGGCCCTGCGAGCCGTAGTAGAGACCATCAACCAGTCGACCACCGCCATGGCGGTGGTCGACGGGACCGACGGTGGGCTGGTGGAACGGGTGTCGGCTGCCGATCCTGAATCAGCGAGGGCCATCGCCCGGTGGATCGACACCTACGGCTTCCGGACCCTCGACTACGACTGGTCGTCCCCGACCATCGCGGAGCGACCGGGCCTGGTCGGACAGATGATCCGCGCCGAGATCGAAGGTGAGACTCGATTACTCGACCACGGCGCCGCCGAAGCGACCGCACATGCCTCGCTGGCACCGGACGACATCGCCGAGTTCGACGAGTTGCTTGCCAGGGCGAGAGAGGCATACCCGGCCCGTGAGGACAACATCCAGTGGACCGCGATGGTGCCGGGAGCGCTACTGCGGCGAGCTCACCTCGAAATCGGCGCCCGTCTCTCGGCCGCAGGGATCATCGACTCGGCCGACGACGTGTTCCTGCTCGAACACGACGAAGTGACCGGTGCCCTGCGCGAAGAGAACGGTTCGCTACAGGATCTCGTACGACGGCGCCGCGCCGAGCGCGCCTGGGTGGCCGCCCACCCCGGGCCCAACCAGTTGGGTGAGCCCGACGGGCCACCGCCCGACCTGCGGGGGCTCCCCGAAGCCGGCCGACGCATCAACGGTGCTCTGATGTGGGCGATCGGCGCCGAATTCACTCCGATCACCGCATCCGATACAGACGGAGATGTCATCACAGGTCTGCCCGGAGCGGCGGGTACCCATACGGGCACGGCACGCATCGTACGGAGTCAGGCCGAGTTCGGGCGGGTCGAACCCGGCGACGTGGTGATCTGCGCCATCACGAACCCATCGTGGGCGGTGCTCTTCGGGATTGCAGGGGCTTTCGTCTGCGACGCCGGCGGGCCGTTGAGCCACACCGCCGTCCTGACCAGGGAGTACGACATCCCCTCGGTACTCGCCACGGGTGACGCCACCAGACGCATCGCCGACGGCGCCCTGGTCACGGTCGACGGAGCAGCGGGGACCGTTGTGCCGGCGACGATCGAGCGGGTCTGACGGTTTCGCCCGGCCATCCTTGACCCCGAGACGTACCTGCCTGGGATCTCACGGCGTTGCGGTGCGCCATCTCCGAGTACGTGATATGCGCAGTACGTCACCGATCGAGGATCGAAGGGCCCTCCTCGAGGAGCCTGGCGAAGGTCGGCTCATCGATCAGCGGCACGCCGCGTTCCTCGGCGTGGTCTGCCTTGGATCCCGGCGAGTCACCGGCGACCACCGCAGAGGTTCTGCCGGACACCGACCCGGTCACCTTGCCGCCACGCTCCTCAACGGCAGCCTTGGCTTCGTCCCTGGAGAACCCGTCGAGGGTGCCGGTGAGCACGACCGTCACTCCCTCCAGCAAGTCGCCCGTAGCCGAATCTTCGATCGGATCCTCCATCCGCACTCCTGCGGCCGCCAGCTTCTCGACGAGCTGCCGATTGTCCTCCTCGGCAAACCAATCGACGACGGCGGAGGCTATCTCAGGCCCGACTCCGTCGATGGCGGTGATGTCGTCCTCGGCAGCGGCAGCGAGGGCGACGACGGTCTGGAAGCGGCGGGCCAGAACCCTGGCCACCGTTGCCCCGACATGGTCGATGCCGAAGCCGGTGAGCAGCCTGCCCATATCCCGATCCTTCGCCGCATCGATCGCGGCAAGCAGGTTCCCTACGGAAACCTCACCCCAACCTTCCCTGCCCAGCAGGTCGGCCGGCTCGAGGGTGAAGATGTCGGCGGGGTCGTGGATGAGCGACTCGGTGAGCAGCAGATCGATCGTCTTGTAGCCGAGGCCTTCGATGTCCATTGCCCCGCGACCGGCGAAATGGGCGAGATGCTCGCGCAGCCGGCTGGGACAGGTGTAGCCGCCGGTGCACTTCGCCTTTGCCTCTCCCTCCGGCGTGATGATGGGATTCCCGCAGAACGGGCAGCGCTTGGGCATCTTCCACACCTTCGCCCCCGCCACTCGTCGCGACAGGATGGGACCGACCACCTCAGGGATCACGTCGCCTGCCCTGCGCACGATCACGGTGTCACCCTCGCGCACGTCCTTGCGATGCACCTCGCCCTCGTTGTGGAGGGTGGCGTTGGTCACCGTGACCCCCCCGACGAACACCGGCTCCAGCACGGCGTACGGGGTGACCGCACCGGTCCGCCCAACATTGATGCGGATCTCGCGCAGCAGCGTCGTCTTCTCCTCAGGGGGCATCTTGTAGGCGACGGCCCAGCGCGGGCTCTTGGCGGTGAACCCGAGCATCTGCTGGTGGGCGAGCGAGTCCACCTTGACCACCACCCCGTCGGTCTGGTAATCGTGAGCGTGCCTGGCCTCTTCGGCGGCGCGCACGTAGGCCTCGACTCCTTCGATGTCGGCCACCGTCTTGTTCGCAGGGTTCACCGTGAGCCCGAGGTGCCTCAGCCATGCCATCTGCTCGGTATGGGTGGCGAAGACAGGACCGCCCTCGAGGTATCCCAGCTGGTACACCCAGATCGACAGCCGACGCTCCGCGGTTGCCGCCGGGTCCTTCTGCCGCACCGAACCGGCTGCGGTGTTGCGCGGATTGACGTACGGGCGCTCTCCGAGCGCTGCCTGTCGTTTGTTCAGCTGCTCGAATGCGGACACGGGCATATAGATTTCGCCGCGAACCTCCATCACCGGCGGCGGCTCACCCCGCAGCAGTAGTGGTACCGCGCTGATCGTGCGCACGTTGGCGGTGATGTCCTCGCCGGTCTCACCGTCGCCGCGGGTCGCCGCCCTGGCCAGGCGCCCATCCTCATAAGTCAGCGAGATCGCCAGCCCGTCGATCTTCAGCTCGCAGGAAAACCCACCCGGTTCCTTGCCGAGCAGCCGGACCAGGCGCTCCTGCCACGCCTCGAGATCCTCCAGGTTCTCCACGTTGTCGAGCGAGAACATCCGCTGGCGGTGTGTCACCGGGGCGAACAGATCGGACGCGGGGCCACCGAGCCGCTGCGTCGGCGAATCCGGAGTCACCAGCTCGGGATGCTCGGCTTCGATGGCCTGCAACTCGCGAAACAAGGTGTCGTACTCGATGTCTGCGATCTCCGGGGCATCGAGCACGTGGTACCGATAGTCGTGGTACCGAAGTGTCTCCCGTAACTCGGAGGCGCGGCCGGCGTCGTCAGCCATCGCTGCGGATGACATCGTCGATGACCCCGCCGCCGAGCACCTCTTCGCCGTCGTAGAAAACGGCTGACTGCCCCGGCGCCGGAGAAGGCGTCTTCTGATCGAAGGAAACCCGCCAGACCCCGCCACTGTCGTGGTCAGCCTCGATTGTTGCCGGGATCGGCTTGGACCGGTAGCGGACCTTGACGTCCACCTGAGCGGCTACTGGTAGATGGCCGGCGACAAACGTCACCCCCGAAACAAGGCACCCGTCGACGAGGAGATCGTCACGGGTGCCGACGATCACCTCGGCGGAGGCCGGGCGGATTTCGACGACGTAACGAGGTTCGCCGACGGCGATGCCAAGGCCCTTGCGCTGGCCAATCGTGAAACGGGTCGTCCCCTGGTGACTGCCGAGCACGGTGCCGTCGGTGGCGACGACCGGCCCCGGCCGTGCGGTCTCGGGCACGGCGGTGTCGAGAAAGGAGCGGTAGTCCCTCTTCACGAAGCAGATGTCCTGGCTGTCCGGCTTGGCGGCGGTCCGCAAACCGAGCGCCGCGGCGCGCTCCCGCACCTCGGCCTTGGTCATTTCTCCGATCGGGAGTCGGATACGCGATAACTCGACCTGACCGAGCATGTGGAGAACGTAGGACTGGTCCTTTGTCCCGTCGACGGCGCGCAGCAGATGCCATCCCGCCTCGTCCCGGCGGACTCTGGCGTGATGCCCGGTGACCAGGACATCGGTCCCGAGGGCATCCATTCGGTCGAACAAGGCGGAAAACCGGACCTTGCGATTGCACTCGATGCACGGATTCGGTGTTCGACCGGCGAGGTACTCATCTGCGAACGGCTCGACGACGGCCCGGGTGAACTCGTCGACGTAGTCGAGCACGTAATACGGAATGTCGAGCTGGGCGGCGACGCGCCTGGCATCCTCGGCGTCGGCGACGGTGCAGCAGCCTGCGGTCGGCATCTCTCCGTCCGGTCCCACCCATTGCTTCAACGTCACCCCGATGACCTCGAAACCTGCCTCCAGCATCAACGCGGCAGCGACCGACGAGTCGACGCCCCCCGACATCGCCACCAGGGCTTTCATTGCAGCGTCTCCACGACGTCGGCGACCACGGTGGCGGCCGCGCTGGCGGTGGCCGTGACGTCGGCCCAGCCAAAGCTGAACCGGACGGCCTCGGCGCCCTGATCCGGCGGCACTCCCATTGCATCCAGTACGTGGCTGGTGAGCTGCGCCCCGCTGTGACAGGCTGCCCCGGCGGCGGCGGCGATGCCGGCCTGGTCGAGCCTGATCAGCAGCGTCTCCGACGGAACCCCTGGGAAACGAAGGTGGGCGTGTGAGACAAGACGCTCGGCGTCGGCCCCGGTCACCTCGACCTTGACCCGGGAGGCCAGCTCGGACTCGAAGCGATCCCTGGCAGAGCCCACGACCGACCCGTAACGACCCCGGTCGGCGACGGCGGCCTCAACGGCGGCGGCGAAGCCGACGATGCCGGCGACGTTGTGCGTGCCCGATCGCCGGCCAAGTTCCTGGCCACCCCCGTGGATCACCGGCTCCAGCTCGACCCCCTTGCGAACGTAGAGACAACCGACACCCTGCGGGCCACCGATCTTGTGGGCGGACACCGTGATCATGGCGGCGCCGGTCTTCTCGACGGTGACCGGCAGCGAGGCAAAGGCTTGTACCGCGTCGGTGTGGAACAAGACGTCCGGTGCGGCGGCTGTCAGCGCGTCGGCAACTTCAGACACCGGCTGGATCACGCCGGTCTCGTTGTTTGCGCTCATCACCGAAACCACCGCGGTGTTGCCGTCGACGGCGGCGACGACCGCCGAGGGATCAACCCTGCCCTCCCCGTCGACACCGACGATGGTGACGGCGTGACCAAGACGCTCGACGAACCGCGCCGATTCCAACACGCCATCGTGCTCGACGGCGGTCGTCACCACTCCACCACCGGACACCAGCGCCGAGCCGACGACGGCCAGATTGTCGGCATCGGTACCACCGCCGGTGAACACGATCTCCAGCGGGTGGGCGGCGCCGAGGGCCACCGCGATCCTCTCTCGCGCCTCTTCGATGGCGTCCTTGGCGCGGCGAGCCACGCCATGGACGCCGGAGGGATTGCCGAAACGGTCCCCGAGGTACGGCTGCATCGCAGCGCCGGCCTCGGGACGCATCGGCGTCGTCGCTGCATTGTCCAGGTAGATCATTGAGCCCTCAGTTTGGTCCGTTGCGAGTCGCAAGTCGCAAGAGTTCGCCTCTCCCACGTGGCGCAGACGAATGAGTAGTCCCTAGTTCTCCTCCGCGATTCGTTGCACGAACGAGACCACGGCCTCCTCGTAGTCGGCAGTGGCGACGTTCCATGCGTCGCCGTGGCCGGCGGCCTCGATGGACAACAGCTCGACCTCACCGGGTCGGGCGGCGGCAAACTGCTCGGTGACGGAGATCGGGGAGACATCGTCGGCTGCGCCGTGGATGGCCAGCACCGGTACATCGAACTGGTCGGCCCGCGCGATCTGGTCCAACTCGGCCCATTCGATGCCGAAGCGAATCCTGGCGAACTGCTTGCCGAGAGCGGCGATCGGACCGGGGATCCACCCGGTGTTGTGGTCGACGTATGCCTCGAAGTCGAGCACCGGGGCGTCGAAGATCACGCCGCGCACCGCCCCGACTCGCTCGCTCTCGTGGAGCAGCATCGAGATGACCTCGGCGCCGAAGTCGAACCCGTACAGGATGTACTCGCGAGCCCCTTCGCGTTCGGCGAACTGGAGTGCGGCATCGAGGTCGCGCCATTCCGTGAGTCCCCAGGTGCGAAGCCCCGTCGGGCTGGCGGGGGCGCCGACATCGTCGCGATAGGTGACGACGAGCACGGGGAAACCCTCCTCGACGAGCCTGGGAAGAATGCGAAGTGACTGGGTGAGGCGATCGGTGCCGCGGCCGTGGGCGATGACCACCCATGTGGAGCGCCGCCCGTCGATGAACCAAAGCGGCTGCGGCCCAAGGTCCCCGGGAGCCGGCTTGTTTTGGAAGCCGAGGCCGTGGGCGACGGTCGGATCACCGGGGTAGGCGTCGACATCCACCCGCCCCATATCTCCGGCCTCTACCCCCTCACCGAACGGGGTAGCGTTCCAGATGATCTCGGCTTCACCGGAGCGATCGATCGAGGTGAGCTGGGTGTATCCACCGTTCTCGGTCTCGAAGCCCCAGATCCCGCTGCGAGACAGCTCTTCGAACGGAGGGAGAACAACCTTCCCCGGCGGTGTTGCAAACACCTCGGCGCGATACGGACGGTCGTCGACGGCTGGAACGAGAAACTGCGACCTGATCTGGTTGGCGTAGAGCCAGGCCCACCCAACGGTGACGAGCACGCCGGCCACGACGACGGCAACCGCCGTCCTGCCCAGCCACGAGGGAAGCTTCAATCCGGCCACACCGAGGAGGCTATCGGAGCCAGCCGTCAGTCATCAGCGATTCTGGCTGGGGACTGTGGACTGTCGACTCACACTCAACGCCCCACGAATTTCGGCTTCTCCTTGGCCAGGAAAGCGGCGATGCCGATCTTGGCGTCCTCGGAGGCGAAGGCTTCGGCAAACACCTCTGCTTCGATTGCCAGGCCGTGTTCGAGGGGCATCTCGTACCCCGCACCGACGGCGCGTTTGACCGCCGCATACGCCAGGGTGGGGCCGGCGGCGAATCCGGTGGCGGTCGCGGTGGCGATCTCGAGCAGATCGTCGGCAGGAACGACTTTGTCGGCCAGCCCGATCGCCGCTGCTTCGTCGGCAGTGAGGTGACGCCCGCTGAGGCACAGCTCCTTGGCGCGCTGGTATCCGACGATCCGCGCTAGGCGTTGGGTGCCCCCGGCACCGGGGATGATGCCGAGGAGGATTTCCGGCTGACCGACCTTGGCGTCCTCTGCCAGATATCTCAGGTCGGCGCCCATCGCCAGTTCGAGGCCACCGCCAAGGGCGAAGCCGTGCACGGCTGCAA
>BTQG01000090.1:0-9647 GCA_036985755.1 Acidimicrobiia bacterium | reverse complement strand
AGAGACCACCCGCCCACCTGATCGCCTGGATCCCACAGGTACCAGTTGAGATCCCCGGCCTCGGCGAGAGCGTCGTCATCTTCGGGTAGCTCGTCGTAACCGAGCAGCTGGGCGACGGCCCACCAAGCCAAGGCGCGTCCGCGGGGTGTGCCCCGGCGGCTGCCGTAGGCGCCTCCGCTAGCACCGGCCCACACCATCGCGCCGAGCGCCTCGGCGAACGACACCTCGGCGATACGGGCCCGTCGCGGGCCCAGGGCGCGGATTGCGGCGGGGACGGCGCCTGAGACGTGGACCGCATCCGCGTGACCGCCGCTCTCGTCCCACCATGGTTTCACCAGCTCGAGCAGCGCATCTACACCCGCCTCGTCATCGAGGCGCGGAGCCGCATCCGGGAGGTCGATCCAGGCGAGCGGGGTGCGATCACCCTCGGGAAAATCGACACCATCGCTGCGGTACACGGCGACCGAATACGTCGGCTCCCAGCTCCTGGACGCGATCGGGATCTCCAGTATCGATCGGTCGATCTCCGCCGGGTCGACGGAGTCGCCACGCAACGACCGCTCGTAGGCCACCATCGCCCGCACCGTCGGGCTATCGAGATGGGCCTCGAGGTCCTGCCATGAATGCCGCGACGCCGCAACCTCCCACAGCGGCCCAGGGCCGTAGCGCCCCTTGCCGTCTCCGACTACCGCTGCGGCGCGATCTGCGGGAGCGTCCAGGGCAAGTCGATACTCGGCATACTCCGCCGGCCCCCACACCTGTTTGCCCCGCTCGACCGCCTCGTTGCAGCGGTCGCGCGTCTGCTCGATACCGTCCCAGTCGCGGGCTACCGCCAGGCCGTCGACAAAACGGACCAGGCCGTCGAGATCGCTGGACTCGACGAGGGTTGTCAGGGCATCTTCATCCATCGCTTGGCACGTTAGGCGGACCGCCGCACCGCCCCGGTGAGGAAGGTCTCGAATCGGGCCCGGCTGTCACCGAGGTCGTCCCATGACCACACTTCGACGGCCTGCTGGCCCTCGTAGTAGGGCAGGAAGTCGATGGCGTCGATGACGTCCCATACAGGATGCCATGCGTCCTCCGGGCCCACATGTTCATAGGTCTCGAGCAGGGCGGCGGCGGCGGCCTCTCCGTGGTCCATCGCCAGGTTGACCCTGAGGTGAGCGACATCGACGGCGAGCGGCCCGATGCACCCCGACAGCCAGTCCAGCACGGCTGCCAGTCTGTTGTCTCGCCACAACAGGTTGCCGCCGTGGTAGTCGCGATGGATGAAGCCGGTGGCAGTTTCGAGCGGCGTCCCGGCGGCGATGGCAAAGGCGTCGGCCCACACGGCGGGATCCTTCGCCCACCTCGGCGCCGCCGGCTCGAAACCCTCGTTGTACCGCTGGTACTGCCAGGTGATCGGCCCCGGTTCTACGGCGTGGATGTCGGCGAGGTTGGCAGCCATTGCCTCCACCCAGCCGTCGGGGAGCGCGGTGACGCCTTCGACCCAGCTCATCAAGACCGTGGGCGCGCCGGTTTGCGAGCCGTCACCGTCCACCGCCACGAGCCGGGGAACCGGAACCCGGGTAGGTGACAGCAGGTCGAGCACCGCCGCCTCGTGTTCGGCCCTCTCTGGCCGCTCATCGAGGATGTCCGGCCGGTCGAAGCGCTTGGTCACAAGGCTCCGCCCGTCGCTGAGGTCGACCCGGTACACGGTGGCTGTATTGGCACCGTCGAGCATGATCGCCGAACGCACCCGTGACCCGGTCTCGGCTTCGATCCAGGCACGAGTGGCATCCGGCACAGAGGACATACTCGACCACCCTACGCGTTGATCAGCGCTTCTTGAGGCGCTTTCGCTCCGATTGCCTGAGATGGCGCTTGCGTACTCTGATCGCCTTTGGTGTCACCTCGACGAGCTCGTCTTCGGCGATCCATTCGATGGCGAGCTCGAGTGTCATGTCGCGCGGTTGTTTCAACTTGATCGCTTCGTCGGTCGAATGGGTTCGGATGTTCGTGAGTTGTTTGCCCTTGGTCGGGTTGACCTGCATCTCTTCTGGTCGCGATGCCTCACCGATGATCATCCCCTCGTACACGTCGACCCCGGGGCCGATGAACAACTCACCCCGCTTCTGCAGGTTGTCCAGAGCGAAGCCGGTCGATGTCCCCAAGCGATCGGCGGACATGGCACCACCCTGTCGGTGCGGAAGATCTCCGGCCCACGGCATCCATCCCGCATGATGCTGATGGACGAGGGCGGTTCCCCTGGTTGCGGTCATCAAGAGGGAGCGAAACCCGATCAGGCCGCGTGCCGGTGCGGTGACCGTCACGATCGTTCGCCCCGTGTCCCCTGGTCGCAGATCGGAGACCCGCCCCTTGCGCGGCGCCGCCGCCTGAGTCACGGTGCCGACAAACTCGTCCGGCACGTCGATCACGGCGCGTTCCACCGGCTCGTGGAGAGTGCCGTCGATCTCACGGATGATCACCTCGGGCTTGGATACCTGGAGCTCGAAACCCTCTCGCCGCATCGACTCGATCAGCACCGCCAGCTGTAGCTCGCCGCGACCGGCAACCTCGATCACATCGGGCGTCGAGGTCGTGCCCAGACGAATCGACACGTTGCCGAGCACCTCGCGATCGAGCCGGTCCTTGATCTGCCGGGAAGTGAGGAATCGGCCTTCCCTGCCCGCCAGCGGCGACGTGCTGACTCCGAAGGTCATCCGCATCACGGGCTCGTCGACCTCGAGTCGCGGCAACGGCCGGGGATCGACCGGGTCGGCGAGGGTGTCCCCGATCTCGACCTCGGGAAAGCCCGCCACCACGAACAGATCTCCTGCGATCCGCTCGGGAACCTCGAGTCGATCGAGGTTGATGAATCCCATGAGCTGGGTGAGGCGTCGCACCACGGGCGGCTCCTCCTCGTTGGAACGGCACAACGCGACCTGATCACCAACAGACAACGTCCCCTCGACGACACGACCAATGGCAAGACGGCCCAGGTAGTCGGATGCATCGAGGTTGGTGACGAGGGCCTGGAGCGGCGCGTCGGGATCCCCTGACGGGCTCGGGATCGTCTCGATGATGGCGTCGAACAACGCAGCGAGGTCGGTATCGGGTCCGGGGATCCCGGTTCCGACCATCGAGCGGCCCTGGCGGGCGATCGTCGAGATGATCGGGAACTCGATATGGTGATCCGCGGCGTCGAGATCGAAGAACAGTTCGTAGATCTCGTCTACGACCTCGTCGATCCGGGCATCGGCTCTTTCCACCTTGTTGATAACGACCACGGCGGGAAGCCCTCTGTCCAAGGCCTTGGAGAGCACATACCGGGTCTGCGGTTTGGGGCCCTCTGCGGCATCGACGAGCAGTAACACCCCGTCGACCATGCTGAGCGCCCGCTCCACCTCACCGCCGAAGTCGGCGTGCCCGGGAGTGTCAACGAGGTTGATCCGGGTTCCGGCCCATTCGACCGACGCCGCCTTGGCGAGAATGGTGATGCCGCGCTCGCGTTCCTGGTCGCTCGAGTCCATGATGCGATCGACGTGTTCGTCGTGGGCAGAGAACACGCCGGCGGCGCTCAGCATGGCGTCGACGAGTGTCGTCTTGCCGTGATCGACGTGGGCGATCAAGGCGATGTTGCGGAAGGAGTCGACGGCCATGATCGATGAGGGTATCGGGCCGCGTCCGGCACTTTCGAGCAATCGCGCGGGCGGTCTTGCCCCAGGCCCCGCCCGATGGAGATGGGGGGGTCAGACGCCACATCACGAGTCGTAGGATTCCTCCTGTGAGCGGGAAGCGGCGGCGACGAATCGATGGCTGGTCGGCGTTCCTGGGCTGGTTCCTGGTGGGAGCGCTTCTCGGGTTCGGCTTCGCCGCCGCTCTCTCGGTGGGAGGGGTGGCGTTGCCCTTCGTCCTCCTCCTGGGCGGGTTGATGATCTGGGCCCGTCCTCCCGCGTCGTCGGTGCTCGGATTGGTTGCCGGGGTGGGGGCACTGATCCTGTTCATCGGCATCCTCCATATCGGTGACACCGCGTGCGCCGAATCCGGGTTTGCCGATTCCTCGACGGTCGCCGAAGGTGATGACTCTTGCGGTGGCCTGGACGCCAGGCCCTGGCTGGCGGTGGGCGCAACCGCTTTGGCTGCCGGATCCGGTCTCTTTGCGGTCGCCGAATACAAGGGCAGCAAAGTGAACCAGGGCTCGCCCTAACCTCCCGTTTCCCCCTCGAGAGGCGCCCGTGGGCATTCGCTGTGGCATCGTCGGTCTCCCCAACGTCGGCAAGTCGACGTTGTTCAATGCGTTGACCGGTGGGGAGATCTCAGCAGAGAACTATCCGTTCACAACGGTCGAGCCCAACATCGGCGTCGCCCTCGTACCCGATGCTCGTCTGGAACGGATCGCCGAGATCGTCGAACCGGCCGAGGTCGTGCCGACGGCAATCGAGTTCGTCGACATCGCCGGACTGGTCGAGGGCGCTTCACAGGGTGAAGGCCTCGGCAACCAGTTCCTGCACCACATCAGGGAGACCGACGCCATCGCCCAGGTGGTGCGTTGCTTCGAGGATCCCGATGTCGTGCACGTGGCTGGGAAGGTCGATCCGGTCGCCGACCTGGAGACGATCGACACCGAGTTGGCCATCGCCGACCTCGAAAGTATCGAACGCGCGGTGGCAAAGGTCGGGCGCAAGGCACGTTCCGGCGACAGAGAGGCCGCAGCGCGTCTCGAGGTGCTGGAGAAAGTGGAGGAGCACCTCGCCGCAGGCCGTCCGGTCCGGTCGCTGGACCTCACCGACGCCGAGCGACCGGTGGTGAGGGATCAGTTTTTGCTCACCGCCAAACCTGCGATGTACATCGCCAACGTCGGCGAAGACGGGCTGGAGGACAACCCGCTCATCGATGGCGTACGCGAATACGCCGCCCATGAGGGCGCCGATGTGGTTGTGATCGCCGGTGGCATCGAAGCCGAGCTCGCCCAGCTCGGCGACGAGGACCGGACCGAAATGCTCGCCGAGTACGGGCTCGACGAACCAGGCTTGAACAAGGTGATCAGAGCCGCCTACCACCTACTCGGCCTCCGCACCTTCTTCACCGGCGGTCCGAAGCAGGCCCGTGCCTGGACGGTTCGAGCCGGGGCCACCGCTCCGCAGGCCGCAGGCGAGATCCACACCGATTTCGAGAAGGGTTTCATCCGTGCCGAGGTCGCCTCCTACGCCGACTTCGACACATACGACGGGGAGCAGGGAGCCAGGGATGCCGGAAGGTGGCGCCTGGAGGGCCGCGACTACGTCGTTGACGAAGGCGACGTGATCTACTTTCGCTTCAACGTCTGAGGGAGTCGAGGATTCGGAGTCAGGTGTATCTCGGTTCCCCGGGACCGGCGCAACAGTTGCGTTTCCCCTCATGCCACGACGAGTCGATACCGATGGATACGGTTGTGAGAATGCCGCGATGGGCCTGTGGGTCGCAGGCTTCCATCGGTTCGAGTCAGTCTCGGAGACGAGCCGGGCCGAATCCCGGTACCCGGGCAAAGGGGTCGCACCATGAGACGATCGAGGGTCGCCAAGCCGTATACGCGGAAGAGCGTTCTCATCGTGGGTATCGCGGTTGTGGCAGCTGCCTGTGGCGGGTCCGAGGATGGTTCGCCGACAACCACCACGGCCGCGCCACTCGACGGTACGTCGACAACCACCGCGGCCGCGCTACTCGACGGTACGTCGACAACCACCACGGCCGCGCTATTGGACGGTGCCGTCACGAGTTTGCTAGATGGGCGCGGGGCGAAGTCTGAGGTGGTTGGCGACCCGGTCGCTGCGCCGTGGACGACGTTGAGCGACGTGGCGGAGGCGTGTGCCGAAGGGAACCCGGGAATCGCCATCGTCATCGATCAACTCCGCGATGCCAACGTGACCGTTGATCTGCCTGATTGCGTGATACACCTCGAACAAGGTGCCGACGTTCAGCTCGACAACGTCACGATCACGGGCGGGATCATCAACCTCTATGACCTTGGCACCGCGCCGTCGACGAACACAATTGTTCTTGACAATGTGACAATCGACACCGTCGCTTTCCTCATCGAGCTGAGCGACGCAGACGACAGCCTCGACATGTCGGCGACCGACATCACGACGGCTCTCGGCATCGGGTTGCAAGTCGTCGGCACCCGGGACGATGCGAATGAAGGAGGCGACATTCGCCTTGTCGGCTCCAGCCTGCTGGCGACCGACCTCGACGCCACCATCCAAATCCTGGCTTCGGAGCAGAGTGGCAAGATCCGGCTCGTCGGCACCACCGTCGACACCCAAGGCTTTCTGTTCGTCCTAGCCGCAGACTGCAAGGCAGAACTCGATGGCGAGGTCCTGGACTGCTCGACAGCCACCGTGATCGAAGAGCTCGGATGAGCCGGAGTCTCCGCGGCCTGTTGGTTGTCATCGTTGGTGGGTTCCTGTTCGGCGCATGCAGCTCCAACGACGCCGGTGTCTAATTCGCGACTGCCGAGGCCATCGTCGTCGACAACCAGTCAGATCAGACGATCACGATTTAGCGGCTGGTTGATACAGGCAACTCGATGGCCGGTCGCGTCTTGGCGGGTGACGACTACACCGGTTACAACTGCATAGGACCGGACCTCCAGGTCCGCCTCGAAGATGGAAACGTTGTAGCGACGAGGCCACGGCCCTTCTGCGACGGCGACCCACCTTGGGTGATCACCCACGGTGGGTCGTCCATAAGACTCGCAACGCGGAAAATGCATCGGGCCAGCAGCCACAACCGAGATCGGTGTTTGGAGCACTACACCCTCCCTCACGGTTGCCGATACATGCCGAAAGGTGAGCGGTGGCCATGGGACTGAGAGTTCATGCTTGAGCTATCGAGAATCTGGTCGACTCGTCTGGCTGGCCTGTTGGCCTTGCTGGTTCTCGCTAGCGCCTGCTCATCGGGTCAGACACGTCTGTCCCGCGCCATCGACGATCTCGATCTGTCGGGCAACCTGGTCGAGGTGGGTGAAGCGCAAGGCGGGCCCGACATCCCGTTCGCCGGTGACTATCCCCGAGTCAGCAAGTACTACGTCTCACAACAGGACCCGGTCCAGACGTGCGAAGCCATGCGCGGCTGGGCGCTCGAGGAGGGTTTGTCTGAAGACAGCCTCGGAGAAGAAGCATTCGTCGAGTGCCGGTTCCGTGGAGCAATCGACTCCGGTTTCCTTTCGATCCTTGTGACTCCAGCTCGCAGTGAAATCCCTACCTACGGGATTGATCCAATCCTGATTGGGGTCGAACATGAAGCTGTCGTCGTGGTGGAGATGTACCGAACCTGAGGCCAGCGGTCGGGTCTCCGGAACTTGCCGCACCTTAGAGCAACGTTTCGCAGCGGACCGTGGGTTCGGCCACACCTGAACGGTGCGCCCAGCACCAAGTTACGTCAACGGGATAACTCTCGGGAGCGACGGGTATGTCTACACGGCGAGCCACCACATCGCTGATGGCCCACCTGCGAACATGCTCAACCGCGTTGACGTGGTCTACCTTCGCTTCACTGCCTGAGCCCAGAGTCGAGGCGGGGTTGGGTGCCTTTGCTCATACGGCTTCACACCGGGCTATGGCCTCGGCATCGCACAAGTCGAGCCCTCTGGCACCGTTCGCGAGGTCCGTTCCCTCGCCGACGGTGATCGAGTCGTCGTTATCCTTGCCGCACGCGGTCGGTTGCCCCAGCGAGCGCGGGATAGGCGGTCCGCCGGGAGGTGACCGACATAACGAGTCCAACACGCTCTCCGGTGTGGTGGATCGTTGCAGCGGCGTTTGTCGCGCTCTACGCCGTGCTGGCCGTTGTCGTCCGTGTCGCACCGGATAACGGAGTCGACCGTGCCGTCCTCGACTGGGTGGCGGGCCGGGAGCTGTCGTTCCTCGACGGTACAACGGCATGGATCTCGTGGTTTACCGACCTCCGGCCACGGCTCGTGCTCGCAGTAGTCGGCGTCATCGGGATCGCCCTCACCGGCCACTATCGGCTCGCCGCGGCTACGGCGCTGGCGGTGGGAATCACGGCTCTCCCGATCAATGCGCTCGACCTGCTCGGAGGAACCGTCGCCGACCGTATCCGTCCCAACGGCTCAACGATCCTGGCATACCCAAGTGGGCACACCCTCGGAACCCTCATCCAATGCGGTTTTGGCATCTACATCGTGCTGCGGCTGGGCCTGCACCGTTGGCTCCTCATGCCGCTGGTGGCCCTCCTCGCCCTCCCCATCGTGGTCGTTGGTCCGGCCAGGATTCTCAGGGAGGAGCATTGGCCGACCGACGTCGTCGGCGCCTACCTGCTCGGTGTGGCCTCGGTGATCGCTCTCGTGCTCGTCATGGAGATCGGAAGACGGTGGTTGGCCCAACGAGCCCTTTTCAAAGACTCACTGCGACCATGGTTAGCGCCATCTTCAGCCCCATCGCGCTGAGCCGACACCGGTGTCCTCGGCCACACCCCCAGGCTGAGTTGCTTACGCGATCGATATCTTCAGGTCGAACTCGATAGACCGTTTCGCCCTGGACCGTTCCATCGGTTCCCTGACATCGACACCAGTTATGGAAATGTCGGCGGTCCTGCGGGGGCTTAACCACTGCGTACGAGCTGCGGCGACGGCTGCCGGTAAAGGACTGTCGAATCGCGGTGCTGGCAAAGGATCGGCGTTTCACGTTCATACGCTCGCTTCCGTCGGTAACGATGGGCTGGAGGAAACCTGGAGAAGATCTCGTTCGACCTCGAGGTCCTTCGTCGGCGGTGGTGTTTGACACCTCGAGGGCTCCCAGAAGATCGGCTGCGCGGGCGGGCGGTGTCACGAAGTCGGCTCGCCCGACGGGCCTCGGGTCAACCGGGTCGTTTGCCTGTGGTACGACCTGGGGGCTGAGCGCACTCGTAGGGTGTGACTGAACGGGAGAGGGGCATCGTGCCGGATGAGACCGAAGTCGACTCCTTCACGGAGTGGGCAAAGGTGGCCGAACCCCGGCTCCGACATGCCCTCACCGCATCGTTCGGGTCACAGGCGGGCAAGGAAGCCACCGCAGACGCGCTGGCACATGCTTGGGAGCACTGGGATCGGATCAGCATGAAAGACAACCCGATCGGCTACGTGTACGGAGTGGGGCGCAACAAGGCGAGGCGCATGCTGTCGCGCCGCCGGCCGGTGTTTCTCGACGTTCCCCAGCAGCAGCTTCCGAACGTGGAACCCGGCCTTCCTGATGCGATCGCCGGGCTCCCCGAAAGGCAACGGGTTGTGGTGTGCCTGGTCTACGGCTACGAGTGGAGCCTGAGCGAAGCAGCCGAAATGCTCGGCATCGCCAAGACGAGCGCTCAGAACCACGCCGAACGCGGCCTCGCTCGGCTTCGTAAAGAGCTGGGAGTGGAATTGTGAGCGATTCGCTGAACAAACAGATCAGCGACTACTTCGCCTACGTCGACGAGGTGCAGGGTGCGGTCGACATTGCGGCCGTGACGGATCCGCAGCCGACGCAGCCGCTCCAGCCTGTCCTTCGTGCCTCGCCCCGAATGCGAGGGTGGGTGGTCGGTCTGGCGGCAGCGGCTGTAGTGGCCGCGCTCGTGCTGGTGCCGCTGCTCTTCATTGCCTTCGTCCACGAACCCGACGTCGCAGACAACGTGCCAGAGACCACGCTGCCGCCGAC
>BTQG01000089.1:0-9787 GCA_036985755.1 Acidimicrobiia bacterium | reverse complement strand
CGGTGTGGTCGTCGGCGGTGTGGTCGTCGGCGGTGTGGTCGTCGGCGGTGTGGTCGTCGGCGGTGTGGTTATCGTTGTGGTCGTCGTCGCGGGTGGGTCTGGCTGCGCGCAGGTCAGGACAATCAGCACGCCGCCACTGGAGACCGTTCCGCCGAGTTCCAGGTCGATCGTGATCCTCGGGCCGAGCACCAGGGTCCCCGACATGGACGTGGTCGCTCCTGCCACAGCCTCCCAGTCGTTGATCGCCGCGCTCGAACTCCCGCTGGCGAGGATGAAGTTGTTGCCGTCGTGTTCGGAGGCGTTGTTAGTGGTCGTAGCAATGCCGGAACAGCTCCACCCGATCATATTTCCCGGGGCCGGCTCGTCGTACACCCGGATGACGTCTCCCGCGCTGCCCCGAACGACACCATCAAGGGAAATCTCGATGGTATTGGCCTGGGCCAGTGCGGGTACCGCAGTCAACAAAACCCCAAGCAGGGCCAGTCCGATGGCCGTTTTCCTCATGTGCTCTCCCCCTCTTGCCCCGGGTCTCTACCCTGTGCCGAACAGTCCTTCTGCCTTCCAGCGACGAGGCTATCGCCCATCGCCGCGCTTCACAATTCTAGTCACGCCCGAGACCCACGCCGGTTGGGCCAGCAACAGGAGCGCCGCCGCCAACAGAACGGCTCCGCCGCCCAGCCACCACACCTCGTAGCCGCTCATATCGGCCGTGCTGCCGCCGCCCGCACTCACGCCGCCCTCGGGAGGAGGCGTCGTGGTCGTCGAGGCTGGTGGGGCCGTTGTCGTCGTGGTGGTGGTTGGGTTCGGAGGTGGGGCGATCGTGGTGGTGGTGGTGGTGGTTGGGTTCGGAGGCGGGGCGATCGTGGTGGTGGTGGTGGTTGGGTTCGGAGGCGGGGCGGTCGTCGTCGTCGTCGGTGGCTCGGGCTGTGCACAGCTCAGGGTGATCACCACCATGCCACTGGAGACCTGGTGAGAGCCCACCAGCAGTTGGACCACGATCGAATCGCCGAGCACCAGCGACGTCGACATAGTCACCTCAGCGCCGGCCTCTCGCTCCCAGTCTGGGATCACCGCGCTCGACGTCCCGCTGCTGAGGATGAAGTCGTTGTCGGGGTGCTCCGAAGCGTTGTTCTCTGTCCGCGCGCTTCCCGTGCAACTCGCGCCGACCAGGCTCGGGTCGACGGCTCGCTCTGCCAGCGTCGTGATCGAGCCCTCCTTGGCATACGTCACGACGTCGATTTCAATGATGATGGTGTCGTTTTGTGTCAATGCCGGCGCCGCCACCATGACCGCGCCGAACAAGGCAACTGTGAAGGCAATTCCCCGCACGATCCCCTCCCCCTTTCGTCCTGGAGGCCGACCGGGCGTTGCCCAAAACCGTCCAGACCGTCCCCCTGCTAGGCACTACCCAGTGTAGGCACGCGACCACCACCTGCGGTTGGTTTTCCACCATTTGGTTTTCGCGAAACGACGGCGAGAAATGGTCAGGCTGCTGGACGGCACACCTTGCATGCCCGAAACCCGGAGTCCTCTGCCTCGGCGGCGGAGCGGAAGTCGACCCGGTGGCGCGCAGAGGATCGCTTGGCGTGACGACACGTTGGATAGCAATAGATGCCGGTCGTCTCGGTCCCTACGAGGCGGGTGCCGCCCCGCGCTGTCATCTCGATGGCCTCCGGGTCGAGACCCTCGCTCCTGAGTAGCTCCCGCTTCATCGTCGATCCGTAGGCGTACTTCCCGATGGTGCCATCGCTTCGCACCACGCGGTGGCAGGGGATCAGGACCGGGATCGGGTTTCGCCCCAGCGCCGATCCGACGGCGCGGACGGCACCTGGGTTCCCGATCTCCTTTGCGATCCATCCGTAAGGGCGGATCTCACCGGGAGGGATCTCGGCGCACTTCTCCAGCACCTTGCGCTGGAACTCGCCAAGGGCGTCGAGATCGACGGCGAGCTTGCCGAGCCTGCCCGTTTCCAGCGCCCGATCGAGATGACCGGCGAGACGACGCGGCGGGGTATCGACGTAGTCGGCCGGTCTGGGGTGCTGCGCGGCGAACTGCTCCGGTGACCCAGCGATCGACCGCGGGACGTAGGCGGTGACCCCGGCCCGGCTCCACGAGACGTACGCCGGTCCGGTGGGGCCGTCGACGAGCGTGAACTCGTCCGGGAGAATCCCCAGCGCGTCGAGGACCTCATCGAGCAGGCCGTCCGGTGCGTTTGTGGCCAGGCTCTCGAGTGCCTGGGTGATGGTGTCGTTGCTCATGACGGCTCCTCCTCGATGATCTTGCGTAGGGCGGCCAACCCGCGGCGAAGATCGGATCGTGTCGTGCTCTCAGTCCGTCCGGTGATCTCGGCGATCTCGACGTGCGGGAGACCGACGACATGGTGCAGGACAACGGCGTAGCGCTGTGCAGGGCTGACCCTGGATAGCCGCCCTCGCCAGATCTCGAGGCCGGCGGCATCGGCGGCGATGAGACCGGGGTCGCTGGTCGTCACCGCTCGGTCGAGGTCGACTCCGCTCACCTCGGGGCGTCGCGACCGTGTCCGTGCCCTATTGCGGCACAGGTTCAACGCGATCGTCCATATCCATGCTCGCAACTCGAGGTTCCGAATCCGCTCCTGGTCGTACCCGGTCAGGGCCCGGTACACCCGAACGAACGTCTCCTGGGTGACGTCCTCGGCATCGTGCCGGTTGCGAGTGAGTTGCAGCACGCCGGAGAAAATCCCGTCCTGCAGCGAGCGGACGAGATCGGGAAACGCCGCATCGGTGTCGTCGGCGAGTCGCCAGTTGATGTCTGCGACGGTGGTGGTCATCTCGATGGATAGAACCCCGCGCCGGTCCGCAGCGTTGCACTCATGCCAGGATCTCGTCGAGCAGGATCACGGCTCTGGCTTCGATCTCGTCGCGGATCTTCCTGACCTCTTCTGGTTCCTTGCCCGACGGATCGGGGAGGTCCCAGTCGACATAGCGGATACCCGCATAGACCGGACAGGCATCTCCGCATCCCATGGTGACGACGACATCGGCAGCGTGCACCGCGTCGTCGCCCAACGGCTTGGGAAACTCATTCGAGATATCGATATCGCGCTCCCGCATCACCTGGACGACCGTGGGGTTGAGCTCGCCTGCCGGGTCAGAACCTGCACTACGCACCACGACCCGCCCCGCGGCATGATGGTTGAGCAGACCGGCGGCCATCTGGGACCGCCCGGCGTTGTGGACACACACGAACAAGACCTCGGGTTTTGGCACGATCGGCTCCTGATCGTGGAGCGGTACGCTCGGATCGTAGTGAGGCCAAACATGACAGAGACGGGTCGAGCTCGACTTGGACCTCACCGCTCACTATGAGGGTTGACCGCTCCGCTCGTACCGGTGTCCTGCTCGCCCTCTCGGCAGCATTCATGTGGGGGGTCAGTGGCGCCATCGCTGCCGACACCTTCAGCGAGGTTTCACCGACGCGGGTCGCAGAAGTGAGGGCGCTGTTGACCACTGCCATCCTCGTGCCGGTGGCATGGTGGCGCGGTCTGCTCAAACCGCGAGGTGGCCTGTGGTGGTTCGCCGTGCTCGGGGCGAACCTCGCTGTGGTCAACGTGACCTTCTACTGGGCGCTGGAACGACTCGGGGTGGGGCCGGGAGCGACCATCCAGTTCCTCGGGCCCATCCTCGTCCTGGCCTGGATGGCGGGAGTGCAGGGAAGGACGGTCAACCCTGCGGCGTGGGCGGCTGCGCTGGTGGCGATCATCGGCGTTGTACTGGTGACACAGGCATGGCAGCTCGAGGGTGGCGACTGGTTCGGAGTCGTCGCAGGCTTGCTTTCCGCGGTGACCTTTGCGTCGTACCTCGTGCTCGGAGAGCGCCTGACCCGCCGCTACCCGATCGTCACGGTGATGACCTGGAGTTTTGTGTCCGCTTCACTGATCTGGATCGCCGTCGAGCCCCTATGGTCGTTCCCGACGGATCTGTCAACCAAAGTGTGGGCGGAGCTTGTCTGGATCGGGGTGGTCGGCACTGCGCTGCCGTTCTTCACCGAGTTCGGTGCTCTGGCGCGGGTCGCCTCCGGTGTGGTCGGAGTGATCGCCACAACCGAGCCGGTATTCGCCGCCGCCGCGGCGTGGGTGCTCTTGGGGCAGCATTTGAGCTCGGTTCAGATCCTCGGGGGGCTGTTGGTTCTCATCGCCGTCGCCTCCATTCAACGATGGGGCATCGCCGATGTCGAGACGCCACTCGAAGCTGCGAGATAGGGCGCCCAGCACCGTCCTAGCGAATGCCGATCCGCTCGGCTCCGGTGTAGATGTTGAACGAACCTCCCCGCATGAACCCGACGACGGTCATCCCCAATTCCTCCGCGAGGTCGATGGCCAGAGACGACGCCGCCGAGATGCCGGCAACGATGGGGATCCCTGCCACCGCCGCTTTCTGGACGATCTCGAACGACACCCTGCCGGATACGAGCAAGAGGTGGCCGCTCAGCGGCCACAGGGCTCCGGATGTGGCACCGACCACCTTGTCCACCGCGTTGTGACGGCCAATGTCCTCACGCAGTGCGATCAGTTTTCCGTCCGGCTGGAACAGGGCGGCGGCGTGGAGGCCCCCTGTGGCATCGAAACCGGGCTGGGCGGCTCGCATCGTCGCTGCCAACGAGTCGAGAGAGGCACCATCGACCTGGGGGCCCGGCGACGGCGCCGCAGCTGCGATCCGGACCGCGTCGATGGATGCCTTGCCACACACTCCGCACGACGAGCTGGCGTACAGGTTGCGTTTGAACTGATCGGGGTCTACCTCGACACCGGCGGCGAACTCGAGTCGATAACGAGCGTCCTCGTCGTCGCTGCCGATCGATACCGCGGCGAGCAGTTCGTGGGGATGGATGGCTATGCCCTCGGTGAGGGCAAAACCGAGGGTGAGGTCGACGTCATCTCCCGGCGTTCTCATCAGTACCGCGATCGGAGTCGACCCGATCAGGATCTCCATCGGTTCTTCCCTGGCAACCCGATCTTCGATCGTCTTCAGCCCGGTGGAGCCAAACCGGACAACGCGCCGGGTGGCGAAGTGCTCGGGTGCGGTCACGGCGTGGGCCCGGGCAGCGAGGACTCGACGATGCGGGCGAAGGCGAGCACCTCGTCGGAACGGGTCTCCCGTCCGAACACTTCTTTCAGGCTCTGTGCCGCGGCGGCGGTGTCACCGAGCTCGCGTTGTGCCATCGCCCGGTATGCCATGGTGAGGGCAGCGACGTCATCGGTATTGACGACGCCGCTGCTCAGATCTACCGCGTCGGCGTAACGGCCGGCGGCGCACAACAGCTCAGTCAGTGACAGGGTCACGTGCGTCGTTCGCTCCACCGGCTCGAGGATGTCGATCGCCCTTGCGTATTCCTGAGCGACCTGGTGCAGCTCGGCGCCAATCAGGGCAACCGCGGTTCGCATCAGGGGGAGCGCAACCACAACGCCGGGGGCGATCGGTACAACGATTCCCGCTCCCGGCAGGTAGGTACGGACGAACGGGTCGTCCTTTGGCTCGTAGTCGGCCCCGATGGCCCGGTCGAGTAGCTCGCCGGCATAGGATCGTCGTGTGTTGAGTGATAGGAGCCCGGCGAGGGTGTCGGCGGTGGCGCGGTAGGAGGGGTGCTGGCCGGCGGCCAGATCGATGGCGTACGGATCTCCCGAGACGAGGGCGGCGTGCATCGCCTTTTCCCCGGCCCTTGCCGTCCAGCCCGGCTCCCGTTCGGCGGCCATGGTCGCGTACTGCTCGGGACCAGGGAATTCCCAGGTGGTATCGCCCCATTCCCTGTCGTCGTCGCTGAGGGTGTAGCCGAACGCGTTCTCTGAAGGCTCGTACCACCAGTCTCCCGAGATGAACACGGTGCCGAACGGGTCCCAGTGTGAACCGAAGCGCAGCGGCATGACTGTTCTCTCTCTTGGCGGGTCGCCGAACCCTATCGCATGCAGTCGCGGTAGCCTCCCAGCTATGGCGGTCGACCTCGCCGGAACGGTGACATACCTCAAGGACCATGCTGTCGAGCACGGATTCCACGTGCACGACGAGCGGCACTTCGTCGAGACCTACACGTTGCGGCAGGCATGGGAGGTCGATCTCCACCCTGCCGACGCCTGTGAGGGCCCTCTCGACCTGCACGTCGCCATCGACCTCGACCCGAGGGTGGTGCTCGATCTCGAGGACGCCCTCCTGGAGAACCCGGACGTGCCGGAGGACCCGACTGGCAAGTTCATCGTTCCCTTTCTGTTCAATTGGTCGCTGCCCCCTCTGGGGGCTCGGCCCGACCTGATCGTGCTGGCCACTGAACTGGCCGCCAAAGGCGGTCTCAACCTGCCCATCGACGTATCCGCAGTCGATACGTTCGGGGCCCTTTCGGATGGGCAGGAACAGCAGCTGTCGCTCGTCGCCAGGGTCGACGTGTCGCTGATCGACCTCATGTACCGGCAGGACACGCTGTGCGAGGTGCTCGACCGGGTCCACGACGTGAGCATGTACCTGGTCGACGAGTCCCATTCCTGGAAGGTCAAGGAGTAGGGGTCGCTCGCTGGTCGCTCGCTGCGCGTCCTCAGTCCTCAGTCTTCAGTCAGAGCGGTGCCTGAAGGCCGCTTCACCACCGTTCGCCGCTTCGGGCTGACGACTGATGACTGGCGACTTCTGATGCCTACTCGTAGGCGATGGCGTCGAGCACGTTCATTCTCGAGGCTTTTCTCGCCGGGTAGATGGAGGCGACGACCCCGGCCACTCCGGAGGCAACGACCAGCACGGCGATCTGGATCCAGGGAATGGCGAACGACCCGAGTCCCTCATCGGCGAACGCTCGTACCACCGCCCACCCGAGGAAGAGCCCGATTCCTGTCCCCATCACCGCGCCGAACAGGGCGATAATGACCCCTTCCCACCGCACCATGCGTCGCGTCTGGCGCCGGGTCATCCCTACGGCGCGCAACAGACCGATCTCGCGGGTGCGTTCGATGATCGATAAGGCGAGGGTGTTGGTGATGCCGAGGATGGCGATGATGATGGCGAGGAAGAGCAGGGCGAAGATCAACTGCAACAGGCCGTCGATCTGGCTCTCGACGTCGGCGAGCAGCTCGTCTTTGTTCTGGATCTGGACGTTGGCATACGGCTCTGCGACAGCGTCTGCGGCGACCCTCGCCTCCGCGATGTCGACTCCGGGCGCAACCGTTGCCACGACGAGGCTGTCAAAGGGATTGTCATAGACCGTGTCGTAGAAGTCACGGGCAAGGATGTAGTTGCCGAAGTCGGTCTTGCCGATCGTCCCCAGGATCTCCATCTGCGTCTCCGGCTCTTTGGGGAAGCCCATAACGATCGTGTCCCCGACGATCCAGCCGTTGTCCTCGATCTCGGCGGTGGACACCAGCACCCCATCGCCAGATTCCAGCGCCACGAAGGCACCAGGGGACGGCTCGAGATTCACCACCTCTTCGACGGTCATCGGATCGACGGCGATGATGTCGGTACCGCCCTCGTCGAGCAATGCGGTATCGAACACCAGCGAGGACACCGTATCGAACTCGTCGAGTGCAGCCATCTCCTCGGCGAATGCCGGGCTGATCCCAACCTGGAAGTTCGTCGACGATGCAGTCAAGTCGGCGCGGAAGTTGTCGAAGATCGTGTCCTTCAAGGTCGACTTGATCGAGGCGGCGAAAACCGCCACGAACACGACGAGAGCGACCCCGATCATTAAGGCCGATGCGGTCGATGCGGTTCGCCTCGGCTGGCGCGCCGTGTTCTCCTTGGCCAGCAGCCCTGTGGTATTGAACAAGCGGGGGAGCGGCCAGCCGAGCGTGTTGGCGACTGGCCGGGCCGCGAGTGGGGCCAGGATCGAGACGCCGAGGAACGTCACCAGCGCTCCGATACCGACGATCACGGCCGGGTTCGCCACCGAGCCGAACAGGCCGAAGAGCAGTGCCCCGACACCGCCTGCCGTCACCAGTGCACCCGCCGCCGCTCGTCGCTGCAGTGGTTTGCGGCCGGTGCGAGCCAGTTCCTCGTGCATTGCTGCCACCGGCGGGATCGACGCAGCCTTGCGAGCGGGTAGCAGGGATGCGATCAGCGTGACTACCACGCCGACCGTCATGGCAATGATCACCGTCCGCGGGGCAATCGTCAGCGGGCCCTCCGGGAGGTTGAAGCCAAGAGCGTTCATCAGCGCGGCGAGCAGCAGGGCGAGAGCGATACCGCCGAGCAGTCCTATCAGCGAGGCGATCACGGCAACGACAAGAGCTTCGATGACAACCAACCGGGTGACCTGGCCGCCGGTGGCACCGATGGCGCGCAGCAATGCCAGCTCCCGTGTCCGTTGCGCCACGATGATCCTGAAGGTGTTGGCGATGATGAACGCCCCTACGAACACGGCCACGGCGGCGAAGGCAAGAAGGGCGGCTTTGAGGAATCCGAGGTCCTCACCGATATCGGCAAGCTGGTCTGCGTTGGCCGCTTCCGTCGTCTTCACGTCGAATTCGCCCCTGGTGGCGGTGTTGATGTCGGTTGCCAGGGCCTCGGTGTCGACGCCCTCGTCGGCGGCCACGGAGATCTGGATGTAGCGCCCCTCCAGGTCGAAGAGCCGACGCGCCTCCTCCAACTCGAATGCCGCCGTTGTGGCCCCTGCGAGGTTGTCCTCCGAGCCGAAATTGGCCAGCCCGACGACCTTGAACTGCTCTGGCGGGCCGAGGGTGAGGATGGTGACGGTGTCGCCCAGGCTAAAACCTGCTTTCTCCGCGGTAGCGACGTCGGAAACGACCTCCCCCGGTCCCGTCGGGGCTCTTCCGTTTCCCGGGGCGATGTTCATTGGGTTGAGCTCATCGGTGGCGGTCCAGGAGAAGCCAAGGGTCGGAGGACCGAGCCCGCCGACCGGCTCGTCGTCCGCTCCTACGAATTGGGCGTGTCCGATGACGGTCCCCTCTGCGACTCTGACCCCGGGGACGCCTTGGACCTGGGCCAGGGTCTCGTCGGGGATCGACCCAAACTCGACCAGGTCGTTTCCGATCTCCGGGGACGCCGGTCGCACGTAGACGTCGACCCCGGCGGAGATATCGGTGATCAGCGCATCGAAGCGGGCGCTGATGGTATCGGTGAAGATGAAGCTGGCCGCCACGAAAGCTACGCCGATCACGATGGCGAGCGCGGTGAGCACGAGGCGAACCTTGTTGGCTACGACGCCCCTCAGCGCGGCGCGGAGCATGTCATTCTCCGAGGTGTTTCATCTGCTCGAGGATCGAATCCGCGGTGGGGTCGACCATCTCGTCCACGATGTCGCCATCGTCGAGGAAGACGATTCTGTCGGCATAACTGGCCGCCACCGGGTCGTGGGTGACCATGACGATCGTCTGAGAGAATTCGTCGACGGCTCGCCGCATGAACGTGAGCAGCTCCGCTTCCGCCTTCGAGTCGAGGTTGCCACTCGGCTCGTCGGCGAAGACGATGTCCGGCCTGGTGACGAGGGCCCTGGCGGCGGCGACACGCTGCTGCTCACCGCCGGAGAGCTCGGCCGGCCGGTGTTCGAGCCGATTCTCGAGCCCCACTGCGGAGACGACCTCGTCGAACCACGCCTCGTCTGGCTCGTTGCCGGCGATGGACAGGGGAAGCGTGATGTTCTCCTCGGCGCTCAACGTCGGGATCAGATTGAACGCTTGAAAGATGAAACCGACCTTCTCCCTACGCAGGATGGTCAACTCGCGGTCCTTGAGTGAGCCGAGCTCGGTGTCTCCGATGTGGACCGTTCCCTCGGTGAGGTTGTCCAGACCGGCAAGCGTGTGCAGCAGGGTCGATTT
>BTQG01000088.1:0-10086 GCA_036985755.1 Acidimicrobiia bacterium | reverse complement strand
TTCTGGATGTCGATGCCGGCCGAGGCGGGGTCGTAATAGCCGAAATCGGCCGTCAGGTTGGTCTCACCGGCGGTGAGGGTGATGCTGTCGGGATCGTTGCCGGTGGTCAGCACGAACCCGGCAGGGACGGTGCTCTGATCCGGGTCGACCTGATAGGCGCCCGCCGCCAGGCCGGTGAATTGATAGGAGCCGTCGCCGGCGGTGACCGCCGATGTGATGGGCGAACCACCACCATCGAGGAGATCGACCGTCACTCCCCCGATCCCCGGCTCTCCGGCATCCTGGATGCCGTCGCCGTTGAGATCTTGCCAGACGAAGTCGCCGATGACGGCGGAGTTGCTATCGGTGGAAACGAATGCGGTGTCGGAGTCGTTGACCGTGTTGCCAATCGGGTCGTCGCCGCTGACGAGCGCGGTGTTGGTGAAGTCGGCGGTGACGCCGGCGAGCGAGCAGTTGTAGTTGGTACTGGCCCCGGCGGCGAGGTTGCCGATCGTATTGTCGCAGTCCACTGCAAGCGCATCGGTGACGGCGACATTGGTGAGGTCCACCGTGCCCGTATTGGTCACGGTGATGGTCCAGTTGGCCGTGCCACCAGAGGGGATGACCTGTGGATCGGGGGTCTTCTGGATGTCGATGCCGGCCGAGGCGGGGTCGTAATAGCCGAAATCGGCCGTCAGGTTGGTCTCACCGGCGGTGAGGGTGATGCTGTCGGGATCGTTGCCGGTGGTCAGCACGAACCCGGAAGGAACGGTGCTCTGATCTGGATCGACCTGATAACCGCCGGCGACCAGGCCGGTGAAGCTGTAGCTGCCGTCACCGGCTGTCACGGTCGACGTGATCGGTGAGCCACCACCATCGAGCAGATCGACCGTCACTCCCCCGATTCCGGGCTCACCGGCATCCTGGATGCCGTCGCCGTTGAGGTCTTGCCACACGAAGTCGCCGATGCTGCCGGGGTTCCAGAACCCGGCATCGATCGTGGTGTCGGCTTCGCCGGCGCCGAGGGTCACCGCCGGCGTCTTGCCGGTGGCGTCGGCGTCCGAGTCGACCGTGTCATCGCCGCCCTGGTCGGCCGGCGAGCGTAACCACCCCGCCGGAGCGACAAATTCCACCGAGTACGTGCCCGCCGGCAGGTTGCCGAACACGTAGGAGCCGTCGGCAGCCGTCGTCGTGGGCCCCAACAGCGTGCCCGAGCCGTCGAACAGGTTGACGGCGACGCCGGCCAACCCGGGCTCTCCTCCGTCCTGGATGCCGTCGGCGTTGAGGTCGTTCCAAACGAAGTCGGCAACGATCACGGGTAGAGCGTATCCGAAGTCATTCCCGGAATCGGTGACGCCGAAGTCGGTGCTGGCGAAGTTGGCCACCTCGACGTTGTCGGTGGTCATATAGAAATTTGCGGGGAGGTCGGCGGTATCGATGTCGAGCACAAAGTCGCCGACCGCCGCAAACGAGAACTTGTAGGTGCCGTCGCTTGCGGTATCTGTCGTGTCCACTAGGGCGTCGCCGCTATCGACGAGGCCGTCGGAGTTGACGTCGCGGTAGAGGCGCACGGTCACAGTGCTCTCTCCGGTGTCGCCGCTGTCGAGCAGTGCGTTGGAGTTGAGATCGAAGAACACGGTGCCGGTGATGGTGTTGAGGTCGGCGGTGAGGCACCCGATCGACTCGAAGTCGCCGCCGGGTCCAAGATCGGTGAAGAAGACCACGCGGTTCGGGTCACTCGCTGCAGGGTCGAGCAGATACATGTCGCCGTTGGGGGCGGCATCCCCGTCGCTGCCGTACATGATGCCGTCGTTGGTGAAGGTGAGGCCCTCCATGTCCTGGGCAAACGAGTAGTCCACCGCGATGTCGATCACTACCGCCACCGCGCCTGTGGTCCGATTGATCGTGACCAGCTTGTCGTTGGTGGAGTTGTTGTTGATGGCATACATCGTCGCGTCGTACGGGGAGATGGCGAGATCGTCGATGTCGTCGAGGCCGGTGACAGCGGTCGAGAGGATGGTGACACTGGAGCCGACGATGGCCAGCCCGGTCGTCGTATCGATTCGGAACAGGGTGTCGTCGGCGCCGTTGCGGTCGGCGGCCCACAGCACACCGGTGAAGGGGTCGAACATGAGGCTATCGACATCGTCGTGGCCGTCGCCGACGCCCGAGCCGATCGTGGTGAAGACTCCGGTGGCCATGTTGATCTCACCGAATTGGGCCGCATCGGTGGCAAACAGTCGATTGCCCCCCGGCTCCATGGCGGCAGCTTCGATTCTGCCACTGCCGCCCGTGAAACCGATCCCGGTCGTGCCCCCGGTGAGCCTGTCGACGAGGACCAGGTAGTCGCCAGTGGGCCCCGGGCCTCTGTCGGCAACGACAAAACAGTCGGTCGGGGTGCCCGCCCGGGCCGGGGGTGCGTCGATCGCCATCACGGAGACGACGAGCGCCAACGCGCTGAGAAAAGCAATCGGGTGTCGTAGGCGGCGCGCGCTCATGTCAAGTTCTCTCCATTCCTGTGCGCCTCCCCACCCAACGAGCCGTGGCAGTTATTCGGCTGAGATCCACCAAAGCCGAAGCCCTTTCTTTTTCCACTACCCGATCCTGCCGCCGGTATCGAAGACACTGGTCCCGATCCAGTCATAGACGAAGAGCAACCCAACCAACAGCACAGCTCCGACTACCACGGCGACAATGACCCTGACCGGTGTTGGACGGGATTCGAACCAGGCCCTCATCCGTAGATCGCTTCCCAATTGGGGCCGGCGACGAGCTCGGCGAATACGACCAGGCGCTCTCTGGCGGAAAACTCGGGATTGCATGTGGTCAGGGTCAGCCATGCACCGGGCCGCGGCTCGGTGACCCAGACATCCTGCGGGTCCACAATGATCCACTCTCGAACGACGTACGTATGCACCCCGATTGCGGTCTCCACCGTGATGATGTCGCCCGCCACCAGCTCGTCCAGCTGGTTGAACGGGGCACCGTACGTGGTGCGATGCCCGGAGATGACGGAGTTGCCCGGCATGCCGGGAAGAACGGTGTCGGGCATGTGCCCTGCGCCCGTCTTGAGCTCGGCGGTTCCAACCCCCTCGACGACCGTCCAGCCGTCGCGAAGCCTCGACAGCGAAGGAACCCGGATGATGGCAAAGGCCTCGGCATTGGCTGGTTTGGCCTCTGCAAGCAGAGACACCTCTCGAGGCGCCGGATCTTCGACGGTGGGGATCGGGTCCCCGGCCGACGGAACCTCGGCTGCCCCGGGCCCAGCGACCGGAGGGGTGGGCTCGGCGACGTACGGAACCTCGGTGACCTCGACGGTGGCGAACCGCAGCTCGGCAGCTGCGGTCAACTCCGGCTGGTTCGCCCGTGCCAGCCAGGAGGTGAAGAACAACTGTTGAAGGACGAAGCCGACGACGAACAGCGCAAGTCCGACGATCACCCAGCCGGCGCGATAGAGCCGCCGGACTCCGCGATCGAGATCGGCGAATTCTTCGCGTTGCGGCACATCAGCCGTGGTTGTCGAGGTCATCACCGAGCAGGTATCGGCGCTGTGTCAGCCGAGTTGAGCCAAGCGGTGCTCCAGCAGGGCTCGGTCTGAATCGTTCATATCGGCGGACAGGGCGCGATGAAGGCTCCTGCGAGCCTCTGCCCGGCGACCGAGGCGGCGTTCGAAGTCGGAGCGGGCCACCCACACATAGTGCCAGTCGGAATCGACGTGCTCGAGAAGCGCCAGCGCAGCCTCTGGACCGTGGAGCTCCGCCTCGGCCACGGCCCGGTTAACTCGCACCACCACCGTCGGCTGCATCGCCTCGAGGGCTCGATACAGCCCGGTGATCTCCCGCCAATCGGTGTGTTCGTAGCTGGGTGCGAGACCGTGGAGGGAGGCGATGGCGGCCTGGAGCTGAAACGGCCCCGGACGTCGTCGCCTCTGCTGGCGCTCGACGATCTGTGCTGCCTCCCCGATCGCTTGGTGATCCCAGTCGTTGCGGTCCTGGTCGGCGAGCAGCACCATATGACCCGACTCATCGAGGCGGGCGCCGCTACGAGCATGGGTCGCCAGGGTGAGCGCCAGCAGTCCCCAGCACTCCGGCTCGTCGGGCATCAGCTCGGTGAGCAGCCTGGCCAGGCGGACTCCCTCTTCGGCGAGATCCACCCTGGCGTCGAATCTGCCGCTCGGGGCGTGGTGACCCGCGGTGAACACCGCGTACACCGTCACCAGCACCGGCACCAGCCGTTCCGGCAGCTCGTGGTCATCGGGTACTCGATAGGCAATGTGGGCGTCGGCGATCTTGGTCTTGGTGCGGCTGATGCGCTGCGCCATCGTCGGGGTCTTCACCAGGAAGACGCGGGCGATTTCGTCGGTGGAGAGCCCACAAATGGTGCGCAGCGCCAGCGCTATCTGCGAGGCGGGTGCGATCGCAGGATGACAACAGGTAAAGAGCAGCCGGAGACGGTCATCGCGGTCGTCGGGCGGCGGAGGTGTTTCGTCCAGGAGTCGCATGGCCTCATCCTCTTTGGAGGAGCGCTTCGCCTCGCGGCGGAGACGGTCGAGGGCCTTGTTCCGAGCGGTGGTCATCAGCCAGGCGGCGGGGTTGGGAGGAAGATCGTCGTCGCTCCACCGTTCCAGCGCTACGACGGTGGCCTCCTGGAGGGCGTCTTCTGCAAGGTGGAAGTCACCCGTGTAACGGATGAGGGTGGCCAGGATTCGGCCACCCTCGATCCGCAACGTGTCGGCGAGCTTCACTCCTGGTCGAACTCCATGATGGGTCGCACCTCGACGTGGCCGTGCCAGGCGCCGGGGATCTGTGACGCCCACTTGATGGCGTCGTCCAGATCGGCAGCTTCGAGCAGGTAGAACCCACCGAGCGCCTCCTTGGTCTCGGCGAACGGTCCATCGGTGGTCATGATCTCCCCACCCTTTCCCCCTTCGACATGGACCGTGGTCGCGGTGCTCGTGTCGTGGAGGGCTTCACCGCCGAGGATGACCTTGGCGGCCTCGCCCTTCTCGCCGAACTCGGTGTAGTCGGCCATGACCTGACCCCACTCGGCGTCGCTGGGAGGTGACGACGGCTCCTCTGAGTAGATGAGCGCTGCGTATCGTGGCATCTGCCTTCCTTTCGCTCGGGATGCCTTACATCTATACAACGAATGGGCGGAGCCCATTTCGACATCGAAATTGCCGATGCCGAGCGGAGCATTATCACCTGGTCGCTGCCGCTCAGGAACCGGCCCGGCCGACTCGGTGCTCGTAGGGCCTATTCGACCCTCCCGTCCGACTTCCTTGTCTGGCGTCTCGCCACAGAGTGTCTACGAACGCACCGCGTTGGCCGCTATGGCATCGGACAGATACTGTGCCAGCCCGGGTGCCGCCCGGTCGATGGTTTGAGCGAAACGTTGGTCGGCGACGTACATCTCGCCGAGGCCGCGGTGTATCTCCGGTGTGCAGTCGTAGAACCACTTGGAGATGTGGGCCCGATGCCGTTCCGCCAGGTCCATCGTCTCGATGCTGTCGGCTCGGATACCACTGTTCATCAGACCGACGAGCCCCCGGTTGATCTCCTCGGCCTCTCGATGCAGTTGCTGCCAGTCCGCCTTGCTGTGCCTCGCCGTCCGTCGGGCCGAGTCCTCATAGAGTTCGGTCTCCCCCCAGCGCGTTCGCGTCTCCTCTTGATGTTCGGAGGGATCGAAGTCCCCGAACACCTCGAGCATGTCTTCCTTGCTCAGCTTCATGCCGTTCCTTTCCATCTCGATGGTGGTATCGACGGCGTCGATCATGGCCAACAGGTGATCTGCCTTGGCCTCCAGCAGACCCCGCTGCCGCTCCAGCGCCGCCATCCGGTCATAACCGGGTGCACCGATAATCTCCCTGATCTCATCGAGCCCGAAACCCAACTCGCGGAAGAACAGAACTTCCTGAAGGCGCTCGATCTGACGATCGCCGTAGAGCCGGTAGCCGGTCTCGGTGCGCCCCCGGGGCACGACCAGCCCGATCTCGTCGTAGTGGTGCAGCGTGCGCACGGTGAGCCCGGCAAGCCGAGCCAACTCACCGACCGTCACCGTGGGATCCATGGATCCACCGTACACCCTCACGTAACGTGAGGGTCAAGGCACTTTCGCGGCAGGTCGACCCTCCTAACCTCCGGTCGTGATCACACCTGCCGGTCTTCTGGTGGATATCGACGGTGTGCTGGTGGTGGCTTGGCAAGCCCTGCCCGGCATCCCCGAGGCTTTCACCGAGCTCCGGTCGCACCGGATTCCCATGCGTCTTGCCACCAACACGACCGCCTACAGCCGTGCCGAGATCGCCGGGCTACTCGGCAACGAGGGAATCGAGGTGGACCGGTCGCACATCCTCACCGCACCGTCGGCCACCGCCGCCTATCTCCGCAGGGAGCACCCCGGCGCACGCTGCCTGCTCCTCAACGAGGGAGACCCCTCCGATGACATGGAAGGGGTCGATTTGACCGACGACGGCTCTGCCGATGTCGTGCTGATCGGGGGCGCCGGTCCTGTGTTTTCCTACGATGCCCTCAATCGAGCGTTCGATCGGCTGTCCGGGGGTGCCGCTCTCGTGGTCATGCATCGCAACCTGGCGTGGCGCACCGCGGACGGCATGCAGCTCGATAGTGGGGGCTATGTCACTGCGCTCGAGGCGGCAACAGGAGTGCGAGCAACCGTCGCCGGCAAACCCGCTCCGGTGTTCTTTGCATCTGGTCTACAAGCGCTCGGGCTTCCTGGGAATCGGGTGGCGATGGTGGGCGATGATCTCGTCAACGATGTCCTTGCCGCGCAGGATTGCGGTATCACCGGCGTGCTTGTTCGTACCGGCAAGTTCACCGCACAGTCGCTCCGCGAGGCGAAAAGGCAACCGGACGCCGTGGTCGACTCGTTCGCGGAAATACCACGGTGGCTGGAACTGCGGTAAGCCACCGCACGCCGATGCCGCGTCCGCTCGCCCGATAAACAAGGTCTCTCTCCTCTCGAGAGGGCGACCCCACCGCCAAAGCCATCCTCGCTAGAGTCGTTGCCGATCGAGGGAGGAACATGAGCGAAACCGCGGAGCGACAGGGAACCTCTGGCTGGATCATTCTGGCATCGGTCTTCATCGTGGCGGGAAGCATCTCCCACATCTCCACCGGCTTGACCTTTGTGCTGAACACGAGATGGGCTGTGGAGATGACGGACTACACGTCGGAATCGACCGTAACCCTCATCGGCTGGATCAACCTCGGTGTTGGCGCGTTGATGATCGCCGCTGCCTGGGCCGTGCTGTCCGCCAGGATCTGGGCGCGAGTCGTCGGAGGGATCTTGGGCGCGGTGACAATCGGCAACGGCATCCAGAACCTGTCGCTCAACGTCTTTTGGGGAGTTGTTGGAATCATCATCGGCGCAGCGACCATCTTTGCGGTCAGCGTCAAGGGCTCCATCGTCGCCAAGGATGCCAAGCTGCTCGGGACCACGGAAGGCAGGCCGCTCGCCGCCGACATCCCGAGCGAGCAGGACGACGGTACCAAGGACTTCTAGCTCAACCGACGAGAGCGATGACTGCGCCCAGCGCCAGCACGACCCCCAGCAACTGAAGGCGAGTCGGGCGCTCGCGTAGGACAAACATCGCCAGCGTCGCCGTCACCGCGGGGTATAACGAGATCAGCACGGCCGTTACCCCCGCCGGTCCACGTTGCAGGGCGAGCGCTCCGGTGATGTTCGCCGCCATGTCCAGATTCCCTGCGACGGCAACGAAGCCGAGGTTCTCCAACCGGGGTGGGGCAGCAACACCACGGCTCACCGCCACTGCGAATGCGATCGGCACCGAGATCGCTCTCGCCGCCACCAGGGGCCACAAGCCAGACGCCGGCTCGGTTCGGGAGAGCGCCAGGAAGAAGATGCCGAACAAGACACCGGCGATGACCGCATACAGCAGCGATCGTCGATCCAGTCCACCGATGCCGTGTTGCAGTCCAACGAGCAGGATCGCGCCAATCGCCAGCCCGATACCGAGCGCTTGCCTGGTGCTCAGGCCGGGCCCGGCAACGACATCGGCCAGAACGGGGATCGACGCGGTCACCGCACCGGAGATGGGGGCGGCGATCATCATCGTCCCCCTGGCGAGAGCCAGATACAGCAGCACCAGCCCGATCAGACCGGCGAGGCCGCCCACCGCCCCCCACAGCAGGTCGGCTCGGGTGACCGACGACGCCGGAACCACCAGAACACCCGCCGCGACCAGCGCCAATCCCAGCAGTTGCGACCAGGCAATGACGGTCCACACTGATAGGCGGCGCGTGACGTATCCCCCGGCGAAGTCGGAGAATCCGTAGAAAAGGGCGGAGGCAACCGCCAGGGAGCTGCTCATCGGGAGACGAGGCTACCGGGAAACCGGCACGGTGCCAGCCGGCCCTGGCTCCGAGCTTGGCCTCCGCCGCTACCCTGCACACACCATGGCCAAACCTCGCTCCACTCCGGTTCCCGAGACCTATGTCCCCCACCTCGGGGAAGCCCGCCAGTATCTCCGCGACGTCATCCTCGGAGTGAACGACGGGTTGGTGTCGACGTTCCTGCTGGTCGCCGGTGTGGTCGGTGCCGGTATGGACGCAACAGCGGTGCTGCTGACCGGGATCGCCGGGGCCGTTGCCGGCCTGATCTCGATGGGGGCCGGTGAATACATCGCCACCAAGTCCCAGGAGGAGGTCTTCCAGGCCGAGATGGCGCTCGAAATCGAGCACTTAGCCGATCACAGGGAGCACGAGCGCGCCGAGCTGAGAGATATGTTCGGCGACATGGGCCTCGACGGCGCAGACCTCGAGACCCTGGTCGGCATCATCGACAGTAATGACGACGTGATGCTCGGCGTCATGGCCGGGCTCGAGTTCGGCGTGGTCGACACCGAGCGCCGGAGCCCGTGGCTGGCCGCAGCCACCTCAGCGGTTCTCTTCCTGGTTGGGGCCTTCCCCTCCGTTCTCCCGTTCGCCCTCACCGACGACACCGGCTTCGCATTGCTCATCGCCGCCGTGCTCAGCGGCATCGGTCTGCTCATCGTGGGCGTCGGTAAGACGGTGATGACCAAGACCAATCCCTTCGTATCTGGGACCGAGAATCTCCTCATCGGGCTCGTCGGCGGTGCCATCAGCTTCACCATCGGTCGCATCGTCGAGGGATTCATCAGCACCTGAGTGCCGAGCAATTCACCGCCCAGCCTGGAGGCCCGCCACCATCGCCCCAGTCGATGGCCCGTGGCGCAGGTCGTAGTTCAGCACGGTCCGTGATCCGCCCGGATCGGCACCACCACCACTCGCCCCCGGTCAGATTCGACCCGCACCGTTGCTCCGTAGTAGCGGTCGATCACCTCGGCAGTGAGCACGTCGGTTGGAGCACCCTCGGCGACGACCCTGCCCCCGGACACCATCACGATCCGCTCGGTGAACTGACCGGCGACGTTCAGGTCATGCATCGCACTGAAAACGGTCAACTCCCGTTCGCTACGGAGCCGGTCCACCAGTTCCATGACCTCCTGCTGGGCGCCGATGTCGAGCGCGGTCGTCGGCTCGTCGAGCAGGAGAATCGGTGTGTCCTGAGCGAGGGCGCGGGCAATCACCACCCGTTGCAACTCGCCGCCGGAGAGGGTGGCAACGTCGCGGTCTGAGAACCGTTCCAGGTCGAGGGTCTCCAGCACCTGGCCGACCAGAACCAGATCGTGCTCGGATTCCGAGGTCATGGAGCCTCGGTGGGGCGTCCGTCCCAGAAGCACGTAGTCGACGACCCGCATCCCCTCGGGCAACGTCGGGTGCTGCGGGACGATCGCCACCATCCTGGCCACCTCTCTCACCCGCATCTCAGCGACACCAACGGGTCCGATGTGTACCGTGCCCCGGTACGGCACCGCCCCGGTGATGCAGCGCAGCACCGTGGTCTTGCCGGCGCCGTTTGGTCCGATCAGCGACACCCAGGACCCCGGCGCGATGTCCAGCGAAAAATGGTCGAGGACGTCTGTGCCTCCCAGCCGCACCGACACATCGTCCAGGGCGATAGCAGCGCTCATACTCCGGCACCCCTGCTGGAACGGAGAACGACGGCGAAGAAAGGCGCCCCCAGAAAGGCGGTCACCACGCC
>BTQG01000087.1:0-10112 GCA_036985755.1 Acidimicrobiia bacterium | reverse complement strand
CGATTCCACAGAGTCGATCGCCGACGCCGCGCCCTCGTCACCGATGCGGGGGAGGTTGGCTGATCGCGCCTCGTAGCGCGATGGTCGTACCCCCCCGAGCCCCTCGGTGACGGGCTGCTCGGGATCGTGGAGCTCGATGGTCACGTTGTCCTCCACAACCGAGATGGTTACCTCGTCGGAGTCGGCGGCCCCCAGGATGGCCCCTGCCATGGCTTTGGCGTACGAGACGAGTGCGATGGTCTCTGTGGCGGTGAGCTCCCTCAACTCCTGGGCGAAGCGTTGAGCCTCGGCCCTGGTTGCTCCGGCGGCGATCTTGGCATTGCCAATGATGAGATCGGCCTCTTCCTGGGCGTCGGCGAGCAGCGCCCGGCGTTGCGCGTCTGATTCCTTCAGAAGCTTCGCCTGGTCGGCGTCTATGGCCGCGGCGGTGTCGAGGGCCGCTCGCAACACTGCTTCGGCCATATCGCGCAACCGTCGAGTGCGCTTCTCGGCATCGGCGTCGTTCCCGGCGGTCTCTGTGGTCGCCTGCTCGCCAAACCCGGCGACCCGCCCGGTGGCAGCAGTATCTTGGGAACGCAGGGCATGTGAGGCGACGGCCTGGTGAAACCCGTTGGCGGCACTGACGTGGAAGTCGAGCAGTTCTCGCTCGAGTTGGTCGACCCGCAACTGGTTGCTCTTCGCCGAGGCTTCCAAATCCTCCATCGCCGCCGCGGCGTAGTGGAGGAACAGGATTACCTGCGCCCGGTCGTAACCCTTGCGCTTTATGTCGAAGGTCCGCCTGTCGAGATCGGCTGAACCCAGCTCCATCGACAGCCCTTTCGCCTAGCCGTGCCCGGCACCAGGTTAACTAGTCAATCCCGTCGCCCCGGGGCTTTGTGGGTGTAGATTAAATCCCATCTGCAATAGGAAAAGCCTGTGACGTGTTTGGGCTTGAGAGGCTATCGGGAGAAGACCTGTGAGTATTGACGTCGGCTTGCTGATCATCAGAGTGGCGGTGGGACTGATTCTGCTCGCCCACGGCGTGAAACACGCCAGAGGCAGGGAGAAGACCTCGAACTGGTTCGGGAGCATCGGGTTCCGCCAGCCTGAGCTGCAATGGTTCTTGTCTTCGGCAACGGAGATCGGTGTCGGCGTCCTGCTGATTGCCGGCGCTCTCACCTCGCTGGCGGCCGCAGGGGTCATCGGCGTGTTGACCGTGGCCTTCTTCTCGGTACATCGCGCCGCCGGGTTCTGGGTCACGGCTCGCCCGGATGAGGGCTGGGAATATGTGTTCGTTCTGATTGCCGCCGCCATCGCCATCGCCATCGCCGGTCCCGGTGACATCTCGATCGACGGCGCAATCGACCTCGCCCAACTGCTCGACGGTTGGGTGGGCTTTGCGATCGGCGTGTTTGGCTTCGTGGGGGCGCTCGGCCAAATGATGGTGTTCTACCGACCGGACGAGGCCGTGGACGGCTAGCCAACCAGCGGACGGTGCCTTCCTCTGTGCGTCTGCGCTCGAATCGTTACCCGCGTGACGACCCGTAGAACATGTTCCTGATGCGAGCCTCGACCTCTTCGGGATCGGCATCCTCGACACCGTTGGTCGAGGAAAATACCTGACTCAGCCTGCTCGAGGTGACCTCGGCGTGCTTCGCCCGGTTCTTCTTAGAATCGCGTTCCCCGCGCTTGATCTTCAGCCAAGCCATAGGCCTGTATCGGCAGCACCTCTACGGCACCTGAGTAATTCGCTTCGCGCTCTCGCCCAAAGTGGCTAGTTAGCGCTCAGGGTCAACAACCCGTCCGACACCGACGCCTCCATGGCGAAATCGAACGTGTCCACCACCAGGCAACGGTCGATGTCGCGGTCGTCGATCCACGGCGTTCGACGCAGCCGAGCGGTGCCGGTTCCTGCCCGTACCGCGACGAGCACGGCGGCGTAGTCCGGCGTGCGCCCGGCAACGATCCCGGCGATGAGGTCCCCGGTGTATTCGTCCTCGTCGTGCGGCACATCCACA
The DNA here is from genome assembly GCA_036985755.1 of Acidimicrobiia bacterium. Classification (GTDB taxonomy): domain Bacteria; phylum Actinomycetota; class Acidimicrobiia; order Spongiisociales; family UBA5794; genus JACZST01. The sequence continues at coordinate 8,115 of BTQG01000087.1, read as the reverse complement.
GATCCGCCGGAGGACACCAGTGTGATGGTGGGCTCGTCGGCCAGAGCAGAAGCAGTGGCGCCGGCGACGACGAGGCTCGCTGCATAGACGGGGCGAGCACCTCCGGCAACGGCCGCGGCCACGCATCGAGTTCCTGCCGAGGTCCGCATCACCACCGTCCGCCCTGGTAAATCGGTGCGTTGCAAGACTTCGGTCGGGGAGTTACCGAGGTCGAAGTCGTCGGGAGGTTTGCTGCCATCCTCGCCGCACAACAGGACATCGTCGAGCGCGGCGGCGATTCGTCGCGCCTCGTCTAGTCCGTCGGTCAGGATCAGCCGGGCGACCCCGGCATCCAGCAAGTAAGCGGCGGTAGAGAAGGCCCGGAAGGTGTCGATCACCACCGTCGGCCCCGAGGCCTCGGCGGCTCCCTCGAGGCCGGCCAGGCGGAAGATCCTATTCATCGCCGGCGATGCTACCGAAGACAGTGCGCCGACCCCTATCGTTCCCGTTCCATGTTCAGGCGCATGTTCCGGGCTGCCGCGCTCGATTCCGACTTCTACGACCGTGCAGAGCACGAACCGTCGCTCAATCGCGAGGCGTTCGCCGTTGTGCTCATCGCCAGCACGTTTGCCGCCGTCGGGGCATGGATCGGCTACGACGATGCCGTGGGGCCGGGACTATCGGAGGCGATTCGCGGCTGGCTCGGTATTGGCTCACTGATGACACCGAGCCACGGCGGGTTTCTGGTTGTCATCGCCACCAACATCGTGGTCGGAGTGGTCGGTTGGATCGTTTGGGCGGCGACCACGACGGTGGTCGGGACCAGGGTATTCGGCGGCACGACCGATTTCGGTGAGATGTCGCGGGTGCTCGGATACGCCCAGGCTCCGCGGGTCATCGCCGTTGTGCCACTGCTCGGCCCGGTGGCAGGTGTGTGGACCCTGGTGGCGTCGGTGATCGCGATCCGACAGGGCCTCGACTTCGATACGCCACGAGCAGTCGGCAGCGCGATCGGCGGCTGGCTGGTGTGGATGCTGGTGCAATTCGGCGTCTCGATCATCGGAGCATCGCTCTTTTGAGGAGTCGCAAGTCGCAAGTCGCAAGTCGCAAGTCGCAAGTCGCAAGTCGCAAGTCGCAAGTCGGATCGTCTCCACCGCGTAGCGGGGGAGACGCGGAGCAGCGAAGCTGCGACGCAGAGGGGGCTTTGGGGGATCGAGTGTGCGCGATGAGCACCGCTGAGCTCCTGAGCTCCTGAGCTACTGGGCGCCGTTGGGCTCCTGAGCACCGCTGAGCTACTGAGCTACTGCCTCTCCGCGCCGTTGCGTCTGCCATTCCTGGCGCCATGAGCGGTTCGATCGCCAGAACACCCATGAGCCGAGTCCGGCCAGGATGGGCGGGACGAACGCCAGGGCCCGGAAGAGCAGCACTCCCGCGGAGAGAAGCGCCGCGTCGGCGCCGGCCCCCCAGCCGAGGGTGAGCAGGCCGATGAATCCGAGATCGACCAGGCCGAGCCCGCCGGGGCTGATCGGTATCGCCACGAGCAGCCGGCCAAGCGACACGGCCAGGACCACCCATGCCGTGGACACCTCGTCCTCACCGACGCCGACGGCTCGCAGCGAGGCGAGGAAGAGGACCGCCATCGATGCTTGGTTCATCACCGTCGCCAGGGTGATGAGCTTCCACCTCCTGGTGGCCACCGAGGTCACGTTGACCCGGAACCGGAGGGTGGCAGCCACCATGTCAACGGGATCCCGGCCGAGCCAGCCGAGCGCGGTGTTGGTGATCGTATCGAGGATTCCACCGACCCACTGCGCTGCTCTCTCGGAGCGAAGCACGATGGCAAGGATCCAGATCACAGCTACCACGATCACAACGCCGGCCAGCGACACCAGCCACATCCACCACACGGCATCCCCGCTGAGGGCGATGGCGCCCACGGCGAGCACCGGGAGAGCCATGCGGGTCAGCTGGTCCCACACCCCCGCAGTGGCGAGGGCGCTGGTGACCGCTCCCGGGGTGAAACCCCACGACAGGAACATGCCGTACTGCAGCGGCAGGGCGAGGGCGCCGCCTGCGGGAACCGAGTTGTTGATGGCGGTAGCGGTGGTCTGGACCACGAAACCCTCGCCGAAGCGGAGGGTGGGCAGCGTTGCCATGAAAACGAGCACGTATGCGGTGAGAAACCACAGGGCGAGCAGGGCAAGGACGACCCATTGCAGCGGTTCGAGTCCCTGGATGCGGTCGAACACTTCCCGGTAGTCGGCGAGCTGCGGGATGACGAAGCCGAAGACGATGACCAACACCACCACGGTGACCCCGACGGAGAGGACCTGTTGCCACCACGCACGGCGGGGAGGCCGGGTCACCGTCGTTTCCTGATCTGCAGGGCGAATCGGGTCTTCGCTCATCGGGGCGGCACGGTAGCTGGCCAATGGATTCTCATCAGGTCTTCATCGTGGTTGCCGTAAACAGCCGTATCGTGCACTCCGAGGAGGATGCCGTGGACAGAGTGCTCATTGCTGAAGACGACCCTGATGTGCGTGCGGCCTTGAGGCGAGCGCTCTCCTTCGAGGGGTATGAAGTCGAAACCGCTTCCGACGGTGGCAAGGCGCTGGCGATGGTGGAGGAGCATGAGCCGGAAGCCATCATCCTCGATGTGATGATGCCGTTCGTCGACGGGCTGGAGACAGCGCGTCGCCTCAGGGCGCACGGCTACACCACGCCGATCTTGATGCTGACCGCCCTCGGGGAGGTCGGCGACCGGGTCGACGGCCTTGATGCAGGCGCCGATGACTACCTGACGAAGCCGTTCGCCCTCGAAGAGCTGCTGGCTCGGCTCCGTGCCCTGTTACGGAGATCACAGCACGATGTCACCGATGTGCTCAGCGGAGCAGGGATCGAGATGGACCTTGGCACCCGTCGGGTGAGCAGGGCCGGCGAGCCGCTCTCTTTGACCAAGACCGAGTTCGACCTGCTCGGGACCTTGATGCGAGACCCGGGCAAGGTGGTGTCGAGAGCGCAGCTATACGAGGACGTGTGGGGCTTCGACTTCGAGACCTCGTCGAACTCGCTCGACGTCTACGTCGGCTACCTGCGCCGTAAGACGGAGGACGGGGGTCGGTCAAGGGTGATTCACACGGTGCGCGGGGTCGGGTACGTCCTCCGCGACGACGAGTGAGTCTGCGCGGGAGAATCGCAGCGGTAGCTGCGGTTGCGGTTGCCCTCGCCATCATCGTGGTATCCGCAGGCGCCTACGTCGCGGCGCGCGCCGAGTTACGCGGCGCGGTGGACGCAGGCTTGCTGCAGCGTGCCATGGCGGTCGAGGAAACGGTGGAGCAGTTCGAGCAGATCGTGTCGCGGAATCGCCCGTTCAGGGTGCCCGCCGGCCTGCTCGGCGGACGACCGTCCGACTTCGATGTCGTCTATTACCAGCTGAACCTGCCAAACGGCAGGGTGCTCATTCCCCAGGATCAGCCGACGCTGCCGGGTGTCGCAAAGGAGGCCGTGGCCGGTGGTCCCGTGCTGTCCGACGAGACGGTCGACGATGTCCACCTGAGGATGGCGGCGATCGACGCCGGGGCGTTGGGTGTGGTGCAGATCGCTCGCCCGCTGACCGAGGTGGACGCCACTCTGTCCGGGCTGGCCACCATTCTGGTGACCGTCGGGGTCGTCGGCGCTTTGCTTGCCGGTGTGATCGGGCTGCTTGTGGCCAGAAGCGCTCTGAAACCGATCGACGACCTCAGCAATGCTGCAGAGCATGTCGCCCAGACCAGGGATCTCGGCGAGCGGATCGACATCGAATCAGACGACGAGGTGGGAAGGCTGGCGCGAAGTTTCAACGCCATGCTCGCTGCGCTCGACGAGTCGCGGGCCCAACAGCGCCGTTTGGTGCGCGATGCGGGCCACGAGCTGAAGACGCCGCTCACGGCACTGCGCACCAACATCGACGTCCTCGCCAAGACCGACCAAATGAGCGACGAGCTTCGTCAGGAGCTGGTTGCTGCGGCGCAGGCGGAGGTGATCGACCTCTCCGCCCTGGTAACCGAGATCGTCGACCTCGCATCCGATCGGTATGCGGAGCTGCCTATCGAGCGAGTGGCGCTCGGTGAGGTTGCCGAGGTGTCTGTGCTACGGGCCCGTCGCCATGGAGAGGACGAGATTCGCCTGGATGTTGACACATCTCCGGTGATGGGCCGTGCGCCGGCGTTGGAGCGAGCCATCGACAACCTGCTCAAGAACGCACTCAAGTGGAACACAAGGGGTGAGGCGATCGACGTGACCGTTGCCCGCGGCCGGCTGGCCGTGCGCGATCGCGGCCCCGGCATTCCGGTGGCGGAGCGTGCCGCCGTTTTCGATCGCTTCTATCGGTCGACCGTTGCCAGGTCGTACCCCGGTTCCGGGTTGGGTCTTTCCATCGTCAAGCAGGTCGCAGAGGATCACGGTGGCGAGGCCTTCGTCGAGGCTGCACCCGGCGGCGGGGCAGTGGTCGGCTTCACGATCCCGCTCGTCGGTGCTTAGACGGGTGCCGGGCGAGGGGGTCTCCACAGACCGCACAGTCCCTTGGTCTGCGCGGTGCGCTGCGCCTCACACGGTGATGATGATTTTTCCCCGAGCGTGTCCTTCTTCGAGATACCGGATCGCCTCGGGAACCTCACGCAACGGGTAGGTCCGGTCGATGACCGGCGTGACCTTTTCCGCTTCGATGAGCTCCTTCAGAACGATCAGGTCTTCTTGGCGCATTTTCGCCAGGAACGGAACCATTTTCTGGCTCCCGACCCGTGAAGCCAAGAGGACTTTCAATACCATGGTCAGCGGTCCGATCCAATCGCCCATCTGTGCTGCGCCGCCCAACACATACACGCCGTTGGGGCTCATTACGCGTCTGCAATCTGACAACGACCGGCTCCTCACCAGATCGAAAATCAGGTCGTAGGACTGCCCACTCTTGGTGAAGTCCTCCCGGGTGTAATCGATGACGTGGTCTGCGCCTATCGATCGGACCATGTCCACGTTCCTCGTGCTGCACACGCCGGTCACTTCCGCTCCGAACGACTTGGCGATCTGCACGCCAAACGTGCCCACACCGCCAGAGGCACCGTTGATCAACACCGTGTCGCCCGGCCGAATTTGTCCGCTGTCGCGAAGGCCCTGCAGGGCGGTGATTCCGGCCAGAGGCACGGCCGCCGCTTGTTCAAACGTCAGGTTGGCTGGTTTCAGCGCGATTGCCTCTTCGGGAACGCAGACATAGTCTGCAAACGTCCGCCTGTGTTCGCCGAATACCTCATCGCCTGGTTGAAACTGCGTCACGTTTCCACCGACCGCCTCGACCCTCCCCGCCACATCAGCACCCGGTATGTTGTCTTTCGGGTTGAGCAGCCCGGCCTGGGCACGCGCCAGGTACGGTCTGCCCCTCATCATGTGCCAGTCGTAGGGATTCACCGAAGCCGCGTGAACACGCACCAGTACGTCATCGTCCCCTATGAGGGGCTTGTCGACTTCTTTGCGTTCGAGAACATCGGGTGAGCCGTATTTGCCCTGGACGATCGCTTTCATCATGTCCTCCCGAGCGGTCGCTGGTTGCATGCCGTCGTCGCTCTTGGTCCCGCCGGCTGTGTGTTGGCCTCGTATCGGGTTGTTCGATGATTCCATGGTGTCCCTTTGTGCTCGCAGTGAAAACCGGCCCAGAATGTGACCCGGTCTGATGCTCGCCGAGTCCTTTCGTACGTTGTAAGCCCATGACGTACGGTACCCATACGCCGTAAGATTGTCAACATGGCGGATGAGATCCTGGCTCAACAATCATGGCTGATCCTGGCCAAACTTACCTTGTACGTTAGAATGCGACCAGGAACAAGGAAGCAAATGGTTACCGAGACCGGCCCGATCGCACAGCCCCGAGTCCCGCTGAGCAGGGAGCGGGTGTTACGCGCCGCCATCGCCGTTGCCGATCAAGGCGGCATCGAGTCACTCACCATGCGCAAGCTCGCCCACGAGCTCGGCGTCGAAGCGATGTCGCTGTACTACCACGTTGCCAACAAAGAGGCGGTCCTCGACGGCATCGTCGATGCCCTGGTGAGCGAGATCGATGACATCGCAAGTTCCGACACGCCGACCGACGGTGCCGACTGGCGGGCGGCCGTGTGCAAGAGGATTCTCGCCGCCCGCCAGGTCATGCTGCGTCACCCGTGGGCGCCCGGTGTCATCGAGACGCGAACCACGATCAGCCCGGCGACGCTGTCATACTTCAACGCGCTGCTCGGGCTCTTTCGAGAAGGTGGCTTCTCCTACGACCTGGCCCATCACACCATGCATGCCCTGGGAAGCCGGGCCTTGGGTTTCACCCAGGAGCTGTTCGAGCCGGACGATGAGGACGACGGTGAAGAAGACGTCACCGCCATGTTCGAGCACATGGCAGATCAGCTTCCGTATATCGCCGAGATGATGATGGAGATCAGCCATAACGACCCGGACTCGACCCTCGGCTGGTGCGACGACCAGACCGAGTTCGAGTTCGGGCTCGATCTCATCCTCGACGGTCTCGAGCGGCTCCTCGAAGAGGCATGACACCGGATGGTGACTGTCCGCCCGGCTTAAGGACCGCCGAGGAACCCCCGCGTACACCCGTCCGACTACAGCTCCAGGCGGCGGTAGATCAGCGCCGCTCCGGCGGTGAAGGCGATGGCGGCAACGATCGTCCACAACACGGCGCTCGGCGCAGACAACGGGTTTCCGTACACGTATTCCGTCACCGGGAACCACTGCCCGGGATCGGCGCCGATCAGACCGGAGGGCGTGAACCGAACCCACCCATCCCATATGGCGAGCTGCGGGACTCGCAGGATCACAAAGGCGAACAGGGCGATCAGGGAGACGACGCCGCGGCGTCGGATCAGCGTGCCGAGGAACCCGGTCAGCGTGATGAAGAACAGCACCGCAAGAGAGAGAAGGAGAAGCGTGGCCAGGAACCGGCCAAGCGGCGGCGCCTCAGGGATCACGAATCGATACGGTTGCACCCTGGGCAGCCACCAGTAGGCGGCCAGGCCGGGGATGAAGATCGCCGTCGCCGACAGCGCCGCCCAGAGCCCTGCAAGCTTGGCAACGAGGTAGCCCCATCGTGGCACCGGTTTCGACACCGTCCAGGCGGCGATGCCGCTGTGGTACTCACCGACCACCATCGCCTCGGCGAGGATGATGGCGGCCAGCATCGGGAATGCGGCCAGCATGCCGACGAGCGATTCGAATCCGAGAGCCCCAAACGGCATGGCGTTGGTGACGACGGTGTAGTAGAGCAACCCGTCGATCAGCAGCAACCAGAAGACGAGGTGGAACAAACCCCGGCGCCCGAACCAGCGTCTCGTTTCGCCGCCGAGGACCCCCCACGAACCATTGAGGGTGACGATGCTGTTGCGAACCTCAGTCACCATCGTCGGCCCCAACGATTGCCAGGTATGCATCCTCGAGGTGTCGGTCGCTGAGGTGGAACTCGATGATGTCGCAGCGGTCGTCGGCGAGCAGGCTGGGAACGAGTCGGTCGGCTGCGGCGGCCTCGTCGTTCACCCGGACCCGCCACTGATCGATTTCCCCGCGGCGACTGGTATCAACGGCTTCGACCCATGGTTCTGCGCTCAGCGCGGCGAGCGTGCCGGCCGTCTCGCCGCGTAGCCGGACCGTGTAATCCACATCGGAGGTTTGCAGGATCGAATCGAGCGGGCCTTGGGCAACCGCCCGGCCCGAATTGATCATCACCACGGTGTCGCTGACCCGCTCGACGTCGTCGAGGATGTGCGTGGAGTAGAACACCGTGGTATTGCCGCCGATCTCGGCGATCAGGTCGAGCATGTCGCGGCGCCCGATCGGATCGAGACCGGCCGATGGCTCGTCCATCATCACCAGGTCCGGGTCTGCGATGAGCGCCTGAGCCACCCCCAGCCGCTGCCGCTCACCGCCGGAGAGCCCGCCAACTCTGCGGCGTGCTTTGTCCGCCATGCCGACGCGATCGAGTAGGTCGTCGACCCGCCGGCGCAACGCCCGGCCGCGAGGATGCCCCGGATACAGGTGAGCGACGTAGGAAACGACCCCGCGCACCGTCTGATTGGGCGGGAACACCGGGTCCTGGGGCAGGTAACCGATCCGGCT
>BTQG01000086.1:0-10187 GCA_036985755.1 Acidimicrobiia bacterium | reverse complement strand
GCGCTCACTCCGAGGCGGAGAAACAAACTGGTGGGCCCGGAGGTGAATGGCGGGCTGGGGTTCCCGTTTTCCCGCGCTCGCTGCCACAATCGCCGGCGTGCAAGGTCCCACCCGCATTGCCTACGGAGGACGCGTCGACGCCCCGATCGCCGTGGTTGCGGCGACCGCTGCCACCGCACTGATGTTTGCGGCGACACCATTTCTCATCGCACCGATCGCCGACCGTTACAACGTGTCCGAGGGAGCAGTCGGGCTGATATCGGTCGCCCAGGTCGGCGCCTTCGCCGCCGCCAACTTCGTGTTACCCCGCATGTTTCGGCCAACGGGGGGCATCCTGCGCATCGCCGCAGTGGCGCTGGTCGGGCTGAACCTGCTCAGTCTCATCCCCACCGCATACGGCGCCCTCGTCGCCATCAGGCTGCTGGCCGGCTTCGCCGCAGGGTCGATGACGTGGCTGGCATGGACGGACGCGATGCAGCGACGCAAATCGATGAGCGCGGTGGCCGCGGCGGGCCCGATCGCAGTCCTGATCGGAGCCCCGATCCTGTCGGCGCTGGCAACGATCGGCGACCGCGCCATCTACCTGCTTCTCGCCCTGGCGACCGTACCCGCCATCCTGTACGTCGCTCCGATCGTCGGTGAGCGACGCCGTCGTGGCACGGTGAGCAAATCTCGATCTAATCGCGTCCTGATGGTAGCGGTGTGGCTGGTGACCTTCTCCGGCTCGGCGCTGTTCATCAACGAGGCCCTCGTCGCCAGAGACATCCACGGGCTGTCTCCATTGGCGGCGTCGATGGCGTTCAGCCTCAACGCCACAGGGGGCTTGATCGGGGCGAGACTCTCCACCAGGCACCGGCTCCCTGGATGGTGGTTGCTATCAGCGGGGGTTGCGGCATGGGTAACCGTCAACGGACCGGTCGCACTGTTCTTCATCGGCATGGCGTGGTGGGGTTTCGCCTTCTGGATGGCCGTGCCGGGGATCATGGAGATGATCTCGGCGCGGTCGCTCGAGCGAAGCGAACGCGCCGGGGACACCCAGGGCCTGATGGCGGTGGGGCGAGCGTTCGGGCCGGCGATGGGTGGGGCTTTTGTCGACGCCGGGGGCCTGGTCGCCCTCTCCTGGGTTTCCGGGATCGGTCTCGCCGCCGCCGGAGCGACCGTCATCGGGGTCAAGGAAGGCAGGGATCGGTTGCCGCCGACCGATCCGCGAACCGTCAGGAGACCGAGGGTCTGAGGCAGGGGGCCGGCGCCCGGCGAATAGGATTCGAGGCAGACGGAATCTATCGATGGAGTACAGGGTCTTGCGCGTATTGGTGACGGGTGGTCTCGGGTTCATCGGTTCCGAGGTTGCGCGCCTGTGTCACAAGCACGGCGATGACGTCCACGTCATCATCCGACCCGGCACCGCCGACGAGCGACTGGACGCTCTGCCCGCCGGTGTCATGGCCCATCGCGTCGATCTCACCGATCTCGAGGATGTCACATCCGTCGTCACCTCGCATCGACCGGTCGCGGTCGTCCACGCCGCATCGTCACCCGCGCATCCGGCAACACCGGAAGAGCGGATCGCCGCATGGCGAGACGACGTTATTGCTACCGTGACCCTCCTCGAAGCGCTGCGCCGCCAGCCACCGCAACGCCTGGTCCACATCGGCAGCAGCCTCGTCTACCGGCCGTCGCCCGAGCCATTGCACGAGTCTTCGCCCCTCGCGCCAGAAACACTACGAGGAGTCGTCAAACTCGCTGCCGAGGCTGCCGTGCGGCAGTGGGCCGCCGAGACCGGAGTGCCGTCTGTTGTCATTCGACCGTTTTCGGTCTACGGGCCGGGGGCGGATCAAGGGCGGGTGATCCCCGTGTTGCTGCTTGCGCTGCGGACCCGTATGCCGTTCGCCATGGTGTCAGACGAGTCACGCCGTGACTTCGTGCACATCACCGACGTCGCCCGTTGTGTAACGCAGGTGATGAGCAGCCCGGTAGCCGACGGTCGCGTGCTCAACGTTGGTACCGGCATTGAGACGTCCATCAAGGAGCTCGTCGCCGTCGCCGAGCGGGTAACGGGGACGGCAGCAGTGACCGCTCCGAATTCGCACCGTGGGACACCACCACAACGTCCGCATTGGTGTGCCGACCCTTCCCTTGCCGAGGAGCTCCTGGGGTGGACGGCTGAGGTCAGCCTGAAGGAGGGGCTCGGAATGCTCTGGGACATGGACAGGTGACCGATGAGCACGCCGACCGCATCCGGCGCCTCACCGACATGGAGGGATCTCACTTCTGGTCGGTTGGTCGTGACGTTCTGGTCAAGAGACTCATCGAGCGGCACCGGATGGCACCATTGTTCGTCGATGCCGGCTCCGGCACCGGTGCCTTTGCCAGGAGCTTGGCCGACGCCGGCATGGACGTCGTGTGGTTCGATACCGGCCCGATCGAGAAACCCGGGTTCCAGGCCAGCATCACCGCGATGCCGCTCCGCAGCGGCTCGGCTGGTACCGTCATCAGCCGTGACGTTCTCGAGCACGTCGACGACCAGGCAGCTCTAGGTGAGTGTGCCCGCGTCGTGCGCCGGGGAGGCCACCTGCTCGTGACCGTTCCCGGCTGGCCTTCGCTGTGGGGGCCGCGCGACGAGCTGGCGGGCCATCTGCGCCGCTATCGGTGGCCGCAGCTGATCGGCGCCGTTGAACGAGCCGGTTTCGATGTCGTGGAACGGCGCGGCTATCAGCTGGCCCTGCTGCCCCTCTTCATGGCGAGCAGGGCCGTGGCTCGCTTCAGGCCTGGGGGCCAGCTCGCCGCCGAGGAAGGCGTGCATGGGATGCTCGGCAGGGTGCTTACGGCGGTGAACGTGACCGAGGCGAAGCTGGCCGGGAAGGCCTGGATCAGGCCGCCCACCGGGTCGACACTGTCGGTCGTTGCGGTGCGCCGATGACCTTGCAGCCATATCTCTTCTCCAGTGACAGCAGCCTGGTTGCCGCCCTAGGCGGATCCGGGCCGGACCGCGTGGGTGGCGTAGTCGTCGACTGGGAACGCCACGGCAAGCTGGAGCGGCAGGCCGGCGCACGAGAGCGGATCGGGGTGGACACCCAGATCAATGAAGAGGGCCCGGAAGAGCTGATGGAAGTGTCCTCCATTGCGAAGGTTCCAGTGCTGTGCCGGTTGAACCATTGGACGAGCAAGTCGCCGGAAGAGCTGGAGACCGCCATCGCCTGCGGTGCCTCGGAGGTGCTGCTCCCGATAGTGCGGACCACAGAGGAGGTCGAGGCTGCGCTCGATGCCGCCCGGGGCAGGGTGGGAGTCGGAATCATGGTCGAAACCATCGAGGCGACGCGCATTGCCGACCTTCTCGGGGAGATGCCGATCACCAGGGCCTTTCTGGGGTTGATGGACCTTGCCCTGGAACGACGCTCGGTGTCGATCTTCGACGCCATCGCCGACGGCACGGTCGAGCGCGTTCGCAGCAGCTTCGAGGTACCGTTCGGGTTCGCAGGGCTGACGGTGCCCGGAGGTGGCAGGCCGATACCTGTTCACCTGCTGGCCGGCGAAATGGTCCGGTTGGGCTGCGAGTTCTCCTTTCTCCGCAGGTCGTTCATCGGCGACTCCGGAGACGCCCCCGTACCAGGACTGCGGTCGATCATGACGATGGTGGAACATCTCGAGTCGAGAAGTCTCGGAGAGATCGACGATGACTATCGCGATCTCATCGCCACGTTGAACGGCCAACCGCGCGCTGAGCTCCGCAGCCCCGCTCCGAGGGAGAGCGGGTGATCCGATGCTGTCGGTGGTGAGCCCGCTATACCGATCACGGACACAGGTCGGCGACTTCCTGGGCCGACTCAGATCGACGCTCGACGATCTCGACACGGCATGGGAAATCGTGCTCGTCGACGACAGTTGCCCGGACGAGAGCGGCCTCGCCGCGGCTCGCTCGGCGACAGCCGACAGCCGGACCAGGGTCGTCCGCCTCGACCGGAATGTGGGACAGGTGGCGGCGGTCATCATCGGCCTTGGTTGTGCGCGGGGAGATGTTGTCGTGGTGTTAGATGCCGACCTCCAAGACCAGCCGGAGGACGTGGCTGTGCTCTTCAATCGGCTCGCCGCCGACGGTAGTGACGCGGTGGCGGCCGGACGCAGCGGTCGATACACGACGAGGGGCCGCCGGGCAACCGCCGGGCTGTTCCGAACGGTCAGGAGCGCATTGACCCTGGGCAGGGTGCCACGCGATGCGGGTCTCTTCCTCGCCGCTCGCCGTGAGGTGATCGACCGTGTGCTCGCCCTCGATGACCCAGAAGTACATCTGGTCTCCGGATTGGCCCGCGTCGGGGCCACGATGTCTTCGGTGCCGGTCGAGCGTCAGCCGCGCCCTGTCGGGTCAAGCGGATACTCGTGGCCGAAACGAATCAGCATCGCTGCCGGCGCCCTCGCCGCGGTGACCCCCCTGTACCCGATCCTCCGTAGGCAACGACGCCGCAGCTGGTCCCCGCCGGCGTTGGGGTGGCTCACCGAAGAGCGCCTCCCATGAACGAAGACCACAACGAATACCAGCGGAGCTACTACACCGGACGGCCGCTCCCCCGCATGACGACCGATCTCGCCGGCACCCCATACGTGCTCCGACATGTGGAGGAGGTCATGTCACGACTCGATCTTCCTCCGGGCGCCAGCGTGCTCGACGTTGGCTGCGGACTCGGCAAGTACACGGTGGCGCTCGCCGAGCTCGGCATCGATGTGGAGGGCATCGATCTGACCCCGAAACTGATCGAAGAGCTGCACGCTCGTCGCCCCGACATCCCGGTTCACCTCGGCGACGCGGCTGCACCGCCGTCAGAGCTGGCCGAGCGGTTCGACGCTGCAATCGGTTTCTTCTTTCTCCACCACGTGGGCGACTTGGCGCCGATCATCTCCGGGATGCGCACCACGCTCAAACCGGGTGGTCGGATCGCCTTCCTCGAGCCCAACCCGTTCTTCCCCGGCTACTACGTACAAATCGCCCTCACCCCAGGGATGACGTGGCGAGGCGAGCGAGGCATCCTCCAGATGCGGCCGGCCGTCGTCGCCCCCGCCGCCGCAGCAGCCGGTATGCAGCTCGTCGAGCACACCGCCTTCGGGGCGGTCCCCCCGGCCCTGGCCAATCGTGCCTGGGGAAGGGCCCTCGAGCGCGGCGCCGAGATGCTCCCGGGGTGGGACCGCGTTGGCGCCTTCCAACTGATGATCCTCGAGTGACCACCCTGATCATGGCTCTCGTCGGCGCGGTCGTCGTTTCGGTCGCCATCACCCGGTGGGTTCCGGTTGCTACCGACGAGGCCTGGTTCCTCGAGGTGGTGCGGCGAGTGCGCCGCGGCGATCGCCTCTATGAGGATGTCTTCTTCGGAGCCGGACCGGTGGCGGTGTGGCTCGCCATGCTTGCGGTGTCTATTTCGCGGCCCCAGATCGTGGTGATGAGGTCACTCACCATCGCCTACGGCCTTGCCACCTGGGTCGCCGGCGCCTTCCTGCTCGAGGCTGCCGGGGCCGGAACCGCCCTCGCCGTGTTGTTCGTTGTCGCAGTGGTGGCCCTTGGAGGCCATCACCTGGTCATGGAGAACCACTACGGGCAACTGAGCACGCTTGGGACGGTGATAGCGGCCGTCGGCGTACTCGAGGGTGAGTGGTTGATTTCGGGTGCCGGGGTACTGCTGGCTCTCTCCGGCAAGTATTCGCTCGGCGTCTTCGCCCTGGCGTGGGCGGTGCCGCTGCTCGCCGTCGAGGCGGGGCTCGGTACCGTTCTCTGGATGCTGGCGACCGTTGTAGCGGGAGTGGTGGTTATGGCGCTCGGCCTGAGCATCCGCGGGGTGAAGGGGTTTCTCTCCACTGCCGTCGCCAACAAGGGCGTCTACTTGTCGAGTGCGATTATCTGGCCCCATGACGATCTAATCCGACGGCTGCGAGTCCCCCGCCGATCGCGTCTGTATCGGATCAGCGGCAGCATCGGGCCCATCGCCGTGCTGGTGGTGGCCGGTCTCGGGGTGGTTGGGGTAATCCTGGGATTGCTCATCGGTGTCGTCGAAGAGTCGACGATGCTGCTCGTCGCCGGGTCGTTGTGCGCGACGGGCCTGCTCGTCGCCTTCCCGCGAGCGGATTACAACCATCTCGTGGCGGCGATGCCGCTCGTCCTTGCCGGCTTGTCGCTCATCGCGATGTGGTCGGGCCTGTCGATGGCGGGAGTGACCGTCGCCGGTGCCGTCGTCGCAGTGGTCCTGGTAGCGGGGCTGCTGACCGCGGCGCTCGCCCCGCGATATACCGAGTTCCGCCGTGACCTGGCACATTTGAAACTGCTGCCGGTACCACGGCAGCGTGGAACCTGGCCCGACGACACCGCGGCGCTACGAGCGGTTGCCGGTGACGAGGTGTTCGTGCTCAGGCCGGACGCATCGTTCTTCTACCTGGCCGGGCGGCTGAGGAACCCAACACCGTACGACTACCCGTTGGCGTCGACCTTCGGCCCGCACGGCCAGGAGCGAGTGGCAGCCGAGATCGTGTCCGGGGCAGTGCGCTGGGTGTGCCAGCCGGGACCGATCGGCGGCCCGTTGGCGCCGGTGCGGCTCGAGCAACTCATCGCGGGCATGACACCGGTGGCGGACACACCGGTCGGGAGTCTCTACGGTCTCGTCGCCGCGAGCAACGACTGACGCTGTCGGTCGGTCTCCTCGACGAGCGCCACAAACCGACGCCAACGATGGAACGGCGTTGCCGATCCAGGTGCTCAGCCGACGTAGACCTTGCTCTCCTCGAGCCTGAATCTGACGCCGGCGATAGCGGCGAAGCCAACCGCAAAGAGGACCAGGATCAGCATGGGCACCACGACATCGGAGAACCCCGCACCGTCCAGGATCACGTCACGGAATCCGGTCATCGCCCAAAAGGTCGGGATGACGACGGCGATGCTCTGGACCCAGCCAGGCAGGACCGCGATCGGCACCAGCGCCCCCCCGATAGCGGCGAAGAGAATGCCACCGACGTTGGCGAAGGTGTTCAGTTGCTGTGAGGTGCGGCTCAACGCGGTGATCGCCATGCCGAAGGCCACCATGCTGATCGAGAAGACGATCACGATGCCGGCGAGAGCAGCGAGCGAGCCTGCGATGGTGAGATCGAGAAAGACCACTCCGAGTGCGAACAGCAAGAGCATCTGAGCTACGGCTACCGCCAGGGTCGGAACGAGCTTGCCCACCATCAGGTCCAGCGTGCTTGCCCGGCTCGCCCGGAGCCGTTCCCAGGTGTTCCAGCCGTGTTCGCGAAAGAAGGTGAATCCGGCAAAGCTCGCCGAGAAGGTGGCGAACATGGCGGCGATGCCGGGGACGGCCTGCTCGGCCCCGGAGGTGCCGGTGAACCCCTCGGCCTCGAGAGAAAGCTGAAAGAGGGGTGTCATCACCGCCATCATCAGGAACGGCATCAGGAGGAGAAAGACGAGGGTTCCGGGGTCGTCGAAGATAACTCGCGTTTCGTGGCGTATCAGCGCCCAACTACGACGCAGCGACATCGATGTCCTCCCCGGCTTCGTATCGGCGCCCGGTCACCGCCAGGTACACGGTTTCCAGACTGGGACGGATGATCTCGACACCGGTGAGGTGGGCGGCGTCCGGGCCGAGCGAGCCGAGGATGTCTGCCATCGATCTCCCTGGATCCTCGGTCGAAACCCGCATCACCGATCCATCGATGCTGACCTCGTACCCGTCGATGGCGCCCGGTGGTGACCCATCGAAGGTCAGCTCGACCACGGCTTCTCCGTTGTGTGATATCAGTGTGTCGACCGATCCTTGTGCGATCACCTTGCCACGCTCGATGATCACTACCGAGGCGTCGAGCGCCTCGACCTCCTGGAGGTAGTGCGTCGAGTACAACACCGCCGACCCCCGGTGAGCCAGCTCCCTCACCAGCTCGATCAACGCGGCGCGGGTCTCGACGTCCGCCCCGGTGGTCGACTCATCGAGCAGGATCAGCGGCGGATCGTTCAACAAGGCGATGGCGGTGTGCAGGCGCCGTTTCTGACCACCGGAGAGCTCGCCCGCTTTCCGGTCGAGCAGGTCGTCGAGGAAGAGGGCGGCGGCCACGGTCTCGATCTGACGTCCCAGCGCCGGCTTGAGCAACCCTGCCAGCTCACCGAACAACTCCAGATTGCGACGAACGGTGACGACCGGGTAGATCCCGAGGTCCTGGGGGGCGAGGCCGATATGGTGGCGGGCTTGCTGGGGATGAGCAAGGGCATCGATACCGTTGACCTGCACCGATCCGGCATCGGCACGTCGCAGCCCGCAGCTGATCGAAACCAGGGTCGTCTTACCCGCCCCGTTCGGACCGAGAAGCCCCACCACCTCGCCGCGATCGACGTCGAGGTCGACACCATCGAGCGCCACCACCGAGCCGTACGACTTGCGCAAGCCCGAGACCGTCAAAACGGCATCCCTCACCGTCTCTCAACCTCCCCGCGGGTGGCGGAGTGTACGGAGGCACGATTTTCAATCTGACGGCTGGGCTGATGGCACCGATCCATTTAATAGAACGTTCACCAGCTTTTGGGGGGTAAAGCCCTTCAACAGGCCTACCGTCAGAGAGCACAGATGTTGCGCCACCACCACCTTCGACGACGCGCCGGACCTGCACTGGCGCGTCGCGTCATATGGCGCCGCATACGGTTCGCACCGGGACTCTTGCCCGCAGCATGGAGCAGAGCGTGACCAGCATCCGACCGCCCCGATTCGGCCCCGACCCTGGGCCGGCTGCCCTGGCCGGTCTGGTGGCGGCTGGGCTGGCGCTTGGTGTGGGCGAGCTGATGGCGGGGATCAGCCGGAGTATCCCGTCGTTGGTCGTGTCGGTCGGTGAGGTGATAGTCGACTTTGCCCCCATCGAAGCTGTACGTGCCTCGATCGCCACCTTCGGGACGAAGGACAAACCGGCGCTGCTGATCGGGATCACGGTGCTCACGCTGCTCATCGGAGCTCTGCTGGGTCTTCTTTCCGCTACCCGCCGCTGGATCGGCGTGGTGGGGTTCGTTTTGTTTGGTGTTCTTGGAGCCTGGGCGGGGGCCAGGAACCCGCTGGTGTCCGACACCGCGGCGGTGACCGTAGCCATCGTGGCAAGCGCAGTCGGGATTGGCACGCTCTTCTGGCTGCTCAACACTCTGGAGGTGTCCCCGACGGCAGCGGCGACGGCACCCGAGCCAGAGGTCTCCCCGGAACCGGGGCCTGAGCAGACCGTGGATCGGCGCAGCTTTGTCATCGCGGCGGGGACGGTCGCCGTCGCCGGCGCTGCCAGTGCCTACGTGGGCCGTCTGCTCAGCTCCCGGAGCATCGTCGAGGCCGCTCGCTCCAGTTTGAATTTGGTTCCAACCGCCGAAACCACCGCACCCACCACGGTCCCCACTCCGGTCTCCACCTCGGCCCCGGTCACGGTTTCCGCAGCGGACTATCCGGGACTGTCAGACCTCTTCACCCCGAACGATATCTTCTACCGGATCGACACCGCGCTGACGGTGCCCCAGGTGGACCCGGCTGGGTGGCGGCTCCGGTTCACCGGGATGGTCGACAACCCGTACGAATTGACCTTCGACGAGCTCGTCGCCATGCCGCTGATCGAGCAGAGCATCACATTGTCCTGTGTCTCCAACAGGGTGGGCGGTGGCCTGGTCGGCAACGCAACCTGGCTCGGTGTGCCGCTGACCGACCTGCTCGCCGAAGCTGGAGTCCAGCCGGGAGCCACCCAGGTCGTCGGGCGATCGGTCGACGACTTCACCGTCGGATTCCCGACATCGGTACTCGACGGCGACCGACCGGCGCTGGTGGCCGTCGGCATGAACGGAGAGCCACTGCCCGCCGACCACGGTTTTCCAGCACGTCTGGTGGTTTCCGGGCTGTATGGCTACGTGTCGGCGACAAAGTGGCTCACCGAGGTCGAGTTGACCACGCTCGACGCTTTCGATGCCTATTGGGTTCCCCGGGGATGGGCAAAGGAGGCACCCATCAAGACGCAGTCTCGAATCGACGTTCCCAGGAAGAGCACCAAGCTCACTCCGGGAACGGTGCCCATCGCTGGAGTGGCGTGGGCACCCACCCGAGATATCGTCAGGGTGGAAGTCCAGATCGACGACGGTCCCTGGGCGGAGGCAAGTCTCGGTGAACGCGTGTCGGAACATGCCTGGCGGCAGTGGGTGTACCTGTGGGATGCAG
>BTQG01000085.1:0-10187 GCA_036985755.1 Acidimicrobiia bacterium | reverse complement strand
TCGGCGTCGGGGTCTGAATCGGCCACGATCCCGGCGCCGGCGAAGATACGCGCCTTCGCCCCCTCGACCAGGCCGCAACGCAGGGCGATGGCGAACTCGCCGTCGCCGGTGCCGTCGACCCACCCGATGCCACCGGTATACCAACCGCGGTCGAAACCTTCCACCTTGTCGATGAACGACGTCGCCTGGGAGCGGGGCGTTCCTCCTACCGCCGGGGTGGGATGAAGCGCGTCGACCAATTCGAGCACGTGGCTCGGCCGGGCCAGCGTCCCATGCACCGGTGTCGACAGATGTTGCACGGTCGCCATCCGCTTGAGGGAGGGACCGTCCGGCACGGTGAGATCCTCGACGAAGGGGGCGAGACGGCTCACCACGTCATCGACAACGAGCCGGTGCTCGCTACGGTCCTTTGGCGAGCGCATCAGGCCCTCAGCGAGCGCCCGATCCTCATCCTCCCCCTCCCCCCGAGGCGCCGAACCTGCAAGCGGGTTGGAGCTGACCGCCCCTGCGACGCTTCTGACCAACAGCTCCGGGCTCGCTCCAAGGAACGTTGCCTCACCGACCCGCCATCCGAAACCGAAACATCTCGGATAGGTGTCATTGAGATGATGGAGCAGATCGAATCCATCCGGTGCGGTGTCGGAACGCACGATCACCGATCGCGAGAGAACGACCTTTCGCAGCGCATCGTCGCTGATCGCATCCACCGCCTCGGACACCGCGGTGCGCCAGTCGGCGACGGATGGCACCGATTCGAGCGTATGGTCCCCGAGGTCCGGGTACCGCGGAACGGCAGGTGCGGTGAGGGCCCGAAGCGGGCCCAGAATCTGCTCGGCCCCCATTCCCGGCGGCTGTACGACCACCAGGGTCGGGTGACCACCAGACACCACGACCGCTGCTAGCGGGACCACGACGTCGGCAGCTCCGAAGGCCTGCCACCCATCGCTGTGCGGCCCGTCCGCAACAAACGAGAACCCGACCATGGCCCGGACCGGGTCGGGAAGGCCGAGGCCCACGATGTGGGACCGCATCGCGTCGAAGCGAGCCGATCCGGAGGTCGTCGCCTGCCACGCGGTGCCCAATCCTCCGACCGATTCGCCATCCGGGTCGGAGAAGAAGAACGCCCTGCCGAAGAACCCTGCACCGGCGCGCACGAAGCGCAAAGGGTCGACATCGACCGGCTCCGCCGCGTACGACATGCCGCCACCCCCCGCATTCCCCAGGGACGCGGCAAGCCGATCGATGGTCGATCCAGGGATCATGAGGGCGATGCTACTGGTGCAACGCGACACGCTCGATCGCGGCGGCAATCGCGGCGGCGACGGCACCAGGCACTTCCATAGGTACGAAGTGCGAGGCCTCGGGGACGATGTCGAGCCGTGCCTCGCCGAACCGGGCAGTCAACGCTTCGAGATACGAACCGCGATGGGTCGTCGACATAGCCCCGACGATCAGCGTGACGGGCCGGGTGATGGAACCGAGACGGTCCCACGTGTCATGGGACAACCCGACGCGGTAGATCTCGGCCTCGGTCTCTGGTGAGCACTTGAGCACCAGTCCGTCGTCGGTGGCGCGCATGGCACCATCGACATATGCCTCCAGCACGTTTTCGCCCCACGTCGCAAATGGGCCCTTGCCGCGAAAGTTGGACAAGGCGGTCTCACGATCCGGGAAGGAAGCCCTGCGACGTGACGCAATCTCGGCGATGGGAATTGTGTCCATTCGTTCGTATGGCGGAGGAAAGATGATTGGCTCCACGAGCACGAGGTGATCGAAAACTCCAGGGTCGTCGATTGCAGCCATGGCGACCGAGGTAGCGCCGGAGGAGTGTCCGATCCCGATGGCCCGTTCACCGATCTTTCCTCGTCTGCGGAACTCGGCGAGGGTCTCGGCAACGTCGGACCCGAGCACCCTCAGGTCGAACGGCAGGTCTATGGCTCCCGAGTCGCCGTGACCGCGCAGGTCGAGCGCCACCCCTGAGGCGTGGATTCCCTGAGCGGTCAGAGCCGCCACCACAGGGCCCCACAACTCTTTGCTGAACCCGTTGCCATGGGCGAAAAACAGGCTGGGCTCGGTTCCCGGCCAGGAGCGGGCGGCGAGAACGGTGCCATCTTTGGCGGAGAGCCGTTCCGTGGTGCCGGGCAGGGCGATCAATCGCCTATATCGGCGCCGGCCAGGTCAGCTCGGTCTCGACCCCGAACACCCCATCCAGCCGGTTGGTGAGCTCCTCGAGCATGCTGGCTTCGGCACGGGTGCCGACCTGCCCGCTCAGTGCAACGACACCGTTGCGGACGCTCACCCCCAGCTCGTCGGGATCGATGTACAGGACGCGGCGAAGCAGGTCCTCTCGAATCTCGTCCTCGATCACGTCGTCGGGCCGGGTGAAGATGGAGACGATGTCGGCGCGCGAGATCACGCCAAGCAGGCGGTTGTCGTCGTCGACGACCGGCAGGCGCTTTACCTCCTGGACGGTCATGATCTTAGCCGCTTCGTAGATCTCCATCTCGGGACGGATGGTGACGACTCCGATCGACATGACCTCCCCGACCGTCACCGCCTGCTCCGACCCTCCCTCCTGGCGCTCGACCTCGAGTCGGAGGAAGTCTGCCTCCGTGATGATCCCGGTCAGCATTCCGTCGGGATCGGTGACGGGCAGGCCGCTCACGCGGTTCCTGAACATGAGCCGTGCCGCCTCGCGCAGCCCGGTGTCGCGCGACACCGCAATGACCTCTGTGGTCATGAGATCTACGACATTCACGCCGGGAACTCCTTGCCTCCGCTTCGGCTCATTCTGGCAGCTCTCGGGGAGTCACTTCGCAGTCGGGAGCCATCGGCTCCGAATGAAGCGGCCACGGCACGCACCCTGATGCGAGCGTCGACCACGGAGATCCCCGCACCGGGCGGACCGACCTTGACCGGGTTCAAATCCATCTCGACGATCTCCGGCAGATCTTCGACCATCGCCGACACCCTGAGCAGCGCGGCCGAGATCGCGTCGAGGTCGGCCGGCTCTGCACCGCGGTAACCCTCGAGGAGGCGGGCCGAGCGGACGTCTCGGATCATCATGCCGACATCGACATCGGTCAGCGGGTGGATGCGAAACGCAACATCGCCGATCAGCTCCACGAACACGCCGCCGAGGCCGAAGGCGATGAGCGGGCCAAAGTTCGGGTCTTCCATCATGCCGATGAGCACCTCGTGCTCGCCGGCGATGAACTCCTGGACGAGCACGCCCTCGGAATCGGACACGGCGGCTACCACCTGGCGATAGGCCGAACGCACCTCGTCCTCGCCGTGGACATCAACGACCACTCCCCCGACATCGGACTTGTGCAATGCAGAGGGGGCGATCACCTTGAGGACTACCGCACTGCCGATGTCGGCGGCGAGCGCAGCCGCCTCATCCTCGGATCCGGCAACACCGGATGCCGGAACCGCCAGCCCGTAAGCGCCGAGAACCTCATCGACGGATGCAGGCTCGAGCCACACATCCCCCTCGACGGCACCGAGTGCGGTTTCGACAGCGGCGCGGGCACGGTCCCGATCGGTGTCATCGAAGTCCGGGATCTTGCCCTCAGGGCGCTTCAGCCACTCGCCGTACTCGACGGCCGCATGAAGCGCCTGTGCCGCCCGCTCCGGAAACGGATACGCCGGGATCCGGGAGCGGGCTCCGGACAGAACGTCGGGGGCTCCCTGGGAATGCAAGTAGACGGTCAGGAACGTGGTGTCCCCGAAGTGGTGCTCGCCGGCGGCCCGCATCGCAGCGGCAACGTCGTCCGCTCCCTCCGGCGACGGTGGAATGTAGATAGCAATGACCGCGTCGAGCTCGTCGGACGAGAGCATCGCGTCCAGAACCCCGCGGTACTCGTCGGGGCCGGCGGCGGCGATCATATCTACCGGGTTGCCCACCGCCGCCTCCGCGGGGAGCAGGGCGCGGATCTGGGCCCGCAGCGCTGTCGATAGCTCGGGGATCTCGAGCCCAATACCCTCGAGGGTGTCCACTGCGAGCACCGCGGGACCACCGGCGTTGGTCACGATTCCGACGCGCCGGCCACCGGGTATCGGCTGATTGGCGAGCAGCGCCGTCACATCGAACAGGCCCTCGAGCGTGTCCACCCGGATGACACCTGCCTGATCGAACAAGGCATCGACCGCAACATCGAGACTTGCCAAAGAGCCGGTGTGGCTGCTGGCGGCTCGAGCGCCGGAAATCGTCCGGCCCGACTTCACCGCGACGATCGGCTTGTTGTGGGCGATGCGCCGCGCCACTCTGGCGAATCGCCTCGGATTCCCGAACGATTCCATATACAGCAGGATGACATCCGTCGCCGGGTCGTCCTCCCAGTACAAGAGGAGGTCGTCACCGGATACGTCTGCGAGGTTCCCGACCGACACAAACGTCGATATACCAATGTTGAGCTTGGCCGCATGATCCAGGATCGCCAGTCCCAACGCTCCCGACTGAGAGGACATGGCCACGTTCCCCCTCGGCGGAACAACGGGTCCGAACTGACCATCGAGGCGCACCGCACTGGCGGTGTTGATCAGGCCCATGCAGTTCGGCCCCACCATTCTCATTCCCGCCGAGCGCACGACGTCGAGTAGCTCTGCCTCGAGGGCGGCGCCCTCTTTCCCCGTCTCGGAGAAACCCGCCGAGATCACCACCACGCCCCGAACCCCTTTCTCGGCGCATTGGCGGACGACGGGGGTAACCAGATCTGCGGGCACAACAATGAATGCGAGGTCGACGGGGCCAGGGACGTCGAGGATGGTCGGGTAGGCGGCGACCGATCGCACCACGGGGGCGGTCGGGTTGATCGGATACACCGGTCCTGTGAAATCCCCTGAGATGAGGTTGGCGAACAGTCTGCCCCCGATGGAGTCCGGATCTCGACTCGCTCCGATGACGGCAACGGCGCTCGGTGCCATGATCGGCGTCAGCGAGGCGGCAACAGACCGCTTCTCCCGCTCGGCAGGCGGATCGCGCTGCTCGTCGACCGGCTTGCTCGCCGCCGACTCGTCTGGCTCGGTCACAGATTCCCTCGTCGCTCGGAAAGATCGGTCTCGCGGTGGTCGAGCGAGGATAGGCTGGTTGCGGTGCAGGAGAAGGTGTGGGGAACCTGGATGCTGATGGATCCTGATCTGGAGCAGAACCGTCGTCGACGAGGCCCGCTTTCGCCGAGCAGGCATTGGCCGCTCGCCGTGATAACAGGGCTGTTCGTGCTCAGCGCCTGTGCCGGGGGTGCTACCCCGACGACGCACCGTGCGGAGATCCTGCCTACGCCTACCACTGCGTTCCCGGCTACGCCAACCAACGAGCAGGCG
Source organism: Acidimicrobiia bacterium (assembly GCA_036985755.1). Classification (GTDB taxonomy): domain Bacteria; phylum Actinomycetota; class Acidimicrobiia; order Spongiisociales; family UBA5794; genus JACZST01. The sequence goes on along the minus strand of BTQG01000085.1, from coordinate 4,862 downwards.
ACCACCACCTCACCGGTGGTGACCATCGACGCCAGCTTTGCACTCACCACCGTGGTCTTTGGCGACCAGGGATGGATCGAGGTGGTCAACACCGGGCTGCAGGCAGCGAACATCCACGGCCAATGGATCGCGATCCACCCGTTCTACCTCGAGCTGCCATCCAGGATCGTCGAGGTCGGCGCGAGTGTCAGGATATCGCTGGACCCCGACGCCGATCCTGAGCTTGTGGTCTGCGCTGCCAGCCTGCTCCCCGCGCTCGATCCGGCGGCCGGTGAGGTTGGGCTGTATTCGAGTGGCAATTTCGGTGATCCCGACGCGATCGTCGACTATCTGGAGTGGGGCAGCGGGGGCCATTTCCGTTCGACCGTCGCCATCGCCGCCGGAATCTGGGACGAAACGGATGTCGTTCCCATGAAGGGAAACGAGGGTGGCCTGCACATCACCGAAAACGGGGAGACAGCCGCAGAGCCGATTGACGCCGCGGAGGTGGCGAATCCTTCAGACACCGGGTGAGGTCGCCACCCGGCGCTGCTCGGTGGCCCCGGCCTGCTGCGGGCGCCCGAACACGACCTCGACGCGCGCCCCACCATTGTCCGACTCGCCAAGGCGGACGGTACCACCGGACCGTTCCGCGGTTCGAGCAACGATGTCGAGCCCGAGCCCGGTGGAGCCCGATGAACTGTGCCCACGCCTCAAGGCACCGGAGGCGATGAAACCCCGACCGGCGTCCTCGACGATCAGCTCGCAATGGCCGTCGTCGATTGTGCGCACCCGGATCAGGTACCCGACGCCTTCGTCGGTATGCGTGAAGACGTTCCCGATGAGCACATCGACCAACGCCCCCAAGTCGTCTGCTGACACCGGCACCAGATGATCTCCGGGCTCGGTGAGCACAGAGGTGGCCCGGCCTTGCTCATCGGCGAGCACCTGCCAGAAGGCGGCACGGTGGTCGACAACGGCGCCGAGATCCGCCTCGGCGGACTCGTCGGGGCCAGGCGACGGGCTGCGCGCTTCGACGATCATCACATTCACCGCTGCCTCCATGCGCTCGACGTCGGCGAGCAGGTTCACCAAGTCCTCGCGGCTGGTGGCCGTCTCCACCTGGAGACGTAACGCGGTGAGCGGCGTGCGCAATCGGTGCGAGAGGTCGGCCACCGATTCACGCTCTGCTTCGAGCAGCTCCTCGAGGCGGTGTGCCAGGAAATTGAACGCCTCTCCCACCTCGGCGATCTCTTCGGGCCCTTCGGGCTCGACCCGCGTTCTCAGATCGCCTTCACCCATCCGGCGAGCAGCCGCGGAGAGCTCGGTCACCGGCTTGACGATCGAACGTCCTAATCGGTCGGCGGCGGCGACGGCGATGGCGGTCAAGAACACGCCGAGTGCGATCAGCATTACCCAGGCGGTTGCTACCCCTTCCGACATCTCGTCGTTGGAGACAAAGCTGCGCACGACGACGGTGCCGCCGCTTCTTGGGTCCGTCGAGACGAGCGGAACCAGCACTTCGGCGCCCCCTGGGATCGCAGCGGTGAGCGCGGCTCCTGCCATCGCCTGATCGAGATTGAACGAAGGGTCGAACGGCTCGCCGACGATGACGCCGTTGGCGAAAACCACCGACGTGCCCGGCGGATTGGAGAAGGCATCGAGCATGTCCATGGCCAGCGCCTGATCGACTCCGGGTGCCCCGCCGACCGAGCTGGCAACGCCGAGGCCGGCGGCGATCGATTGGGAGAACCGCTCGGCCCTGGTCAAAGCCCGGTTCTGCGCCTGGTTCTTGACCAGGATGCCCAGCGGCACGAGAAAGGCGATCACCACGATCGATGTGATCGCCAGCGAAAGCAGGGCAAGCCGCTTCCTCATGCAGGCTCGACGATCTTGATGCCCACCCCGCGGACGGTCTGAAGGTAGCGACTGTCCGCCGCCGACTCGCCCAGCTTTCGTCTCAGCCACGACAGATGAACGTCGACGGTCTTCTCGCTGCCGCCATAGGGCTGGCGCCACACCTCGGCGAGCAGGCGCCGCTTGGAGATGACCTCGCCGGCGTGCTCGGCGAGATAACGAAGCAGATCGAATTCCTTTGGGCTCAACTCGAGCACCTCCCCGTCCAACGAAGCTTCGCGGGCCGCTCCGTCGATCACCAGGCCTCCGATCGTCACCGGCGTACCCCGCGGCGCAACGCTGGCCCGCCGCAGAACGGCCCGCACCCGTGCCTCGAGTTGCTCGACCGAGAATGGTTTCACTAAATGGTCATCGGCGCCTGCATCGAGGCTGAGCACGATGTCCGTCTCCTCCCCCCTTGCGGTGGCGACGATCACAGGCACATCGGTGACCGCCCTGATCATCTTCAGCAGCTCCATGCCGTCGAGGTCGGGCAGACCGAGATCGAGAATGACGAGATCCGGCGACGATCCGACCACGGACTGGAGCCCGTCCATCGCGGTGGCTGCAGTGTGCACCTCGTGTCCGTGTGCGGCCAGCGCCTTGGCGGCGAGCTCGCGTATCCGCTGTTCGTCCTCGATAATGACGACGGCTGCCATCTCGATCCTTAGCAAAGCCTTAACGGTACATTAGAGCGGGGGAAAGCAAGAGTGGAGCACGATGGCGGCAATGCGGCAGAGACTCCTCCTGGTCGCTGGCTGGATTGTTGCAGCCGTCGGAGCAGGAGTGGTGGCCTCGGGTGCAGTCGCCGTAGCCGGTGGACAGGTCTTCGACCGACCCATCCGCCCGCTCAACGCAACCGAGGTCGCGGCCCTCCCTGTCGATGAAACGGTGGCGGCCCTTGCCTCGAGCATACGCCAAGCCTCCGGCGGCTCGCAGGCCGGCGAAGGGGTCACCGACGAGGGGGATGGTCGCGACACCGCCGGCACAAGCGGGTCTGAACACCCGGCCGGCCCAGGAGGAGTACCCGCAGGCGTCGCCGAGCCCGGCAGTCCCGACTTCGACCTGCCAACCGCCCCGCCAAAGGTGACCACCGTCAGCGGAGGATCGGCGAGTATCACCACGGTCGGAGATCCTCAGATCCTATGGGCGACACCGCGCCCGGGGTATGCCGTCGCCTTCCAGTTCGACGCCGACTACCAGATCACGGTGACCTTCACCAGCGACGACCATCGATCGACGATCTTGGTGGGACGGCTGCCCGGCGGCGAGATCACGGTCGATACCGGCGAAGAAGCGATCAGATAGAGACGCAAGTCTCAAGTCAATGCTTTTCGGCGCCTTGCGTCTTGCGACTCGCTACGCCAGCTCGACCAGCTCCAGCATCGAATCATCGAAATAGGCATGCTCTCCGTCTGGCATCAGGATGACACGGTCGGGGGCCAGGGCACCGACGAAGGCGGTGTCGTGGCTGACCAGGATGAGCGTGCCCTGATACTGGTCGAGCGCTTGCAACAGGGCTTCTTTGGCCTGCGGGTCGAGGTTATTGGTCGGCTCGTCGAGCAGCAGAACGTTGGGTCGAGCGACCACCAGCCTGGCCAGTGCCAGCTTCGTCTTCTCCCCACCCGACAAGGTGCCGGCATCCTGGTCCACCTTGTCCGCGAGCAGGAAATGTCCCAGGATCGTGCGCAGAGCCTGGTCGGGGACCGTTGACACCACGCGCATCAGGTCCAGCACCGACACCCCGCTCTCTATGTCCTCGTGCTCCTGGGCGTAATAACCAAGCGAGACCCGGTGCCCGAGCTCAACCGAGCCCAGGTCGGGTCGATCGATGCCGGCGAGGATCCGGAGCAGTGTCGTCTTTCCTGCGCCGTTGAGACCCATGATGAGCATACGTTCGCCGCGGTCGACATCGACATCGACATCGACGAACACCACATTGTCGCCGAATGCCTTCGCCAGGCCGGCGGCGCGCAGCGGCGTTCTCCCTGAGGTCTCCGGCTGAGGAAATCGCACCGAGACCGATCTATCTCTGCGCTCGACGGCTACCAGTTGGTCCTCGAGTTTGCGGACTCTGGTCTCCCAGGTCCGCGCTCGCTTGGCCATCTTCTGCGATGAGCCCTTGAACCGCCGGATGCCCTCCTCGAGTCTTGCAATCTTCTGGTCCTGATGTTTGCGCTCGCGGAGGCGCTGTCGGCGACGCCGCTCCCGTTCGGTGAGGTAGTACGTGTAGTTGCCTCGATAGGGCTCGATGTGCCCGCCGTCGACGGCCAGAACCGACGTGATCGACTCGTCGAGCAGGGCAAGGTCGTGAGACACCAGCAGCAGGCCGCCGGAGTAGGCAGCCAGGTAACTCATCAGCCAAGCCTTTGCATCGAGATCGAGATGGTTGGTCGGTTCATCGAGCAGCAACGTGGTGGTCTCTGCGAACAGGATCCTGGCCAGCTCGACGCGACGGCGCTGTCCGCCTGACATGGTGGCGACCGGCTGGTCGAGCTCGTCGGCACCGATGCCAAGAGCGTTGGCGAACTGTTTCGCCTCCGCCTTGGCCACGTAACCGCCGCGTGCGGTGAACTCATCCTCGAGCCGGCTGAATCGACGGATCAGCCGATCGCGGGACTCCCCCACCTCATCCTCCATCTCGGCGCGCGTCTCCTCCATGCGACGCTCCAGGGCGCCGATGTCACGCGCCTGCAGCACACGCTCGAGGGCGGTGCCATCCGGATCGGACAGCTCGTCGATGGCAGCCTCCTGGGAGAGGTAACCGACGACACCGTTGCTGACGACCGACCCGGACGCAGGGCGACGCAGACCGGCGAGGGCTCGGAGCAGGGTAGTTTTTCCCGCGCCGTTCGGACCGACCAATCCGGTCTTGTCCCCGGCTTGAACCGAGAAGGACACAGCAGAGATCAGCCGGCGCGCACCGGCGTCGATTGCGAGGTCACGAACAAGAATCATGGGAGAAGCAGGCTAGGGCTGACCAGTCG
>BTQG01000084.1:0-10292 GCA_036985755.1 Acidimicrobiia bacterium | reverse complement strand
CCGGCCGGAACACCGTCCGGAAGCAGCCCGAGCAGCCACATGGAGGACTCCGAGTCGTGGAGGAACGTCATGTACACCGAACCCCAATCCAACGGATCCATCCGGGAGCGGTAGTAGAGGTCGTTTCGATCCAGCGTCGCCTGACCGACCCCAGCGAGAACATCTCGATACCGGTCGCGGCCTGCCTCGTCGACGGTGCGGAACGTAAGCCGATCCGGCACAGTCACTGCTGCCCCGCCGTCGGACCAAGTGAAGCCCTCTTTCTCCTGGAACAGGTCCATGCCGAGCGACCCGAACAACGCCACCCGATCGCTGTGCTCAGGGTGCGCTTCAGGGTTGGTCCTGACCTGCAGCCGATCCGGAACCTCACCGGCGATCTGCCGCAACGACTCGCGGACCAACGCTTCGCCCGAGGCGACGGGGTCGTCGGCCCAGGGCAACCACAGCCCGAATAGGAACAACTCTTCCGGTGGGAGGTCGCCGAGGTACTCGGGAGGGCACGTCGGCTCAACAGCGAAACCAACGCGCCCGATCGTATGTCCATCGTCCTCGAGCAGGAAACACCAATCGGGCCGGCTCTCACCTTCTTGCCACATCTCGATGAGCGCGTCGGCCTGCTCCGGCGCATCGGCGAGCGCAAACTCCTCCGGACGAGTGATCGAACGAACGCTGATCATGGTGCCCAGGCTACGGTCCGCATGCTCTCTGGCACCAGCTAGCGTCCCTGGGTCACAGGCGGGTCGACGACCGGAGACGCCCATGGATTTCGCTCTGCAGTCATCGGGAACCTACGACGACGTCCTGAAGGCGGCTCGATTCGCCGAGCAGCGAGGGCTGGCCGCCTTCGCCCTCCCCGACCACTATCTGCAAGCCACGGACGAGGAGCAGGCGAAGACAACACCCGCCCCTGATGCCTTTGCCCACCTGGCCGGGCTCGCCAGGGAGACCTCTTCGATCGAGCTGGTCGTGCTGGTGTCTCCGATCACCTTCCGTCACCCTGCGGTGCTCGCCAAGACCGCAGTCACCATCGACCGGATGTCGGAGGGCAGGTTTTCGCTCGGTCTGGGAACGGGATGGATGGATCGGGAACACGAAGTGTTTGGCTTCGACTACCCGCCGATTGGCGAACGGTTTGCCATGCTCGAGGAAGCGCTCGGCTACGTTTCCGCCGCCCTGGCGGACGACCCCCTCGGGTTCGGAGGCGAGCACTACCGCCTCGAACCGTTCCCGCTTTCGCCGCGTCCGGTCGGTCGTATCAAGCTCATCGTCGGCGGGACCGGTCCCCACAGGACGCCATACCTGGCGGGTACCTACGCCGACGAGTTCAACGTCTACCCCGGGGCCGACCTGGAGGCCCGTATCGATCGTTGCCGAGCCGCCGCACAACGGGCAGGCAGGGATCCCGATGACCTGCTGCTGTCGAGTGCCGGGCTCGTCGTTGCCGCCGCCACCGAACAGGGCCTCGAAGAGACACTCGACCGACGAGCGGGCGAGGCAGGGATGAGCAGAGAGCAGCTGAGCGAGCACTTCGCCAGGCGCAATACCCCGGTTGGCACCTACGACGCGCTGCGCGCGCAGTTCGCCGACATGTCGAAGCTGGGGATCACTCGCTTCTATCTCCAGGGAGGCTTCGATCCCGAAGAGACCGGCGCCCTGATCGACGCCCTCGCCGGGTGACGGGGGTACGGTTCCGCCCATGATCACCAAGACGCTGGACCTCGACGGTCCGGTCCGCATCGTCGATTACGGTGGCGAGGGCCGGCTCGTGCTTCTGCTGCACGGGCTGGCAGGCTCGGTGGCGAATTGGACGGCGGTGGGTAACGACCTGGCGGAGCACGGAAGGGTGATCGCCGTCGACCTGCTCGGGTGTGGGGAGACACCACCTGCCGGCCGCGGCGTCTCCGTTGAGGACAACGCAAGGCTCGTCACCGGTGTGATCTCCGAGCTGGGTGCATCAACGGCAACCCTGGTAGGGAACTCCATGGGGGGGCTGGTGGCGATGATCGCCGCCGCCGACTCGGCGAGCTCGGTCGACCGGCTGGTGCTGGTGGACCCCGTATTGCCGATCGACCGGAGCTCGCCACCGGATCCAGAGGTGCTCATCAAACTCCTCAGTCCGCTCATCCCCGTGTTCGGTCCGCTCGGCGTGCGTCTGTACCGGGCCACCACGACGCCGCGACAAGCCGTCGATGAGGCGTTGCAGATGAACTGCGTCGATGTCGACAGCATCCCAGAAGAGGCCAGGGAGGCAATGGTCGAGGGCGCCATCGCCGGCCGCGGAGAAGCGTGGGCGGTTCGAGCCTTCATCGATGCAGATCGCTCGGTTGCCGGCTATGCGCTGAGGCCGTCCCGCCTGCGGCGGCTGATGCACAGGGTCACGCAACCGACCCTGCTCATCCATGGCTCGCAGGATCGGCTGGTCGCCTCCGGATCGGCACGCTGGGCGGCCGCTCAACGTCCGGACTGGGACTACGTCGAGCTCGACGGCGTCGGGCACCTCCCCATGTTGGAGGCTCCCGACCGTTTCGTCGACGTCGTGAGCGGTTGGTTATCCGAGTTGTGAGCTTCGACTTCGCCGAAATCTACCGCTCGACCCGAACCGGTCTGCTCACCCTCGCCCCCGATCTATCCGAGACCGAATGGGCGACCATGGCTCCCGCCACACCCGAGTGGACGGTGAAGGATCTGTACAGCCACCTCACCGGGGTTGCCGCCGACCTGCTGGCCGGCAACCTGGAGATCGTCGGCTCCGACGAGTGGACCGCCCTCCAGGTGGCGGCACGATCCGACCACTCTCCACAGCAGGTCTGTGCCGAGTGGACCGCGATCGGCCCCGAGGTCGAGCAGCGCCTGTCCAGCATCGGATCCCCGCTCTCCTCTGCGGTCATCGATGCCTGGCACCACGAACAGGACGTGCGAAACGCGGTGCATCGCACCGCCAACCGGAGCGGCGAGGGGCTCCGCCTCAGCCTGCGGGCGGGCAACGCCATTGGTCCCAAGATGGAGCAGGGCGGGCTCGCCGCCCTCCACCTCTACACCGACGGGTACGACAGGCAATTCGGTGTGGGCGACGCCGCGGTAGCCGTATCCGGCGACGCCTATGAGATGGCAAGGGCGTTCATGGGACGCCGATCGTTCCAGCAGATCCGCCGATTCGACTGGACCGGAGATCCCGAGCCCTATCTGCACATCTTCAGCGTCTTCCCACCACGGTCGGACGACCTCGGCGAGTGATCAGCCGGAGATTCGGCGCAGCAACAGCACCGGGCTCTCTCGATACATCACCTCGAACTCGTTCGACGCGATCAGGTCGGCGACGACGTCCTCATTGACCCCCTCGCGGACGAGCACCCAATCCACGGTGGCAGGATCGGGAAGGGGCAGGCTGGGCGCCGAGTAGTTGTGCCGTTGCCATGGATTGGGGAATTGGTACACGATACGACGGTGGGTGAGATGAGGGACGTAGGTGTTCCATGCCGACACCGTCGCATCCGGTGGAATCAACGCGATCGCTTCTCTGGCGGCGTCTTGATCGGGACTGGGGTTCGCCCACTCGCTCGCCAGAGGAGACGCCGCACCGAAGCCGAGCGCGGCGATGATGGAGACGCCGACGACGAATTCGACCCGGCGACCCTCCTTCCATCGTGGCACCCTGGCCGCGCCGATAACGGCGGCGATTACCACTGCAACCAGCAGATAGATCGTGTAGTGGTACTGGACCTGATACTGGTAGCTGTGCGTGGAAACGAGGTTCGCCACCGTCGCCGGAACCGCGATGAGCAACGCTCGCGGCTCGAACAGCGCCAGGGGAATCGGAAGGACCAGCACCGCCAGATAGCCGATCCGGGCCGGATCGCTGAGCGCTGCGAAGAGCACCTCGGGATGGAGGACGAGACCGCTGACGATCCCGAAAACACCCTGTCCCAGGTCGGCGTAGCGGTAGGCGTACAGCAGTTCACCGGTGGGCGAGAAGTGCGGGATCAGAAAACCGAAGCTCACCACCATGGCGGCGACGGCAACCGCGCCCATGATCAGCGCTTGCCTGCGTTTGCCGAAATACCACCACACAAACAGGGCAAACGGGACCACGACCATGGCGACGTCTTCTTTGGCCAAAAGGGCGATGATGACGAGGGCGACGGCCCAGCGGTCCCGGTCCCTGGCAAACAGCAGAAATGCGGCAATGAGCAGAGGGAGGACGAACTGCTCGGGATGGAACCCGTCCCTGGCGTTCCACCCGACCGCGGGGTGAGCGAGGTAGCCGATGCCAACCAGCGCCGCCATGAATCGCGGTGCGCCGACCGCCCTCGCCGCCAGATAGGCGAGGGGCCCGCCGACGGCCATCACCACAACGGTCAGGATCAGCAGCGTCTCCGCGTAGGGCAGCACCCAGTACAGGGGGGCAAGGGGGAGCATGATGTACGACGAGTGGTCACCGAAGAGACTCAGCCCGCGCACGGTGCTGAACGGGGTCTCGAACCTGCTCAACAACCACAAGCCCTGGTCGAAGATGCCGAAGTCGAACGCGTTGATGGCAAACCGCCGGTACTCGATGATCATCCTGATCGAGAACACAACGACGAAAAGCACGGCCGCTCCGCCGACACCGACGCCGACCCAATCGATGCGCCGCTGCCCTAACTCGGGGGTGGTACTGGTTTCGATCGCCACCCCGACAGGCTACAGAGGGGCCCGTAAGTCCGAACTGTCGGCTTCTTCGTCTCTCCCGAGAAGCGGGGAGACGCGTTGTTGCGGAGCAACGACGCAGAGGGGGGTCTGGGGGAAAGAGTGCTCGCATGAGCTCAATTCGACGTCTTCGTCTCCACCGCGTAGCGGGGGAGACGCGCTGCGGCGTTAGCCGTAGCGCAGAGGGGGTTCTGGGGGCTTGCTTGTCGCGGCTGAGCTCAAAACCACCGGCGAGCTTCCAGAGCCCCCTCCTGTGCTGGTTCTTAGATCGAGACAACACTTGCGAGCGAACAGGGACTCGATCAAAGAACCATCATCACAAACTTCGCCTGCTCGCGCCTCCCCCACGGTGTGGGAGGGCGAAAATTCTCGGAATTGATACAAGTAGACTCAAGTTATACCCTACGAGACCACTAAGCTCGTCGGAAATAGCCATTTTTGGACTGAAAAACAGGGAGTTGAACATATGGCACGTGCGGTAGGAATCGACCTCGGAACCACCAACTCGGTGATCTCGATCCTCGAAGGTGGGGAGCCCAAGATCATCAGCAATGCAGAAGGGCACCGAACAACCCCTTCGGTCGTTGCCTTCGCCAAGAACGGCGAGGTGCTGGTCGGCGATCAGGCCAAGCGCCAGTCCATCACCAACCCCGACCGCACCGTCCGGTCGGTGAAACGGCACATGGGGTCCGACTGGTCCATCGACGTCGATGGCAAGTCATACAACTCCCAGGAGATCTCAGCGCGGATCCTGCAGAAGCTCAAGCGCGACGCTGAGGCGTATCTCGGTGAGGACATCAAGGAGGCTGTGATCACGGTCCCTGCGTATTTCGGCGACGCCCAGCGACAGGCCACCAAAGAAGCCGGTCAGATCGCCGGCCTCGAGGTGCTGCGCATCGTCAACGAGCCGACCGCCGCCGCGCTGGCGTACGGACTCGACAGCGGGCAGGACGACCACCTGATCCTCGTCTTCGACCTCGGGGGTGGCACGTTCGACGTCTCTATCCTCGAGATCGGTGAGGGCGTCTTCGAGGTCAAGTCGACCCACGGTGACATGAGTCTCGGAGGAGACGACTGGGATGAGCGGATCATCGACTGGCTCGTGACCGGTTTCAAGAACGATCACGGTGTCGACCTATCCACCGACCCGATGGCGATGACGCGCCTCAAGGAGACGGCGGAGAAGGCAAAGATCGAGTTGTCTTCGGTTCAAGAGACAGAGATCAACCTGCCGTTCATCACTGCCACCAACGAAGGCCCGATTCATCTCCTGCAGACGCTGAAACGTTCGGAGTTCGACCAGATGACCAAGGATCTCGTCGAGAGGACTCGGGAACCGTTCCAGGAAGCCCTCAAGGACGCCGGGGTGAAGCTGGACGAGATCGACCACGTGATCCTCGTCGGCGGCACCACGCGAATGCCTTCCGTGCAGGCTCTGGTCAAGGAGCTGGCAGGCAAGGACCCCCACCAGGGTGTCAACCCCGACGAGGTCGTCGCCGACGGCGCCGCCCTCCAGGCAGGCGTGCTCACCGGTGACGTGACCGGAATCCTGCTGCTCGATGTGACCCCGCTGACGCTCGGCGTTGAGACCGAAGGCGGTGTCGCCACCAAGATGATCGAGCGCAACACGACGATCCCAACCCGTCGCAGCGAGATCTTCACCACCGCAGCAGACAACCAGCCCGAGGTGGAGATCCACGTGCTTCAAGGCGAGCGACCGATGGCCACAGACAACAAGAGTCTCGGCCAGTTCAAGCTGCCGGGAATCGCCCCGGCACGGCGAGGCGTGCCCCAGGTCGAAGTGACCTTCGACATCGACGCCAACGGCATCGTTTCCGTGTCCGCAAAGGACCTGGGAACGGGAAAGACCCAGCAGGTCACGATCACCGGCGGCACTGCGCTGTCCGATGAGGACATCGAGCAGATGATCAAGGACGCCGAAGCGCACGCCAAGGAAGACGCCGAGCTCAAGGAGGCCGCCGAGGCCAGAAACAAAGCGGACCACGCCGCTTATCAAATCGAGGACCAGCTCAAGGAGCACGGAGACAAACTGAGCGACGATGAGCGCAAGGAACTCGATGACAAGGTGAACACGGTACGCGGCATGCTCGACGACGAGTCGGCGAGCGCGGCCACGCTCAACAGCGCGACCGACGATCTCATGACCGGCGCCCAGGTGCTCGGCCAGAAGATCTACGAGGCATCACAAACCGCACCTGAGCCGACAGAGGCCGGCGCCGATGATTCGAGCACCGAGACGGACGATGTTGTCGAGGCCGAGGTGGTCGAGGACGATGACGAGGCCTGAGGACGGTCGCGAGTCGCCAGTCGCGAGTCGCGCGCCCGAAGACGAGGGTTTCTCCTCCCCTACAGCGGGGGAGGAGAGCCGCCCCGGATCGGACGGCACCGACCTACCGGAGGGGGATGGGCGCGAGCAGGGAGTCGAGCTGCCCGGCGACCCTGCCGCCGCCGAGGCGCTGTTGCTCGAGGAGCTCGCCGAAGCCCGAATGGAGGCCGGAGACACGCTGGAGACGCTGCAGCGACTGGCAGCCGAATTCGATAACTACCGCCGTCGCGTCGATCGGGATCAGGCACAGAACGTGGAACGCGCCTCGCAGCGCGTCATCGAGAGCCTGTTGCCGACGCTCGATGCCTTCGATGCCGCCCTGGCAGCCGAAGCAGCGACGGAATCCGAAGAGAAGATCCTCGATGGCATGCGCTCGATCAGGGATCACCTGCTCGAGACGTTGGCACGCGACGGGCTCGAACCGATCCCCGCCCTCGGCCGGCGCTTCGACCCCAAGGTGCATGAGGCGGTCTCCGGCGCACAAGCGGGTGATGGTGAGCTTGTTGTCGATTCGGAGCTGCGCCGCGGGTACACGATGCAGGGCAGGGTGATCCGGCCAAGCCTGGTGACGGTGGACCATGCGTAAGGAGTGGGTGGACAAGGACTACTACTCCACCCTCGGCGTAGCCAAAGATGCCTCGCAGAAAGAGATCAAGAAGGCGTTTCGCAAGCTCGCCAGAAAGCTGCATCCCGATAGCAACCCGGACGACGCCTCGGCCGAGACCAAGTTCAAGGAAGTCAACGAGGCATACGACACCCTGTCGGACCTGGATCAGCGCAAGGAATACGACCACGTCCGCGAGATGGGGTACTTCGTCGGCGATACGGGCGGTGGCCAGCAATACGTCCGCTACGAGGATCTCTTTCGCAGCGGTGGTGCTGGCAGCGGGGGCCTCGAGGATCTGCTCGGCGGGTTCGGTGACGTATTCGGCCGCGGCCCGCGCCGGCAGCAGGTGCCGATGCCCGGCCAGGACTACGAGGCCGACCTGAGCTTGACCTTCCACGATGCGCTGTCGGGAGACACCAAGACTCTGACGATCAATGGCAACCGGGTCAAGGTGAAGATCCCACAGGGAATCGCCGACGGGACCAGGATTCGACTGCGAGGAAGAGGCGGGCCGGGAGCCAACGGCGGCCCCAACGGCGATACCTTCGTACGCGTCCACGTCGCCGAGCATCCGATCTTCGCCAGACCGGATAAGAAGAACCTTGCGATCACGGTCCCGGTCACGTTCGCCGAGGCGGCCCTTGGCTCGGTGATCGAGGTTCCCACCCTCAACGGATCCACGAAGATCCGGGTCCCCGCAGGGACCCAGAGCGGCAAGACGATGCGTCTGTCGGGCAAGGGTGTGGAAACGGCGAACGGATCCGGCGATCTGCTCGTCACCGTCGAGGTAGCCGTCCCGACCGAGCTCACCGACGAGCAACGCAGTCTGCTCGAGGCACTGCGGGACGAATCGCAAGCGGAAAACCCGCGAGCGCACCTGGGGGTGTAACGATGGCCCAGCCCGACGAAACCGCCGTCTACATCATCTCGGTCGCCGCAGAGCTCTCCGGCATGCACCCCCAGACGCTGCGCATCTACGAACGAAGGGGTCTCATCGAGCCCTTCCGGACCCCCGGCGGCACGCGGCGCTATTCCGACGCCGATCTGGAGCGGCTGGCCACCATCCAGGAGCTCACCAGGGTCGGGGTCAATCTGGAGGGAGTGCGACGGATCCTCTCGTTGCGCAACGACAACGACCGGCTCCGCTACCAGGTCCGGCGGTTGCGTCGCATCATCGAGAATGCCCAGGCCGGCGGGAACGTCGAAGCCAAGGTGATCGAGGTCGGGGTGCGGCGTCGGTTCCTGCCCGATGTACCGCGGGATTGAGTTCCCAGGTCCCGGATCCCAGTTACCGAGTCGCCGGCCCGGGTTACCAGACCGGTGACCGGGTTACGACCCGGCAATCACAGGAACGCGCTCCATGGCTGCGGCGACCTTCTCCTTCGGGTACTCGTAGTCGACGAGGTCACCGGCAAGGTAGGTCTCATACGACTTCATGTCGAAGTGTCCGTGCCCGCATAGCGCAGTGAGAATCACCTTCTCCTCACCGGTCTCCTTGCATCGGTTCGCCTCGCGAATCATGGCGGCGAGCGCGTGTGTCGGTTCCGGAGCAGGAAGGATGCCTTCGCTGCGAGCAAACTGCACCGCAGCGTCGAAACACTCAGTCTGGTGAATCGCCTCGGCCTCAACCAGGCCCAGGTTATAGATATGGGACACCAGCGGTGACATGCCGTGGTAGCGAAGACCGCCGGCATGGATCGGGTCCGGGACGAAGTCGTGTCCCAGCGTGTACATCTTCAGCAGGGGCGCCATGCCGATCGTGTCGCCAAAGTCGTAGCGGTACTCACCCTGGGTCAACGACGGGCACGCCGCCGGTTCGACGCAGCGGATCGTCGGATTCATGTTTCCCGCCAACTTCTCTCGAAGGAATGGAAACGAGAGCCCGCCGAAGTTCGATCCGCCGCCGGTGCAGCCGACGATGAGATCGGGAGTCTCTCCGATCTTCTCGAACTGGAGAAGAGCCTCCTCTCCAATGATCGTTTGGTGCATGAGCACGTGGTTGAGCACGGATCCGAGGGAGTACTTGATGTCCTCGTCCTGTACCGCGGCCTCGATGGCCTCCGAGATCGCAATCCCGAGGCTGCCGGGCGACTTTGGTTCTTCAGCGAGAATCTGGCGGCCGGCTTCCGTGACCTCCGAGGGACTTGGGTGCACGGTTGCGCCCCATACCTCCATCATGGTCCTGCGAGCCGGCTTCGCATCGTACGACGCCCGCACCTGCCACACCTCACACTCGAGGCCGTACTGAGAACAAGCGAACGCAAGGGCGGAGCCCCACTGGCCGGCACCGGTCTCGGTGGTCAGTTTGCGAACACCCTGTTGGGCGTTGTAATAAGCCTGGGGGACTGCCGTGTTCGGTTTGTGGGACCCGGCAGGGCTGACGCCCTCGTATTTGTAGAAGATCTTCGCAGGGGTATCGAGCAGCTTCTCCAACCGGTGCGCTCGATACAGCGGTGAAGGACGCCACAGTCTGTAGACGTCCAACACGTCCTGGGGTATGTCGATATACGACTCCTCGCTGACCTCCTGGAGAATGAGTTCCATCGGGAACAACGGGGCCAGGTCGTCGGGACCCACCGGCTCGTGGGTGCCCGGATGCAGCACCGGGGGCGGCGCCTCCGGTAGGTCGGGCACGATGTTGTACCAGCGAGT
>BTQG01000083.1:0-10748 GCA_036985755.1 Acidimicrobiia bacterium | reverse complement strand
TGCGGTCCGGCACAGCCTGAAGGAGGACCCGCTCGCCGACGGTGAGGTCGTCGTCATCGCCTCGGGCAAGGCGGCGATCGCCATGACCCGAGGGGTAGCTGCGGTCATGGACATCACCGAGGGCATAGCGGTTACCACCGTCGACGCTGTGGCACCGGTGCCGGTGATCGTGGGTGGCCACCCGGAGCCAAACGCGGGCAGTGTCGCCGCCGGCCGTCGCGCACTGGAACTGGCTGCAACCGCACGACCCGGTGCCGCAGTGGTGTACCTGGTCTCCGGCGGGTCGTCGGCGCTGCTGGCGCTACCCGCAGGAGCATTGACTCTCGACGACCTGGTCGCCACCAACCGGCTGCTGCTCGCCTCCGGCGCCGACATCGCCGATATCAACACGGTGCGCAAACATCTGTCTGCGATCAAAGGCGGGCATCTGGCTGCGGCGGCGGGTGACACCAGGCTGCTCACTCTGGTCCTATCCGACGTGGTCGGGAACCGCCTCGATGTCATCGGTTCCGGACCGACCGTGCCCGATCCGACGACCTACGGCGATGCAATCGACGTGTTGGAGACGTTCGGGCTGAGGGCCCGGGTGCCGGCGACGGTCGCCGAGCACCTTGCCGCCGGAGCGGCGGGGGTGATCGACGAGACCCCGAAGACCGATCATGCAAACCATGAGATCAGGGTGGTCGCCGACGGTGCCACCGCCGCGGCGGCTGCGGTCGCTTCCGCTGGTCGACGAGGTCTGATCGGAGAGGTGGTGACGACGACACTCGGTGGCGAATCCCGCACGGCCGCCGTCGAGGCGGTGGCGACCCGGAGGCCGGGCATCGACTTGCTTGTGTTTAGGGGCGAGACCACGGTGACCGTCTCTGGTGCCGGCCTCGGTGGCAGGAACCAGGAGGCGGCGCTGGCCGGAGCGCTTGCGCTCGAGGGATCCACCACGACGTTTCTCGCCGCCGACACCGATGGCATCGACGGCACTACCGAAGCCGCCGGGGCCGTTGTCGACGCCGGGACGATCGGGAGGGGCAGGGAGGTGGGCCTGGATGCGATCGAGGCCCTGAATTGCAGCGACGCCCATGCGTATCTCACCGCAACCGGCGATCTCATCATCACCGGGCCCACCGGCACCAACGTGGCCGACCTCTGGCTGGTCCACCACGGGAGGTGACCCACCGAAGGCCGTAACCGGTGGTCAAAGGGGAGAAGATGAGTCGCGAGGAAGCGGTAGAGCTGGGTCGGGAACTCGTCGCCACAGTGTCACTCCCCAGCACACCGGACACGGTCGTTTAGGTCTCGATCGGCGCTACCCGACGGCGTGCCAGTATGGGGCCATGAAGGAGAAGAGCACCGAGCAGGTCCGCGAGTTGTACGACCGCGTCGCCCCGTGGTGGCGGTGGGCCGCCATCCCCGAGGCGATCCTCGGAATCAACCGGCTGCGCAGCAAGCACTTCGCGGCCGTGAGAGGCGACGTGCTCGACGTCGCCTGCGGCAGCGGTGAGAACTTTGCCTACCTGGGTGGGGCGGCGTCGGTGACTGCGGTCGACCTGTCACCGCGGATGGTGGCCCTGGCGAGGGAGCGGGCTGCGAAGAGCGGGATGGAAGCGGTGATCGAGGTGGCGGACGCCGCCGCGCTGGTCTTCGACGACAATCGCTTCGACTATGTGATCAGCGCCATGTCGTCGTGCACCTTTCCCGACGCGGTGGCCGCTTTTGGCGAGATGGAGCGGGTGACCCGTCCCGGCGGGCAGATCCTCCTGCTCGAGCACGGGCGGTCGAGTGTCGATGCTATCGCCCGGTTCCAGGACCGCAGCCTCGGCACGTACTACTACCGGACGGGCTGCCGGTACAACCGCGACCCCCAGGCCGAGCTTGCCGAGGCCGGGCTCACCGTCGCCTCGTTGACGCGAAGCCATCTGGGTCTCGGCTACCGGATCGTGGTGGCGGTGGAGTAGGTCGGGCTGCGCCACGGCGACGCGCCCGGTCTGTGCTCTAACCTCTCGCACTCATGAAGATCATCATTGTCGGCGCCGGGGCTGTCGGCTCATACCTCGCCGAGCGGCTCTCCATCGAGGGCCAAGACCTCGTCGTGATCGAATCCGATCCCGGGCGGGCCGCTCAGCTCGAGCGGGAGCTCGACTGCATGGTCATCACAGGAAACGGGGCCTCGGCGGCGACGCTGGACCAGGCGGGGCTCGGCGAGGCCGACATGCTCGTTGCCGTCAGCTCATCGGATGCCGTCAATGTGTTGGCTTGCAATGCCGCCGCCAAGCTGGGGATTCCGATCACGATCGCCAGGGTCGAAGATTCGGAGCTGAAGGCCGAGGTCGAGGCGCTCGGCGTCGATCTCGTGATCGACCCTGGTGAGGCGGCCGCCCGCGAGCTGCTCGTGCTGGTCAGCAGCGGCCGGGTCGCCGAGCTCGTGGAGTTCGCCGACGGCGGGCTGGTCATGGTGGGCGCCTATGTCGATTCCGAGTCGGCGGTCGTCGGCATCACGTTGGCCGAGCTGCGCGAGACGATTGAACAATGGGATTGGCTGGTGGTGGCGGTCATCCGACATGGAGAGACCGCCATCGCCCGTGGTTCCACTGAGCTGAAGGCGGGCGACCACGTGCTTGTGATGGCGGAGGCGGGTCGCACGGAAACCCCATATGAACTGCTCGGCCTCGTCGATCGTCCGGCGGAGAACGTCATCGTTCTCGGCGGCACCCGTCTCGCTCAGATGACGGTGAAGCTGCTCGTCGAGGCTGGTGTGACAACTACGCTCATCGAGGCGGATCCCGTCCGGTGTCGGAGCATCGCCGAGGTCTTGCCCGACGTCGTCGTCGTCTGTGGAGACCCGACCGATCCGAAGATCCTCCGATCGGAAGGTGTGGGAAAGGCAGACGCTGTGCTCGCTCTCACCGGATGGGACAGCGACAATCTCCTCGGCTCGCAGGTTGCACACGCTCTCGGCGCCGGCGAGGTCATCACCCGATTCAGCAACACCGAGTTGGTTGGTCTGCTCGGTGGCGCCGGCATCGATGCGACGGTGAGCCCGCGCCTGTCCGCCGCCAACGAGATCCTCCGGTTTGTGCGTCGGGGCCTGATCTATTCCGCGGTCACGATCCCCGGTTCCGACGCCGAGGCCATCGAGCTGGAGGTCGGACCGAACAGTCCTGCCATCGGCAAGACGCTGCGCCAGCTCAAGCTGCCAAAGTCGTTGATCATCGGCGGCGTCCATCGCGACGGGAAGGCCTTCGTGCCGCGGGGGAACACGGAGATCCAGGAAGGGGATCACCTGATCGCGGTCGCACTGCCGGACGGCATCCCGGTCGCCGAGAAGCTGTCCGGCTGACGCCGTGTCCTGGCGCCATCTGCTTCATGTGGTGGGCGCTGTCGTCGCCGCCGTCGGGGTGTCGATGCTTTCTGCCGTTGTGGTCAGCGCCCTGTATCAGGAGTGGTCCGACGCCGCGCAGATCTCGGCTGCCGCGGTCGTCACCACCGCCATCGGGCTGGCGGTATGGAGGGCTTTCGATCGGCCGGGGGAATTGAGTGCCAGGGAAGGTTTCGCTGCGGTCGGCCTCGCCTGGACCGCAATGGTGGCCGTGGGCACCCTGCCCTACCTGTTCACCGGCTCGATCGGCAATATCACCGACGCTGTGTTCGAGACGGCGGCGGGTTTTACCACCACGGGGGCTTCCATCATCCCGGATCCGGCGCTGCTCTCACACGGGGTCCAGTTCTGGCGTTCGCTTACCCAATGGATCGGCGGCATGGGCATCATCGTGCTGTCGGTTGCGATCCTTCCTCTGCTGGGCCTGGGAGCCGTTCAACTTGCCCGCGCCGAGAGCCCGGGGCCGGCCCCTGATCGGTTGACGCCGCGCTTTCGGGAGACGGCGAAGCGATTGTGGCTCGTCTATGTGGTATTCACGGTGGCCGAGGCCGTTTTGCTCTGGGCCGGGGACATGAGCCTGTTCGAGGCGGTGAACCACTCGTTCACCACGCTTTCGACGGGGGGCTTCAGCACGAGCGCGGGATCGCTCGGCGCTTTCTCCTCCTACTCGCAGTGGATCGTCATCCTCTTCATGATCCTTGCCGGGGCGTCGTTCTCGCTGCACTTTCGGGCGGCCCGCAACCCTCGGGCCTACCGGAAGAGCTCCGAGCTTCGCCTCTATGTGGCCATCATCGCGGTGGCCGCGATCTTGATGACGATCGGCACCTGGGGAGGGCCCGTAGTCGATGGCATCCGCGACGCGATCTTCACCGCATCCTCGATCATCACCACCACCGGGTACGCCACGGTCGACTTCGGCCTGTGGGGCCCGGCGCTTCAGATCATGATCGTGGGTTTGATGTTCATCGGAGGCATGGCCGGATCGACGGCCGGGGCGGTGAAGGTGTACCGGCTCGAGGTGCTGTACGAGGCATCCCGGATGGATGTGCGGCGCCTCATCCATCCCCGCGGGGTATTCGTGACCAGGGTGAGCAAGAGGCCCGTGCCCGACGATGTCGTCGAGGCGATCCAGACCTTCTTCCTCCTGTACATGTTCGCCTTCATGACCGGTACGTTCCTGCTGGCGATCATCGGTTCGCTCGGCACCCCCCAGCTCGACCCGGTCTCTGCGGCTTCAGCGGTGGCCTCGTCGCTGGGCAATGTCGGTCCCGGGCTGGGCCTGGTCGGGCCCAGCGAGCACTACCTCGTCGTGCCCGGACTCGGCAAGTGGCTGCTGGCCTCGCTGATGATCGTCGGCCGTCTGGAGATCCTGCCCATCCTCATCCTCTTCAACCGGGACCTGTGGCGCCGATGATCCCACGACACCCCATTGAGCGATCAGTCGGTGGTGTCCATCGCTTCCATTCGATCGAGCAGATCCAGAGAGCCGACCGCGGCCTCGGCGAGTGGGCCAGGCTCGGCGGCGATCTCGGTGAGCAGGGCTCTGGACCGGGCCCCCCCGATGTCGGCGAGAAGGCGAACGACCGTTGGGGTGAGCCGACCCGAGGCTCGCGCCCTTTCGATGAGGGCGATCGATCGTTCCCCGGCCTTGACCATCGACATGGCGGCGAGGGTCCGCTCCTGCTCGCCGTCACCGGAAACGGCCTCGAGCAGGGTGTCGCCTGCAGCCGCGGAGCCGGCGGTTCGCCAGGCGATACCGGCACCGATCACCTTGAGAGAGGCACCGAGACCCATGTCCACAGCTTACGGACAGGGTGTCGGAATATTCCTCGGCATCCTCCTAGGAGGGTGGTCGGAAATACTCCAGCGGGGCGTCGCGGTACTAAGAAACCTAGTCAGGGCTGCGTCAACCCAGCGGCGCCTCGTGGTACTCGTCATTTGCGACCACCCTCCTAAACCACATCCCACAGGTCATTGTCGTCCCAATAGCCCGGCTGGTGCGGTGCGGCGTGATCGAACCAGCCGTGGCGGTGTTCCTCCACATCGAAGTCGCTCCGGAAGCGTTGGCCGCCGCGGTCGAGGAGAATGACCAGGTCGAAGCGGACCCGTATGTCGACGATTCGCTCGACTCTGGAGAAGTCGGGAAACCATCGTCCGTGAACCGGCCACGCCATCAAGACCAGACGATCGAAGTCGACGCCTCGTTTGGTCGCGAGGTTGGCGACGGTACCGCCGTGGCTGTGGGCAAAGAAGTCGGGCACGTCCAGCCCCTGATCGTCGATCCACTGCTTCAGCAACAGGGCGTCGGCTCTCCTCGCCGTGTGCGAATAGGCCCCGGTCCACGTGAAGCTCTCGTCATGGAGTGCCAGGTCGGGACGATTACGGGCGAGCGCCTCGTAGAAGTCACCCCCCGGGCGATACCAGGCGGCGTCGGACGCAAAGGTGCCATGGGTGATCACCGCGGTCTCTGACTTCCGGTAGCGCTTCTTCGCCGGCGGTTGGGCGATGACCCGTTCGATGAGATACGGATCCCCGGGGTCGATCTTGCTGAGGGCCTCTGTGGCCAGTCTCGCCACCAGCGGGTCCTGGGATTGGCATCCGGCCTCGAGGATCTGACGGATGCGCTTGCGAAGCCGGGTGGTCTCCCTGGCGCCGGCGGCGGCCGCCACCTGCACCAGGGGATGGGGGCTGTGCATCGCCGCCTCGAAGAGGGCGGCTGCGCCCCCGGTCGACGGGCGCTCGTAGAGACCATGGACGGTGCGGGTCATCTCGTCCTGAAGCTGTGGTGCGGGTTGTTCCTCGAGCTCCTTCGCCGACATGCCGAGCGGTTCGGTCGCCTCGTCGACGCGGAGGCGGCGCGACCGCTGCAACGGTCGCAGATCGGGGATCTCGAAGCCGGCATCTTTGGCCTCCTCGGCCTCCTCGTCGATGTCATCACCCACCCCCAATACACCGGTCCGGGCACTGAGCAGCAGGGCCGCCTGTGACGCGGCGACCGATTGCGCCGACTCGGCGACGGGGTCCGGGGTGACCGTGAAGGCATCACGGGGGTCGATCGGTTCGAGAGGCTGATAGTTCATAGTCGAATCCTCGTCGAGATAGACCGGCAAGTCGAGCCTGTATCAGCAGCCCACTTGTGACCCTGTACCAAATGCGGTCGCCGGCGACTCCGGCACCAAGCCAGATACCGCGCCCGAACAGTGATGTCCTGTAGCTTGTGGCTTTGTGCGAGCCAGGATGAACCGACAGGGGCGGATCGTGATCCCTGCACCGATTCGAGAGGCGCTGGGTTTCCACTCCGGCGACGACTTGATCCTGACCGTCCGTGATGGCTCTCTGGTGGTACAGCGCCCGGGGGACGCCGAGCTGCAGCCGCGGGACCGACCCTACGCGGCTACCGAGCAGTCACAGAGCGGGCTGCGAGCAAGCTAGCGACTGGGCGGCGCTGGTGCCTCGTGGGGACCCGGCGCCGGATCGCGCGGACGTGCGAAGCCAGATAGGGTTCACCGGTGACTTGGGATCCCGATCGCTACCTGATGTTCGCCGACCACCGGAGCCGTCCCGGTCTCGAGCTCATCACCCGAATCCCCGACATCGAGGCGCGAACCGTCGTGGATCTCGGTTGTGGGACCGGAGGCTTGACGGCCCGCCTTGCCGAACGCTGGCCGGATGCTTCGGTAGTTGGCGTCGACTCGTCTGTCGAGATGATCGAAAGGGCTCGTCGTGAGCACCCGGAGCTGTCGTGGCAGCTCGCCGACATCTCGGCCTGGGAGCCGGACGAGCCGATCGACGTCATCTATTCCAACGCCGCCCTGCACTGGCTCGATGATCACGCAGACGTCTTCCCGAGGCTGCGGTCGTATCTGGCAGAAGGCGGCGTGCTGGCGGTGCAGATGCCCGACAACTGGGCGGCACCGACCTATCACATCCCGGCCGTGGTGCTCGACGAAGGGGCCTGGCCCGATGCGGCCCGGTCGGCACTGTTGCGCGATCGACTCTCCGACCCGGCGTCCTACGCTCGCTGGCTACAGCCCGCCGAGGTGGACCTGTGGCGTACCACCTACCACCAGCGGCTCACCGGCGACGATCCGGTGTGGACGTGGGTGACCGGATCGTTGCTTCGCCCTGTGTTGGCAGCCCTGGACGGTCCGGACCGGGAGCGGTTCGCCGAGATCTGCCGCGCCCGCTACACCGAGGTATACCTGGCCGACACCGACGGGGTCACCACCTTTGCCTTCAGCAGGCTGTTCATGGTGGCGCGGGCCGGATAGCGGGGCGTTTTCGGTTGCGCCTCGGACAAACCGACAATCGAGGACGAGGAGACCCACATGGACCGGACCGTGCAATTTATCAACTCGCTGCCAAAGGCCGAGCTGCACGTGCACATCGAGGGCACGTTAGAACCTGAGCTGAAGTTCGAGCTGGCGGCCCGCAACGACGTGGACCTTCCCTACGGCACGGTTGAAGCAATGCGGGCCGCCTACGACTTTACGGATCTTCCGTCGTTCCTCGCCCAGTACTACGAGGGTATGAGCGTGCTGCTTACCGAGGACGACTTCTACGACCTGGCAATGGCGTACTTCCGCCGGGTTGTCGCCACCAACGTCGTGTATGTCGAGATGTTCTTCGACCCCCAAGCCCACACCACGCGGGGCATCGACTTCGGCACGGTGATCTCCGGTATCCGCCGCGCCCAAAACGACGCCGAGCAGCAGTTCTCCATCAGATCACAGTTGATCATGTGCTTTCTTCGCGACATGACGGCAGGCTCGGCCGCCGAGACCCTGGCCGAGGCGGGCGAGTATCGAGATTGGATCGTCGGAGTCGGGCTCGACTCCGACGAGAGAGACAACCCACCGATCAAGTTCCAGGCGGTCTTCGCCGACGCCCGCTCCCAGGGTTACCAACTCACCATGCACTGCGACGTCGATCAGGAGGACTCCGTCGCCCACATCTGGCAGTGTGTCAACGACATCGGCGTCGACCGCATCGACCACGGCGTCAACGCGCTCGAGGACGAGCAACTCGTCGCCGAGATCATTTCACGCGGCCTCGGGCTCACCGTGTGCCCGATCTCCAACGGATACGTCACCGATGGCACCAAGTCGACGGAAATCAAGGCCATGTTGGACCGAAGCATGCTGGTGACGATCAACTCCGATGACCCCGCGTACTTCCCTGGCTATATGACCGAGAACCTGGCCACCGTGCAACGCGAGGCCCGGCTCAGCAACGATGAGGTCGTCCGGCTCGTCCGCAACGGATTCACGGTGAGCTGGCTCGGCGACGAAGACAAGCAGCGCTACCTCAGCCGAGTCGACGAGGTCGCCGGGACCACGGTTTGACCTTGATAGGGTTGGCGTGAGTAGCCGACGAAAGGGAAGGCAGTGACTCCTCGCGAATCATCGGAAGGCTGGGTGCCGGTCGGGAGTGGCCGGTTCCATGTGATCGAGGTACCGATGTCCGACGAGGCGATACGACTCAACGGCGGGCCTCGGTACGCTTTCTACGCCGAGTTCGACACCACCCATGAGTCTGAGGCCTGGAAAGAGTACATCTACGACCCGCTCAAGATGCTGGTCGCCGAGGGTGTCCCTCTGCCGGAGGAGAACGGCGATCTCGGAATCAACATCCTCAAGCTGGAAGAGGAGGAAGGGTACGTACCTCCCGACCCGGATGAGCACGAGCGATATGTGGAGATGGTGACTGCTCGATGCGACAAGACGCTCCAGCTTCTCGAGGAATACGGCGACCTGGATCCGAGCGAGCGAGAGCGCCACGTCTCGACCCTGGTGGTCAACCACCAGGTCCCCCTCAACCCGCGTATCGGCACTACGTACGCGTAGTCAGTTCTCCGACCAGCAGCACCGGCAGGTCATCGAGGCTCGAGGCAGCGCCTTTCGCCTCGAGCTCGTCGAAGCGTTGCGGAGATAGCTGCGACCTGACCGCTGCCCGTACCGCGCCCGACCGCTCGCGCTCTGCCAGCGGGATGACGAGGTCCAGGTCGCCTCGGGCCCGTTCGGCTGCGCTGAGCAGATACGCCGCCTCCTCGAAATCCCCTCTGGCCACATCCAGTTCGCTCATCGTCTCCAGAACCAGGGGCACGTCGGGCACGACATGTTCCAGGGCGGTGTCCAGGGCTTCTCGCAGCAGGGCAGCGGCGCGGTCCAGATCTCCCTCCGCCAGGGCCGCCTGTCCGAGGTGACGCATCGCCCATGCCGCCCCGTTCGGCTGGCCCCGCAGCTGGAACTGCAAGAGCGCGTCTTCCAGCAGCAGCATGCCCTCAGCGTGGTTGCCTTCAGCGGATTCGATTTTGCCGAGGTAGGCGTTGCTCCAGGCGCTGATGTCTTGAAACCCGGAGTTCGCTGCCAGCTCACGGGCCTCCTCGAGGGCCCGGCGTGCCTCGGGATAACGACCACGGTTGATCGAGATCTCGCCGAGTGTCAGCAACGCGTCCGATACTGCATACAGGTCGTCGGTCTTCCTTCTCAGGCTCAGCGCCTCTGCCGCATGTGTCTCGGCGTCGGTCGTCAGACCCTGGTCCTCTTCGAGCAAAGCGAGACTGGCCAGGATGCTGGCCGTCTGTGGCAGGTCGCCACCGCGTCGTGCCAGTGTCAACGCCTCCTCGAAGCGTCTCGTCGCTTCAGGCAGGTCGCCGGCTCGATGAGGAAGACTTGCCATCTTGGCGAGCACGGTCGCCGCAGCCAGGTCGTCCTCCCTCTTTTCCGCTATCTGTAGCGCCAGTGTCAGGTACTGCTCGGCGGCCGCTCGATCATCCTGGGTCCCGGCGAGGTCCCCGGCGCCGATCAAGACACGCTCCAGGGAGGGGGGCTGGGACCCACCAACGAGCTCGATGGAGCGATCCAGCCAGTTGCGCCCTTCGCTGACGTGCCCTCCGTGTTTCCAGAACGGCCAAACACTTCCGGCGATTTGCAGCGCGATGTCTTCCTCGGCGGCCTCCAGGCTCCATCTGAGGGCAGCCCTCACGTTGTCGTGCTCAGCCGTTATCCGATCCATCCACCGGGCCTGCTCGCCCGCCTCGCCGGCGGCGCCGATGGCAACGATCTCCGCCACGTACTGGGCATGGCGCCGCCGCAGGTCCCCACCTCGCTCCGAATCTTCCAGCATTCCCCACGCGTACAGGCGGATCGGCTCCAGGTAGCGATAGCGGCCGGACAGGCGATCCCTGGTGAGCATCGATTTCTCGATGAGCTCGCCGACGATGACTGCGGGATCGGTGGGAGCCTCGACTCCGCAGACCTGCGCCACCCCTTCGAGCTCGAACCCGCCGCGGAACACGGAGAGATCGGCGAAGAGGTCTCGCTCGGTCTCACTCAGCATGCTGTAGCTCCACTCCAGGGTCCGTTCCAGCGTC
>BTQG01000082.1:0-10843 GCA_036985755.1 Acidimicrobiia bacterium | reverse complement strand
TCGTATGAGGTGGCGGTGACCGGAACCGTCGACGGCGGCATCCTGGTCGACGTCGAGATTGCGAACCGCGTCTACCCGGCAGTTGGCAATGGGCTGCGCCTGCGGCTTCTGTCGTCGCAATTCCCCTTCTTCCCGAGGCAACTGCGATCCGGTGAAGAGATCCGGTGGGCAATCGACCTCACCAACATCCTCGACCAGTCGATCGGGCTCACCTTCACCAGCGGGCAGGTTGCAGAGGTGACGCTGAGCGACGGCGACACCGAGGTGTACCGGTGGAGCGACGGCAAGGTCTTTACCCAGGAAGTCAACGAACTCGACTTCGAGGCGGGAAGGACGTCGGGGGCGACGCTCGTCGGCACGTTCGTCCTCGATCCCGGCACCTACACGTTACGGGCATGGGTCGTCGCCGCCGGAGCCGAGAACGTCGTCATCGAAGCGCCCGTAGAGGTGATCGAGAACTGAGAGTCGCAAGACGCAAGACGCAAGCAGGATGGTGAGCCATTCAATCGCTTTCTTGAGACTTGAGACTTGTGACTTGTGACTCTCTTCCGACAACCATCTCTGCCGCCTCCCGAACGCCAGGGTTGCGGTCATCGGCCGCCATCCGGATCGCAGGCTCTACCGCGGGATCGTCGAACACGGTCAGCGCAACTACCGCTCGACGCCGAACCCGCGGCGGGCCCGTCTCGAGCAAATCGAGCAGCGTCGGCAGCGCCCGATCGTCGCCGATGGCTCCGAGGGCGGCAACCGCGGCCTCGCCGACCAGGTGGTCGTCGTCGTGCCGAGCCCGGTCGATGAGCCACTCCAACGCACTCGGATCGGCAAGCTCCCCATAGGCCGTCGCCGCCGCCTCGCGAACCCGGCCGTCACCATCCCGACCGGCCAGTACCAGCGTCTCCGACACGTCGCGCCCCGAGCACCCACCGAGCGCTTCGACGGCGACGGCGCGAACCGACGGGTCAGGATCCTCCGTTGCCAGGCGTTGCAGCTCGCCGACGTGGTCCTCGGGTGCCACCGCACAAACCGACGCCGCTAGCCGGCGAATCACAGGCTCGTCATCAGCCAGGTACGACTCCGGATCGCCGATCAGGGCGAAGAGGCGACCGCTCCGGCTGTTCAGTGATCGAGATCTTCCCTGACCCACTCTGCGCCCTCCGACCAATACTCCTTCTTCCAGATCGGTGCGCGCCCCTTCAGCTCGTCGATGACGTAGCGCGCCGCAGGGAAGGCGTCGACGCGGTGGCCTGAGGACACCGCGACCGCGACCGAGATCTCTCCGATCGACAGCGAGCCAACCCGGTGAACCGCGGCGACCGTATTCAGTGGCCACTTTTCCCTTGCCTCGGCAACGATCTCAGCGATCTTCGCTTCGACGTGCTCGGCGTACGCTTCGTACTCGAGATGGGTTACGCCGTCGCGCCCGGGTGAGTGATCACGAACGGTGCCGAGAAACATGACGACGGCCCCACTGGCGGGGGTAGAGACGGCTACGACCAGCCTGCCGGGGTCGATCGGCTCGGAAGACACCGATACGAGGTCGGGCAGCGGGGATAGGCGGTCGCGTTGCATAGAATCGGTCCGTGGATCACCCTACCCACGGTAACGAGCCTCAGTCGACGTCATCCCAGGAACCTGGGGACAACCCGGTTCCCCGCGTAGCGCCGTGGACGGAGCCGCTGCCCATCCTCGACCCTGCCACCTTCGCCGATGTGCCCGAGGTCGTAGAGCCGTCCCCACCCCCGAAGCAACGCTCTTCTCATCTTCCGACCGGAATAGTCGCTTTTCTATCGGGAATCGTCGGTGCCATGGCGACCGTTGGCATTCTCGCCATCGGTGGTTTCTTCTCCATTGATGAGCCTGTCGAGTTGGCCGCTCCTACCACCATCGCCGCGCCGGCGCTGGTAGTTCCCCCCCGAGAAATCGTCACCACCGGTCCCGACATAGGGGTGGCGGAGGCGGTGTGGGAGAAGGTGTTTCCCTCGGTCGTGACCGTCGAAGTTGGCACCCTCGGTGAGAACGATGAGATCGTGATCACCGCCTCCGGATCGGGGGTCGCCCTCGAGGGAGGCTACATCGCGACAAACGAGCATGTGATCGAAGGATCGGACGTGGCTCAGATCGTGCTCCAAGACGGGCGGATCTACGAGGCAACCCTCGTCGGGAGTGATCCGTATACCGATCTCGCCGTACTTGCGGTCGACGCCGAGGACCTAGTGCCGGTCGAGATCGGCTCGACCAGCAATTTGGCAATCGGCCAGGTCACCATCGCCATCGGTAACCCGCTCGGTCAGGTCGGCGGGGCATCGCTGACCGTCGGGGTGCTCTCCGCCCTGTCACGCCAGGTCAACTTCGATGACGACAGCTCGCTGTTCGGGATGTTGCAGACGGACGCGCCCATCACCTCAGGGTCAAGCGGGGGCGCGCTCGTCGACGAGCAGGGCCGCCTCATCGGCATTACCACCGCTATCGGACTCGGCGACGGCGGAGCCGAGGGAATCGGCTACGCCATCCCTGTCGATCTGGTGAGCCGAGTTACCGATGAACTCATCGATTCAGGAACCGTGCATCACGCATTCCTCGGAATACTCGGTGGGGATTTCGTCGCCGTTGCCGACGACGGCGCCCTGGCCCCGAGCGGAGCGCTCGTGATCGAGGTCACGCCTGCCGACGGTGCCGCGGGGAGGGCAGGGTTCCTCGAGGGGGATGTGATCGTGGCGACCGACGCCGTCGAGATCCAGACGATGCAGGATCTCGTCATTCAGCTGCGCCTTTTTCGAGTTGATGACACGATCGACTTCTCCGTTCTCCGAGGGGATGAACGGCTGACCCTCCCCGTAACGCTCGACGAGCGACCGGACGATATCTAGAGGGGATGAGCATGGACGAAGGCGACGACCTGTTCGGGCAGTTGTTCAGGCTCTTTCAGTCGTCGGGCCCGGTGAACTGGAAGCTGGCACGCGAACTCACCAAAAGCCTCGCCGGTGAGCGAGAGCCGATCGATCCAGGCCTGGCAGAAGAGTATCTCGAGCTCGCCCGCGCCGCAGACCTCCGCATCGAGGCGGCCTCGTCGCTACCAGCACCGGCGCCGGGGGATCTCAATCCGACCGACCGTTCGACGTGGGCCGCCGACAACCAGCAGACCTTCCGCATCCTCGTTGAGCCACTCTCCGGGAAGCTCACCGGTGGCTTCGAAGACCTGCCGGGTGCCGGGGCACTCGGTCCAATGGGATCGATGCTGGCACCAATGGGCCCGGCGATTCTCGGCATGCAGGCGGGCACGATGGTCGGCTTTCTGGCGCACCGCATCTTGGGCCAGTTCGATACCGGCATCCCGGCGATGGACCACGATCGGCCGTACGTGGTGGTTCCGAACGTGGAAGCCTTTGCCGTTGACAGCGACCTCGATGCCAAGCAGGTCAGGCTTTGGGCCGTGCTCCACGAGATGCTGTTTCAACGGCTGATGGAGATCGAGTGGCTCCGGGGCCACTTCGTCTCACTGATCGAGGCGTTCTACGACACGGTCGAATTCGATTTCTCCGACCTGATGGGGAACCTCGCCGCCCTCGAGGACCCGGCACAGGTCCAGGAGTTACTCGGCGACGGTGGAGCCCAGACACCGGCGTTGCTCAAAGGCACCTCGGACCCGGAGCGCCTTGCCGCGGTTCAGGCTTTCACCGCCCTCGTCGAGGGTTACGGCGACTACCTGGTCCGCAAGGCCGGGGAGCAGGTACTTCCCGACCTCGGCGAGATCGAAGCTGCCAATTCGTTGCGCCGTAGAGAGCCGAACCAGGCCGAGCAGTATCTGCAACAAATGGTGGGACTCGAGTTGCACAGGAGCAAGGCCGATGATGCCGCCGGCTTCCTCAGGGAGCTCGAAGAGCGCTGGGGCGAAGATGCGCTCGACCGAATCTGGCAAGACCCGGAACACCTCCCGACGCTCCAAGAGCTCGACGACCCGCTCGGCTGGGCGGCAAGAGTCCTTCTCGAGTGAGAGAGCGGGAAGAGACAAGACGCCCCGTTTTGGGGGGAGTACCGCCCGCAGGGCGGGCAGGGGCCGATGCGAATCGGCGACGAAATTGGTGTTGCTGACGACCGACGGCTGCCAGCGCAGCGAGCGACCCGGCAGCACACCTTCAACAAGATTCACACAAAGCAAGAAAGGACCTACATGACTCTCGACATCGGCACGATGGCGCCTCCGTTCGAACTCATCGATCAGGAGAGAAACCCGGTCACCAACGAAGACCTCAAAGGCCAGAAGAGCGTGGTGGTGTTCATCCCGTTTCCCTTCTCAGGGATTTGTGAGGGCGAGGTCTGCGCGATCCGGGACCGCCTGGCTGCTCTCAACGAGCTCAGAGCCAAGGTGATCGTCATCACCGTCGACACCCATTTCACCAACCAGAAGTGGTCGGACGACAACGGTTTCGAGTTCCCTGTCCTGTCTGACTATTGGCCCCACGGCGAAACCGCCAAGGCATACGGCGCGTTCAACGACAAGGTCGGCACGGCGAATCGCGTGTCTTTCATCCTCGACGAAAACGGGGTTGTCCGCGACGTCATCGACAGCGGTTCGCTGGGCACACCGCGAGAGTTCGACGACTACGTCGCCGCGCTCGAGGCCATCGAGAGCTGATGGCCTCACGGACGGATCCGACGAAACGGAGCCCGATCCGGGGTGCCATCGCCATCACCCTTGCGATCATCGCTTCGATATTCGTCTCGATGGCCGTCGACGCCTTCTGGCTGGACAAGGCGATCTTCGATACCGACGGTTTCGTCGAACGGGTGGCACCACTGCCGAAGGACCCCGCCGTCTCGACCGCGATCGCAGCAAGCACGGTGCGGGCGCTCACCGAAGACGGAGCGCTCCAGGCCCGGGTTGCCGACGCCCTTCCCGACGAGCTGACCTTCCTGGCATCCACCTTCACCGAATTCACTGCCGAACTGGTTTTCGATGTCACCAAGGCCCTCGTCGAGTCCGACGTCTTCGCCTCGATCTGGACGGCGATCGTCGAGGCGACCCACCGTGCGCTGACAGCCGCCCTCCAGGGACGGAGCGACGATGTGAGCTTCGATCTGGGCATCGGCGCAGAGCCGATCGTCGACCGCCTCGAGGAAGCGGGGATCACGCTGTTCTCTGATCTGGCGATCGGTGAGATCGTTCTCCTTCAGGCCGATCAGCTTGCGGGGCCGAGGGCGATCGCCAATGTGTTCGACACCTCACTCTGGCTGTTCCCGTTGATCGCGCTGGTCGTGCTCGGCGCCGCGGTTGTTGTCGATTGGGACCGGATGAGATCGATCCAGATCTTTGGGTTCTCCGTGGCGAGCGTGGTGCTGGCCAGCGCCGCCCTGCTTGCCGCAACGAGGACGGTCTTCGTCGGAGGCGGCGACACCGTCATCGTGAGCAACGCACGTCGGGCGGTGTGGGATGCGCTGGCCGACGGTTACCTGGTGCTGGCCGCAGCGGTGGCGGGTATCGGCCTGATCATTGGTGTCGGCACCTGGTTGATTCGCCGACAGATGCTCGAGCCGCTCGGTCGGTAGCACGCGCTGCAATCGCAACGCGCTTCACAGGCTGCCCCACAACAGATCGCCAGGCTGAGCTGTGTCCTTCGCGCCGGGGTGGTGGTGCGCCGGCGTTGGTTACGCGTCCGGGACGAACGGCTACGCTCCCGGGTCGAAACCAGTCACAGCGAGAACACGACGCGTGCTTTTCGCTCCGGGCTGGATCCAGCACAGGTCAGCAGGGTCAGGACGGCCGCGCCAATGACGGCAGACTACGAGGGCGAGTCGGCCCCGGAACTCGCCGGGAGCGCAGGACACTCGCGGATACCGCCATGGGCCCGACTCATCCTGGTACTTGGTCTTCTCTACCTGTTCCTCGTCGGGGTCAAACTGCTCGAGGTCGGCATCAAAGGTGTGAGCGGTGGGGCAGAGGCAAGCCTATTCGAGGGCATCACCAATCCCCTGGCGGCGCTGGCAGTCGGGATTCTGGCGACGGTGCTGGTCCAGTCATCCTCGGTCACGACATCGACGATCGTGGCACTCGTCGCCGCGGGCAGCCTGCCGTTCGAAATCGCAGTCCCGATGATCATGGGAGCCAACATCGGGACGACGGTGACCAACACCCTGGTCTCGCTCGGTCATGCCCGGCGCTCAGAAGAGTTCCGGCTCGCGTTCACCGCCGCCACCATGCACGACTTCTTCAATCTGCTGGCAGTAGCCGTCATCCTCCCCCTCGAGCTTGCCTTCGGTGTGCTGTCCAAACCTGCAGAGGCGCTCGCCGAGGCTTTCGCCGGTTCGGTTGGAGGAGGTTCGTTCAACAGCCCCATCAAAGGGGCGGTGAAATGGGGTGCGATCCAGATCGAACGCGTGCTCGACCTGCTCACTACCAACCCGCGGGTGCTCGGCAGTCTCTCCCTCGCAGTCGGTCTCCTGATCATCTTCCTGTGTCTCATCTACATCACGAAAAACATGAGGATCCTCGTCGCGGCGCGGATCGAGCGCTCCCTGAACGTCGTCCTGGCACGAAGCGGACTGGTCGGCATGACCGTCGGGATGATCATCACCGTTGCCGTGCAGTCATCGAGCATCACGACGTCGATCCTGATCCCGCTGGTCGCATCGGGTCTGCTCCTCGTCACCAATGCCTATCCGATCACACTCGGAGCAAATGTCGGGACCACGGTCACGGCGCTGCTCGCCGCGTTCGCCGCGGGAACGGTGGACGGGCTGGCGATCGCGCTGGTTCACCTCGGATTCAACCTGCTCGGGATCCTGATTCTCTATCCAATTCGGGCAATTCGACACATTCCGATCCGCCTGGCCGGCGGCCTTGCCCGGATCGCGACCACCAGAAAGTGGGTCGCCATCGTCTATGTGCTCGCAATCTTTGTTGCGCTGCCACTACTCGTTATTGTCATCTTTTAGGAGGTTGCCGTGGTATTCGAGTTCTTCAAAGGTGGCTCCTCCGCCGTGGAGGAGGTGGAGAACAAACTCGTTCAGATGCTCGTCGACGGCTGCGAGGTGTTCGACACCGCCACCGACGCCTTGTTCGGCGGTGGCAAATCCAAGGAAACGAAACGCGAGGTGCGCAGCACCGATCGCAACATCAACGTCGCACAACAGGACGTCAGGCGCGAGTTGATGATTCACGCCTCGGTACAGGACACGGTCGACCTGCCGCTCGTGCTCGCCTACATGAGCACGGTGAAGGACGCCGAACGCATCGGCGACTACGCAAAGAACGTCTACGACCTGGTCAGATACGGCGCCGACTTCGAGCACGCTCCGGATCGTGCGGAGCTATCAGCGTATCGCGAACGGGTGTCACATCTGATCCGCGAGGCGGCAGAGGCGTTCGCAGCCAAGGATACCGAACATGCCCAGCGCCTGATCAACAAGGCCGACGGCTTTCTCGATGACTACGACGCACAGGTAAAGGCCGCCTACCGTTGGGAAGGCACCGCTTCGGATGCGGTATCGCGTGCCCTGTACTTTCGTTTCTTGAAGCGGATCACCGCTCATGTGATGAACTTCCTGACCTCGTTGGTCATGCCGGTCGACCGGCTCGATTACTACGACGAGGCGAAGGAAGACCGGTAGCCACGCCTGCCTCTCCCACGTAGTGGGGGAGGCGCGAGCAGACGAAGTCGGCGAGCGGAGATACCCCAGGGGCGCATCTTGTCAAGCCGCTTTCGTTTCGATGGTGGTTTGTCGGTGTGCCCAGGCGGTGTCTTCGTCGTAGATGGCATCGTGTCGGAGGCAGCCGTGGAGGATGCCGACGAGTCGATTACCCAGGGCGCGGAGTGCTTGGTGGTGGAGGTCGCCTTTGGCTCGCCGCTGGTCGTAGAAGGCTCGACAGCCGACACTTTGGCTCAGTGAGCAGAACGCCCATTGGTCGATGGCGTCAGCGAGGCGCCGGTTCCGGATGTGGCGGGCCAACACGAAACGTTTGGTACCCGACGCTCGGGTGATCGGGGACGTCCCGGCGTAGTTTCTGCGAGACTTGACGTCGGCGTATCGGTTCGGGTCGTCCCCGAACTCGCCGAGCACCCGGGCGCCGAGCACGACACCGAGTCCTGGCTGGGAACGGAGAATGTCGGCGTCCGGGTGTTGCTCAAAATGGTTCGCCAGTTCCGTCTCGAGTCCAGTGATCTGACCGTTGAGCTCACCAATGATCCCCACCGCCGCTCTGGTCGTCGCGGCGAACGCTTCGGTCACGACAGCGGATGCTTCGAGCTGGTCGGTACGTAACGCGGCATAGATCGTTTCGACCCGGGCATCGAAGTTGCGTTGCCGGCCGCCTCGTTTCAGCGCGGCTCTGATCTGAGACCTGGTCAAGACCCTGCCCGTTGCTGGTGTCGGTGCCCGTTCCAAGATCGCCAACGTATCGGGATGATCCAAGTCGTCGAAAGCTTCCAGCGCTGCGGGGTAGTACTCACGTAACGCCGAACGCAACATGTTGGTGTGCCGGTTCCTCACCCAGATCAGGTTCTGATGACCCCGAGCCAACACCTTGACCCCTTCAGCCAGGTCACTGTCACCAGCGACCGGTCGATGGTTGTGCCGGTCGGTACGGACCAGATCTGCCAGCACCTTGGCGTCACCAGCATCGGACTTAGCACCAGAGAGGCAGTGACGGTCCCGGTAACGCGACACCGCCACCGGGTTGATCCCATACACCTGATACCCCGCCGCCACCAACGCTTCGACCCACAACCCCCGGTCGGTTTCGATCCCGACCACCACCTCGCCGGGATCATCCACCAGCCCCGCCACCAGGTCATGGAACCCCCCAATCCCTACCAAGCCTTCGGGGAGCCGCCGACTCGTCAACCGGGTCCCCGCCTCGTCCATCACATGGACATCATGGTGAGCCTCGGCCCAATCATCACCCACAAAAAGCATCCTCGCTCCCTTCGTCGTCTGTTCTCAAGCCGAAAGGCACCCGGCGGCGACCTAATGGATCAGTGCTCAACGGCACGACACCCCATGAGCGCTACAGGCAACCCTCACCAACCGGCCAGGGCACGATCTCCGCTTAGGAATCAACGCTCCAGGGGGCAACAGTGCTCACCAGCCAGCGGCTTCAGCTACCAGCCTGCCACAACAAGCCAGCACCCACCCATTAGGGGGCTCTGGGAGGTTGAGAGTCTCGAATGAGCTCATCCGAGTGGTTCCCTCCCAAAGCCCCCTCTGCGGCGAAGCATCAGCTTCGCCGCGTCTCCCCCGCTCGGCGGGAGAGACCGAGATGTCGAATGAAGCTGATCTGAGCACAGCCCTCCAATAGCCCATTCCGAGCTGGAGACCGCGGGGCTAGCTCGACCGCTACTGTGCCCTCATGGACTTCTCCCATAGTGATCGGACCAGGGAGTACCTGGACCGGCTGGGTAGCTTCATGGAGAGCCACGTCTACCCCGCCGAGCCGGTGCACGCTCAGCAGGCCGACGAACAGGGCGGCCGGATCGAAGCGACCCCGATATTGCAGACCCTGAAACGCGAGGCCAAGGATCAGGGGCTGTGGAACCTGTTCCTGCCCGATACCGAATACGGCCCTGGCCTGGCCTACGTTGAATACGCCCCGCTCGCCGAGATGATGGGGCGAAGCATCGAACTGGCGCCGGAAGCGACCAACTGCTCGGCCCCGGATACCGGCAACATGGAGGTCATTCACGACTTCGGTACCGACGAGCAGAAGGAGCGTTGGCTGGCGCCCCTGCTCGACGGCGAGATTCGATCCTGCTTCTCGATGACGGAACCCGATGTGGCGTCATCCGATCCACGCAACCTGGAGACCTCGATCATTCGCGATGGTGACGACTACGTGATCGACGGGACCAAATGGTGGTCGACGGGTGGAATATCGGCGGATTGCAAGGTGGCGATCGTGATGGGTGTCACCGACCAGGAGGCACCACCGAAGGAGCGATACTCGATGATCTTGGTCCCGATGGACTCCGAGGGGGTCGAGGTGGTCAGGGATCTCCCGGTGTTCGGGTATCACGACCGTGGCGGCCATGCCGAGATCCGTTACAACCAGGTCAGGGTCGAGGCCTCGAATCTGATCGCAGGTGAAGGCGCCGGGTACATGATCGCCCAGGCAAGACTCGGTCCTGGCCGCATCCACCACACCATGCGCTCGATCGGAATGGCAGAGCGGGCGTTCGATCTCATGGTGGCCCGAGCGAAGGAGCGCACCGCGTTCGGTGGCCCGATCGCAGGGCAAGGAGTTGTCCGGGATTGGATCGCAGAGGCGCGGTGGCGAATCGACCAGGCCCGCCTGCTCGTGCTCTATACCGCCTGGCTGCTCGACACGGTGGGGAATCGGGAAGCCCGCCGCGAGATATCAGCGATAAAGGTGGTGGCGCCTCGCGCAATGCTGTGGGTCCTCGACAAGGCAATCCAGGTTCACGGTGGTGCCGGCGTTTCCGACGACACTCCCCTCGCCAGAATGTGGGCACTTGGCAGAACGCTGCGAATCGCCGACGGCCCGGATGAGGTACACCAGATGGTGATCGCCCGCAGAGAGATCGGGAGAGACTGAATCGCATTGGTTCGTCTCCCCCGCGGCAGCGGGGGAGACGCGTTGCGGCGCCAGCCGTAACGCAGAGGGGGCTTTGTGGGAGGGAGTCTGGCGCGATGAGCTCATCCGGATATACCCGGCTCCCAAAGCCCCCTCCGCTCGCAGACTTCGTCTGCTCGCGCCTCCCCCACTTCGTGGTGTATGGACTGGGGACATGGGTTACAGGTGTACGGGGACATGGGTGACACTCGATACTTGGGAGGTCGCTCATGTTGGAGGGTTCGATGCCATGGTCTGTGGAGACGCTGCAGGCGCAGC
>BTQG01000081.1:0-10945 GCA_036985755.1 Acidimicrobiia bacterium | reverse complement strand
TCTGCCACCCGCTGGTGGTCAAGGGTTGGCCACGACAACGGTCAGGTCGCTCCAGGCCACCCTCCGACATCGAGCGAGCGGCAGGTATCAGCCAATCGGCTCGGTGTAAAAGCCCCGATCACAACCGCACTCCGACGTGCCAATCCAGAGCACCCACCAGAATGTTCGACATCACCCAGACCGGGTTATCGGAGCGAGCGGCACGGGTCGGCAGAAGGGTCCTCACAGCCGCCCCGCCGACTGGCCGCCTCCAACAGGATGCGACTCAGCCCTCACCCGGGCTCATTGATTCGATGCGGCTTCGTATGAACCCGTTGATTTGGCGCGACCTAAATCCGAGCCATGCTCCAGCCGGAACGGCCGCGACCACACGAGTCGAGTCGTTATCTGAGACGCCCAGGCCGGGCACTTCACAGGTACGATGCAGCGCCGGGAGACCCGCTTTGGTTCCCGTCGATCCACCATGGAGGACACATGCCGGGCACCCCGTCGGAGCGGGCAACACTGCTGGTTACCGTGGGCAGCGCAACCCTTGCCTTCATGCTCGGGTTCAACCTGGGAGCTTTTGGCGTCATCTTCTTCGACCAGCTTCTCTTGGTGTGGGTGATTGCGACGATCGTCCTGGTCGCCTCCATCGTCAGCGACCTGCCGCCGAGGACCTGGCCGCGTCGGTTGATCTTGCTGCTCCCGAGCCTGTGGGTGCTGTCCGCTTGGGTTGAGAACGCTCAGGACATCGCCAACGGAGACCGGGTCGTGTTCTTCCTCACCCTGGCAGTGACTGTCGTCTCTCTCCCGTTTGTGGCCTGGATCCTGGTGACCGCGATCAACACCGACTTTGCCGAGCTGCCCACGGGCAACAAGCTCATGGTGATCGCCGCCGTCGGGTTTGCTCTCGTCGTCGGCTTCGGCATCGGCGCCAGGAACGACACCATCCTGACCTGTGACGACTTCAAGATCAGCGGCAACGACCTGCCGGCGAACTGCGTCGAGGTGCCTGCGGAATTGTGACCGGCTGCGTCAGATCAGGGTGGGGAGGGCGATCAGGGCAACGATGCCGACGACGAGGAGCACCACGGAA
Organism: Acidimicrobiia bacterium; assembly: GCA_036985755.1. Taxonomy (GTDB): domain Bacteria; phylum Actinomycetota; class Acidimicrobiia; order Spongiisociales; family UBA5794; genus JACZST01. The sequence continues at coordinate 9,867 of BTQG01000081.1, read as the reverse complement.
ACGACGCCAAGCGCGATCGACACCGGTCTGCTTCTGAACTGGCGGCTCAGACCGGCAAGGAACAGCACCACGGCGAACACAACGGTGAGCAGGGTGTAGTTGCCAACATTGGCTCGACCCTCGAGGGCGATCGTGGTGAACGCCTCGGCCTCATCCAACGCCACCACGGCGTCATCCACGGTTCCGATCACGCTGTAGCTCGGATCATCGAAGGGTGAGCGCACCTCTGGATTGTTCAATGGGTCCCCCAAGACCCACGCCTCGATGAGTGGTTTCACCTCGTCGCGGAACTCCTCGAATAGGATTGCGGCGGACGTGTCGTCGCCGGAAGCGAGGGCCAGGACGTAGGAGCTGAAGGTGGCCCGGTCCCCGGAGATGTCACGGCTCGCCTGTGCGATATCTGTGGCGGCGATGGTGCGACCGAGAGCCGCCTCGTTGAAGGCGACCGTCATTGCCCCTCCCCACTTGCCGGCTTGAAATGCGGAGAAGGCGGTGGCGACCGCCGTAGCGGACAGGATCAGCGCCACGATGACCTCGGCCCAACGGCCGGTGATCAGCCGGAATTCGTCGGTCGTGTCTGAGCCAGCCGTGGTCATTCGGCCACGGTATCGCCCGAGCCCGCCCCCTCTGCGCCTTTGGCCTTCACCATCTCCCTGCGCCAGGCAGCGAGGGGGATGAGGCCGACAACGATCGGCAGCAGCCAGGTGAAGATGCGGTGGACGAAGGCGCCGGCGGTGACGGCGTTGGCGAGGTCGGTGTTCCCGCTGTTGCCGACGATCACCGCCACGTAGGCGAGCTCGACGACACCGAGGCCTCCGGGGAAGATCGGGATCATGCTCAGCAGCAGGCCGACCGCGTAGGCATCGAAGATGATCCCGACCGGGGCCTGCTCGGCGGTGACCCCCATGAACCGCATCGACAAGACGAGGCCGATAAAGAAGATCGCCTGTGCGGTAAGGGTGACGAGTACCGCCGCCCACCATCGCTCCTTGAGCGTGCCGATCACCTGGCTGCGGAAGTCCGCCAGCTTGATGCCGGCACCCTCGAGCTCGGGGAACTTCCACCGACCGCCGACCAGACCGTTGTACCAGCGCTGCCCGATCTCGCCGATCCGCACGGCAATATTCTCTCGGTACAAGATCAAGGCGGTCAGACCGATGCCGCCGATGATCGCCGCCAGGCCGATGAAGGTGATGGTGACGAAGAGGTCGTCGTCGAGGCCCTCAGCAATGAGGACCCAGGTCAGGGCAATGATGGGCACCACCAGCTTGTAGCCGGTGCCGAAGAACCAGCTCAACACGATGCCGGCACCGGCGGCCTCACCGCTGATCCCGGCCGTGCGGTACATGCCGAAGCGGATGGCGAGGTCGGCCCCTGGTGGGGCAACGAACGCCACCGAGTTCGATGCCGCCCAAGCCTTCCAGCCATCCCACCAGCTCAGACCGGGAATCAATACGTTGTATATCCCGGCGCTGAACCAGGTGAAGGCCAGACCGAGGATGCCCAAAAGCAGCATCTCTCCGATTGACAGGGTGAGAATGGAATCGATGACCTGGCCGTAGTCGATGAACTGAGGCAGGAAGACGACGAAGATCAGGAACAAGACGACTCCGACGAGGATCAGCTCGCGGATCGCCTTCTTCCGATTCTCCTTGGCGTCATCCTCCGGCGTGTGCTCGGACGGGGGAATGGCGAGATCGTCTGCGGACTCGTGTTTCTCGTCGGTCACGGCATCTCCTCATGTATCGGGTGGGTGCTCCTGGGACTCGGGGCCAGGTCGTGGGTTCTTCTTCCCGACCGCTCTATCAGGGTGCTCTGCTCCTCCACGGTCAACCCGCCATCCTCCCGGGTTCCGGCAAGGCCGCCACCAGGTCGGTGATGTCGTTGAACACCTCGACATAGGCGGCGTGCCTCGTCAGGTCGAGGGCCTCGTCGCCATCGATCAACAGGACCCGCCCCTCCTTCATCGAATCACCCAGTTTGAATATGGCCTCGTCCAGCGGGCGGCCGGGCAAGCCTCGCTCCACAACGACGACGTCTGGCCGAAACGCCCGGCAGTAGCTGACCAGCTCGGCGGTCGAGGTGGCGGTGGCGACGATGGTGACCGATTCGACGCCGTTGAGGGCGAGGAACAACGCGGTCTTCACCTCACGGCCGTGGACGGCGACTACGAGGCGCATGGCGAGAATCTCATTGTTTCTCCTGACCCGCAGGCACCGCCGTACCCCCCGGGGACGCGTCGCGGATGCGCCTCTCGCCGGGCCTCAGCCATAACCACAGCACAACGACCGACAGACCGGCGGCAACCGCAGCCATCCAGTTCACGGCGTTGAAGCCGAACTGGTCGGCAAGGAAGCCGCCGATGAGGCTGCCCACGAAGCTGCCGGCGGCGCTGGCAGCGATGACCCAGCCGCTCGCTGCTCCTGCGGGGAACTTGGCGTATCGCACCGCCAGGCTCGGCTGGGCGAGCCGCACGAACGGCGCCGCGTTGTACATCAGCTGCATGAAGGCGGCGCCGAGCAACAGATTGTTCCCGGTCGCCAGCCCGGCAACCGCCATCCCGACCCCTGCGGCGAAGCGGGCGATGATGCCGGCAGTGAACGGTGAGAATCCGCCGCTGCGTGCCATCCAACGTCCTGCGGGAAAGAAGAGGATGATGTTGAGCAGGCCGGCGAGCCCGACCATCGTCGACGTCATCTGCTCGCTCATCCCGTAGACGCTGGGCAAGATGTTGGCGATCTGCGAATTGACACCGTTGTTGGCTACCGAGGACAGGGTGAGGACCAGCAGGTAGACGCCGAAGAGGGAGAAGAACACCTGCTTCAGCGAGGCCTTGCGTGCCTCCTTCACCGCCTCGTTATCGCGGTCGCCGGCGGCAGTTGCGGCTTGTAGCCGACGATTCGGGTCGGTTGAGGTGAACCAGACAATCATGAAGGCAACAGCCATCACCCCGGCCCCAAGCCAGAAGCGCTGGGTGAAGGTCCAACCGGCGACCGCGGCAAGCAGCAGGCCGCCGACGAGCTGGCCCGTGGGCATCATCAGTGAGTACGTGGTCAGCTGCTTGGCCTCAACGGCTTGGGAGAGCCGGGCTCCGACGATGAACACCGGGCCGACTGCGGAAACCGCGGCGACGCCAACGCCCATGACGATGGCGTCGATGGCGAAGAGCTCGGTGCTCTCGGACGACAACGCCAACATGACGAAGGCGAGCGCCATCCCGCCGACGCCAAGCACGAGCAACAGACGGTGCGCCGAGTATTTGTCGGCAAACATTCCCAGGGCCGGGCCCAGCAGCGCACCGAGGGCGATAATGGCCATCACCACACCGGCAGCCGAGGCATCACCGGTGATCTCCTTGACGTACGGTGGGATGAGCAGCGACACGAAGGCGCTGTAACCCGCCCCCATGGCGAAGTTGGACAACATCCACCATTCGAAGGTCTTCGGCAGGGGCGGGTCGATGGCCCTCGATGTCATGCCTACTCCAGGGGACTCGCCGGGCCCGTGCTCAGTGCATCCCGCCGCCGCCAGCGTCGGTCATCTGCTCCAAGATGCCGTCGAGGTTGAACGCCGCCGGCTTCTGCCTTGGCGGGAAATCGGAGAACGACTGGATCTGCTCGGCGGCTAGTGCCTGCATGGGATACATCACGAAGACGTGCTCGAGGACCCAATCCCAGTACGAGTTGGAATTCTCGTCGGCCCGCTCGAACGGGTCGCGCCGCAGATGAAAGATCTTGGGCAGGCGTAGCGGGACGAACGGTTCGGCCCACAGTTGCATCGTCTTGGCCCGCTGCTCGTAGAAGACTGCCTTCCAGTCCTCGAGCCTGATGGCGGTGATCAGCCCGTCGTCGCTGGTGTAGAAAAACCAGTTCCGCGGTGACTCGTCGGTCTCTCCCGTGAGGTACGGGAGAAGGTTGTAGCCGTCGACGTGGACCCGGAACTCCTTGTCCCCGGCCTGGTAGCCATCACGCAGCTTGGCGACGATGTCCGGCTCTCCGGCGGCGGCGAGCAGCGTTGGCAGCCACTCCTGGTGCGAGACAATGCCGTTGAGCGTTTTTCCCGCCGAGAACTTCCCCGGCCACCGGACGAAGCAAGGCACTCGGTAGGCCCCTTCCCAGTTCGAGTTCTTCTCGCTCCGCCAGGGGCTGATGGCGCCGTCCGGCCAACCGTTGTAGTGGGGTCCGTTGTCGGTGGAATACATCACAATGGTGTTGTCGGCGATGCCAAGCTCGTCGAGGACATCGAGGAGTTGCCCGACGTGGCCGTCGTGCTCGACCATGGCGTCGTTGTAGAAGCCCTGCCCGGAGAGGCCAAGCGACTCCTCCTTGACCCTGACCCACAGATGCATCCGGGTCGCATTCCACCACACGAAAAACGGCGTGCCGGCGGCGTGGGCGTCGCGGATGAACTGCTCGGCGCGGTCGGTGGCGTCGTCGTCGATCGTCTCCATCCGCTTCTTGGTCAGCGGGCCGGTGTCCTCGATGCGCCCGTCGGCATACGAGTGGATCACGCCGCGGGGACCGAACCGCTCCCGGAACGCGGGATCCTTCGGATAGTCGGGGTGTTCCGGCTCGTCCTCGGCGTTGAGGTGGTAGAGGTTGCCATAGAACTCATCGAAACCGTGGTTGGTCGGCAGGTACTCGTCGAGGTCGCCAAGGTGGTTCTTGCCGAATTGACCCGTGGTGTACCCCAGCGGCTTGAGCAGCTCGGCGATCGTGGCGTCCTCAGCCTGCAACCCGAGCGTCGACCCTGGCATCCCAACCTTGGTGAGACCGGTGCGAACCGGGTTCTGCCCGGTGATGAAGGAGGCCCGTCCCGCGGTGCAGCTCTGTTGGGCGTAGTAGTCGGTGAACTCGATGCCCTCGCGGGCAACACGATCGATATTGGGGGTCTCGTAGCCCATCGCCCCCTTGTTGTTGTGGCTGATGTTGTACCAGCCGATGTCATCACCCCACAGGATGAGGATGTTCGGTTTGTCGCTTGCCATGGTCGCCCCTTTTGCGCGCCAATCAGCCTGGAAGGACCGTATCGAGGGAGAGATTCGGCGGCTACGGGCGAGGTTGTGGGTTGTGCAACCTGATCGATCTATCAGGGGGATGGGGAGACGCAAGACACAAGACGCAAGACACAAGCCCGAGCCGAATTGGGCACCCGCGAGCCTGCGGGGTAGGGGTGGGCTCAGAGGTCGATCAAGCCCTCGCCGGCCGCAATGGTGACCGCTTCGGTCCTCGTCTTTGCCCCGAGCTTGTCGAGGATGTTGTGAACGTGGAAGTTGACCGTCGACACGCTGATGAAGAGCCGATCGGCGATCTGGGGATTGGTCAGTCCTCGTGCCACCAGCGACAAGATCTCTTGTTCACGCCCGGTCAGGCGAACCTGGTACTCCGATTCCGAGTCTCGGGAACGATCGATCAGGGCCTGCATTGCCACCGGGGCAAGGACGCTGTGGCCTTCGCTGGCGAGCCGGATCGCCGAGATCAGCTCCTCTTCCTCGGCGTCTTTGAATAGGTACCCAATGGCACCGGCCTGGAGCGCCCTCTGCGCCAATGACTCGTCGTCGAAACTCGTGAGCGCGACGATCTGCACCTCGGGATGCTTCAGTCGAATCTGCTCGATTGCGGTAGGCCCGTCCATCACCGGCATCTTGAGGTCCATCAAGACAACGTCGGGGGACAGCGCCTCGGTCTGCTCGATAGCCTCCTCCCCGTTCCCGGCTTCCCCAACCAGCTCGAGGTCGTCGTGCACCGACATGAAGGTGCGCAGGCCCTTGCGCACCACCTTGTGATCGTCGACCACCAGGACGCGAATCGAGCGGGCGGTGCTCATCCCGGTTCGCCCGCCGGCTTGTCATTCCACGTCAGGTCAATCGTGGTGCCACCATCGGGCTCGCTCGACACGGCCAGGTCGGCGCCGATTTCGTCAGCACGCTCGCGCATGATGTCGAGCCCCATGCTCTCCGCCGATACCTCGCCGGTATCGAAGCCATAGCCGTCGTCGATAACCGATAGGTGGACGTGACCGTCGTCGCCCTTCAGATCGACGACGAGGCTGCTGGCGTTGGCGTGTTTGGCCACGTTGTTCATCGCCTCTTGGGCGATGCGATACAGGGCGATATGGACGTCGGGCGGCAGGTTTCCATTCACATCGGCCCGAACCTCTGCGGGGATGTCGTGGCGAGCGGCAAGGCCTTCGCTGAGCTGAGTCACGAGCGTGCTCAAGTCGGTGTCGGCGATGGTCTGCGGACGCAGTTCCCGCAGCAAAGTCCGCATCTCGGCCATCGCACCGCGGGTGAGCCGCTGCAGCTCATTCGTGCTTCGCTCGGCCATCTCAGGGTCGCTACGCCACAACCGGGGCAGGCTCCCGGCAACCAGGTTGATCGAGAACAGCAGCTGGGTAACGACATCATGGAGATCGCGGGCCAGGCGGCTCCGCTCGGCAGCGGCCGCTTGCGTCTCGGCCTGAACCACCAACTGCTCCTGCACCCCTACCAGTTCCGCGGTTCGGTCCTCCACCATGCTCTCCAGGTTCGCCCGATAGTCGAGCAGCTCCTGCTCCGTTTCGATGGCGGTGTTGACCATCTGAACGCTCATCGCCAGCACAAAACCAAGGAAGCCGAAGTCCGCCAGGACCACGAAGTCGACAACGCCGGAAACTACCAGGGCCTCCTCGACGATGGTGAAGACGAACCAGCCGATTCCGATGCCGAGGGCAGCGGCTTGTGACCGATGCCCTCGCCGGAATTGGAACACGTCGGCCACGATGATGTAGGCGATCAGGGCGATCTGGGCCAGGAGCACGAGTGGGAAGAGTGCGGCATCCCCTGCTTCGAGCTCGAGCACGGTCTCACCCCAGGGCAGCGTGATCGACGACACGCTCGCAGAGGCGTCGAAGAGCAAGTTGGGAAAGAAGACGCTGGCAAGCCCGATGGCGGCGAACGCACCAGTGATCACCCAAAGAAACAGGCGCGGTCGAAACTCTGTATACGCAGCGACGTACCAGATGAGGAGTGAGAACCCGATCGACGCGAAGACCCAGCTCACCCGGATCGCCGTGATGAACTGGTCCGGGCCATCGGCCAAGAAGGCCGCGCGGGCGGTGAGGACCGCGCCGGCGTATGCCAGAGCGAAGAAGGCGAAGAGCAGGTTGAGCAGCCGATCGGCGGGGCGCCGCGCCCCAACGAACAGATAGAAGATGCCGAATGCAAGGCACAGGCCGGCGACCACCGCGATCGACGTGGTGAAGTACATCAGACCGAGACCCCCCAAGATGCCTTCCGACTCACGGAGGCAGGCTAGAGAGGAGCCAGTAGGGATGCCAGACGCAACCGCCACCTGGCAGATCGATCAGGTCTCGCTCCCCATAGCCTCACCCGTAGGCGGGCAGGGACAGCCTGATGTACGTTCATCGCAGTGAACGACCACTTCGCCCGCGACCGGATCTTCTGGCTCCGACTAGGCCGTGCGGTAGTCATCGGCGCGCTTGCCGGCGTGGCCGCGCTCGCCTTCACCCAAATGGTCCGTTTCGGCACCGAGCTGATCTGGCCCGAAAATGTCGACTACGGATGGCTCGGCGGCGAACTGTGGTGGGTGGGCCTGCTGGGAGTCACCGGTCTGATCGTCGGAGTGATGCGTGTCGGCTTTCGGATTCCCGACGACCTGCGCGGCTCGCTGGGAATCATCCAGGAAGCCGCCGTCGACCGCAGCAAAGCCCTGCAAGCCATCGCCATCTCCATCGTCTCTCTTGTCGGTGGGTCGAGCCTGGGGCCGTTCGACGGTGGAGTCCGCTCCGGCGCCATGGTCGGGGACTGGTACTCCACGATCCGCAAGCTTCCCGACCGTGAGCGGGAAGTCAACACGCTGAGCGGGATCAACGCTTCCCTCGGCGGGCTGCTCACCACCCCGGTGCTCGCCACACTGTTCGTGACCGAGCTGCGCTGGCCGGAGCGGCGCAACCTGTACCGGATTCTCCTTCCCGGGCTCACCGCGGCCATCTTCGGCTTTGCCGTCAGCTTCGCCATCATCGGAGACACCTTCCTCGGGGTTTTCGCCTTGCCAGGGTACGAGGTGCGGTTCTGGCACTTCGGGCTGGCCGTCGTGCTCGGGGTCGTGGCGGCGGGTCTGTCCTGGCTGCTCGGGATCACGGTGTTCACCATTCGTCGCTGGATCGTGCCCCTGCTGCCGAATCAGGTGCTGCGTGCCACCATCGGCGGGCTGGCCCTCGGCGGCATCGCCATCCTTCTTCCTCTCACCCTCGCCTCGGGAAAGGGCCAGCTCGGAGTGGCGATCGAGAACGTCGAACAGCTGGGCGCCGCGCTGCTCATCGCGGTGGTCCTTGCCAAGATCGTTGCCGTCGCTATCAGCCTCACCACCGGGTTCATCGGCGGCCCGGTGATGCCGGCGCTGTTCATCGGGGGTACCGCCGGCCTTGCGGTCCACGCGCTCTTCCCGGACATCCCGATTGCCCTGGCGTTCTCCTGCATGCTGGTCGCGTTACCCGGCGTCTCCATCGGAGCCCCCTTTTCCATGGTGTTTCTGGCGGCCCTCACCGTCGGAGTCGGTGCTGTAGAAACCGCCCCCGCCGCGGTGGCCGTGCTCACCGCCTACACGCTGACTTCGGGGCTGGGTTGGTTCGGCATCCCGGTGGACAGGACCGTTGTCGACATCGATGAGGTCAGCGTGCAGAGCGAGCTGTTCGACGTCGGCGGGGAGGTCGCGACCGATGATTCCTGAGTGCGAGTAGGTCACAAGTCCACGCCACCGACGGCGAGTCCAACAATCGGCTCGGCGTCTCCGCCTGCAAGCCTGCCGAGCCGCGACATGAAGCACGCACCACCAAGCCCAGCGCACGAGGGGGGTGAGTTTGTCGACGAGATCGGCGAATTGCCTACCCGGTACGGAATTCCAACGCAGGCGGACCCGACGACCTGATAGTTCAATCAGGAGGCGAAACCGACAAGGTTGCCGGTACCTCTCGCTGGGCGCGGCGGATACGGTGCACCCGAAGCCGCGGAGAAAAGAGCGCCCGGGACCGGTTGAGAGGCAAAAAATGGAGACGATCTTCCGGACTCGGTATCTCAGCGTCATCGCGGTCGTCTTTGCCGCCGTCGGTGCGGTGCTGATGTTCGTCATCGGGGCGGTGTCCACCGGCGACGCGATCGTGGGTTACCTGGGCGGGCATGAAGACAAGGCGTTTAGCAGCGATGCCGCCCTCGCTGCCACCGTTGAGCTCGTTTCAGCCCTCGACCAGTTTCTGCTCGGCCTCGTCCTGCTGGTGTTCGCCTATGGGGTCTACAGCCTCTGGGTCGTTGCCGACACCGAAGCCTGGCAGGAGGAACGCACCAGGCTTCATGCCCCCGACTGGCTGAATGTCACCAGCGTCACCGACCTCAAGGTCAAGCTGCTGGAGGTGATCGCGGTGCTGCTCGCCGTGCTCTTCCTCAAAGGTGTACTGATCGATCCGGAGATCGTCTGGGCCGACCTTGTCGTCCCCATCGCGGTCGTCCTCTTCGCCCTCACCGTGTGGCTGATTCGCCGAGCAGAACACTGAACGCGCTACCAGTCACCAGTCCCCGAGGGTGAAGTCAGCCACCGAAGTTCTTGACAGTGCGGTATCCGGCACTCGGCGCTCACTGAGCCATAATCTGGAAGATCGGCGACAGCCTCACGAGTCACCCGGTGGCGCTGAGATCCCGCACTCAGCGCCAGCGCTACCGTTTTTGGACCTCGACTGCCTTCCCACCCTGCGGGCGGACTCCCGCCAGGTAGGCGAGCACGTCACGTCCCCTCGTACTCCCTTGCCATCGCCATCTCTCTGCGGTACTTGGCCCAGTCGGAGACCTTCGTGGACCACAGGGCGTCGGTGATGAGC
>BTQG01000080.1:0-10979 GCA_036985755.1 Acidimicrobiia bacterium | reverse complement strand
TCTCTCGTCGGCCTGGCGCTCCGTGTGCTCGGGATCCTGCTGCATACGCTCGGTATCGAGGCGCCGGAAAGGATGTAACCGCGGTCGCGGAGGAGGGAGCAGCGAAGCTGCGGCGCAGAGGGGCCTATGGGGGCGCAAGGGTTCCATCAGCTCAATCAAGCTCCCGAAGCCCCATACGCTGCGCTCCGTCTGTCGGCCGAGGTTTCGAGCCCAAGAGGGCCAGAAACGCAGCAATCATTGTCGAATCCGGCCTAAAGGTGCTGACAGCCTCCGCCTCCGGGAAAGTGATTTAGGCAGACGGCCATAAGGGTGACGTTATGATCATAGCAACTTTACATAAAGCCTACATTGTTATTATTCACAAAAGTGATAGTGTATAGGTTATGCCTAGGAAGAACCAACGCCGCGTGCGACAGCGGTTGGACGAGCACCTTGTTCCACTCCGGGAAGCAAACGCGGTGACCATGCCACCTCGCGGATGGATTCGAGCCTACCGGGACGCCCTCGGAATGACAGCTGCCCAGCTCGGCTCGCGAATGGGGATCAGTCAACCCGCGGTCACCGGACTCGAGCAGAGCGAAGTGGACGGGACCATCAGCGTCGAGTCACTGCAACGCGCAGCCCAGGCGATGGACGCGACGGCTCACTTCGTCTTTCTCCCTAACTCCACGTTGGAAGACACGGTCCTTCGGAGAGCGCGCGAGGTAGCCATCAGGGACCTTGAGGGTGTCGACCGCAGCATGCGTCTGGAGGATCAGGCAGTTGACCGGGGAGCGGCGGAGCGGCTTCTACGAGAGCACATCGACGAGGTGATTGACAGCCGAAGACTGTGGGCCAAGAACCGATGATGCGCAGCTCGGGCACTTCTCGCCCCCGCAGGGAATCGACCGATGGCCGACTTCGATCAAACGCCTGGATTGATCTATGAATGGGGGACCGACAGGAGCGAACGGAGCGTTCGGGATTCATTCCGACGATCTGCCAGATGGCGCCACACCTCTGGATCCCGATGAAGCAGAAGCGCTCATTCCGACCTGGATCGCAACAAAGGGCGCAATCAACGAAGCCGAGCAGGCGAACATCGCGACGGCCGTAGCGTGGCTGGAGAGCCGTACGTGGACCCTCGGGGAGGTTCTTGCGGTCGATTGGCTCCTTCGGCTACACCAGCACATGTTTTCGGACGTATGGGATTGGGCCGGAAAGATCCGGCAGACCGGGAAGAACCTCGGAGTTCCCGTGGAGGACATACGCCCTCAGCTGGTAAACCTCGTAGCGGACGCCACGGTTTGGTTCTCTGAGTCTGCGGCGGACCTTGTTCCTGACTTGGCGCTGTTCCACCACCGACTGGTGTGGATTCATCCATTCGCGAATGGCAACGGTCGCCACGCTCGGCTGGCCACTGACACGCTCGCCCGGACAGCAGGATCCGACCCGCCACGGTGGGGTAGCGAGAGCCTTGATCCGCCAAGCCGCACATCTTACATAGCCGCGCTCAGAGCAGCAGATAACAACGATTTGGCCCCACTGGTTGTTTTTCTGCGGGGCTAGCGACAGTGAGACTGCTAGCGGCATCCGGGTGGCCAGTCGCTAGCTACCGAGACTTGCGACTTGCGACTTGCGACTCGTGACTGACACGGCCGCCATCACCCCGGCCCACACCGCGAACAGCAGCAGGCCAACCGGCTTGTTGTAGAGCAGGACGTCGAATACGACGAACGCCAGCGGAGCCGCATACAACAGCAGCGGTCGATAGCCCGCCCTGAGCGCCTGGGCTCCTGCCCACAGCAGGAGCAGCGTTATCACAACGGCGGCGGGGATCCCCAACTCGGCGGCCAGCATCAATGGTTCGTTGTGCACCACGTACGGGTAGGCCTCGTCGACGGTGTACTTCGTTTCCAGGACGGTCATGTACCGATTCGGCCCGACGCCGACAATGGGGTGATCGCCGGCCATGGTGATCGCCTGCCTGGCCAGGGTGACTCTGCCCAACGAGGCGTCGTCGAGGTCGGTGCTTGCCGATTCGTCGAACCGGACCTGCCAGGCGGAGGCGGTGAGCAGGGCGGGGATGACGAAGGCCGCCGCCACCACAACGAGGCCGATGCGCAACCCGCGGTCGCCGCGGAAGGCGGCGATCACCGCTATCAGCATCACCAGCAGCAGGCCGAGCAGCGCCGAGCGCGAGTGGGTCAGCGCGATCGTCGTCGCCGCCGCACCAAGCCCGACGAGAAATCCCGTCCTGAGCCGGCCGCTCTCCGGCAACAGGGCGAGCCCGATGCCGATGGCGATCAGCGCAACCACCGCCGGCTCGTAGACGTGGTCGAACATCCCTTGTGGCCGCACAATGGTCTCGTTGGTGACCAGGAGAGTGCTTCCCGGTTGCAGCAGGCTGTAACCGACGGCGCTCTTGGTGGCGGTCTGGACGGCAACGAGAAACGCCTGGAGCGCCGTCGTGGCCAGCAGCGGTACGGCGACAAAGCTGCGGAGCTCCGGTATCGAGTACCGCGCCACCGACAGCACGATCCCGATGGGGGCGACGATCGAGAAGGTCAGGATCGCCCCCGCGCCGGATGGGTTGAAGACGAATGCGATGATCGCCCCCGCCGCCAGCACCGTATACAGGATCAGCGTGGCGGGCCGGGTGCGCAGTCCTCCAAAGGCCTCACCGTCGAATGCCGTTGCCAGCGCCACCAGCACCGCAATGGCGGTGATCATCGTCAGCACGAAGCCCCGTCCGCTCTCAGCGAAAGAGAGCGACCAGGTGGGCAGCATGGCAACGGTGACGGCAACCGCAACCCGGTTGAGTCGCCGCCTGGCCGGCTGGGTGCCTCTTTCGAGCGTTTGAACGTCGCTGTTCTGTGTCATGAGGGAATCGTTGCGTTATCGTCGCGCCGGTCGGGGGAGTTGAGTGTACGGATCGGGGGCGTGCTCACCTATCGTGCCCGGTATGGACCACGATCGCTGGCCCGGAGTTATCGCTACCTATCGAGATCGGCTTCCGATCGGGCCCGACACCCCGATCGTGACCCTGCTGGAGGGCGGCACGCCGTTGCTGGAGGCTCCCGTGCTCTCCGATCTCGTTGGCCGCGACGTGTACCTCAAACTCGAAGGATCCAACCCCACCGGCTCGTTCAAGGACAGGGGTATGACGGTGGCGGTGTCCAAGGCGCTCGAAGACGGTGCCAGGGCGGTGGCGTGTGCCTCGACCGGGAACACGTCGGCGTCGGCTGCCGCCTACGCCGCCCGGGCCGGGATCACAGCCATCGTGATCCTCCCTGCGGGGAAGATCGCCCGCGGCAAACTCGCCCAGGCGATCGTCCACGGGGCGACCATCGTGCCCATCGATGGGTCCTTCGACGATGCGCTCAGTCTCGTACTCGAACTGACGGCGACCCAAGACGCGGCTCTGGTCAATTCCATCAACCCGTACCGAATCGACGGCCAGCAGACGGCGGCGTGGGAGGTGATGGACGTGCTCGGCTCGTCCCCCGGCGTCCACGCCCTTCCCGTTGGCAACGCAGGGAACATCACCGCCTATTGGAAGGGGTACACCGCGGTGGGGGCGGCTCCTCAAATGTGGGGATTTCAGGCGGCGGGTGCAGCCCCCATTGTGTACGGAGAGATCGTCGACGACCCGGAGACGATTGCGAGCGCGATCAGGATCGGGAATCCGGCGTCGTGGGAGGCTGCCACCGCGGCCAGGGATGCATCGGGGGGGCGAATCGAGATCGTCACCGATGAGGAGATCCTCGATAGTTACCGGCTCCTCGCCTCTAAAGAAGGCGTGTTCTGTGAGCCCGCATCGGCGGCGGCGGTCGCAGGGGTCCTGAAACATCGCGAATCGTTGCCGCAGGGATCCGTCGTCTGCACGCTGACCGGCCACGGGCTCAAGGACCCGGAGACGGCGCTGGCGACCGCACAGCTGGCCGACCCGGTGCAGCCAAGACTCGATGCCGTGTTGGAACGCCTGGAGCTGTGACGAGTCCTCAGTTCTCAATCTTCAGGCTTCAGCCAGGCCATGAAAATGACGACTGATGAGTGACGACGGATGACCGAGGACGCTCATTTGTTGGAACTAGATCCGCCAGCCGTTACACTTAGTTCATCCACGCTCACCGGCACGCCTCCGCGCGTTGCTCGATGGGCATTCCAGGCGACCGGGATCGAGCCCGCGTCCCCGTAACCCCAGGGTCTCCGACCCGAACCGCTGAGAAGGGGAAACCAGCAACTATGACCACGACCAGAACCAGGCTCCAGGAACTCGGATTCGACGACCTCCGCGCCATGGCGGCGCAGGTAGAAGTCGAAGCAGACGGCCTGCAGAAGTCCAAGCTGATCGCCGCCATCCTCGGAGCCGAGAAGTTCGACGACTCCATGGTTCCGGTGGCCACGAAGGAGGAGCCTGCCCAAGCCGAAACCTGGTCAGAGCAGGATCAACGCAAGGACGGCGACGGCGGAAGCCGCCGCCGCAACCGCGGGCGCAACCGTGGCCAGCGCGAGCCGATCGATGAGTCCACGCTCGAAACCCGAGAAGGGATCCTCGACATCCTGCCGGAGGGGTACGGGTTCCTGAGAACCGACGACTACAAACCAGGGGAGGACGACGCCTACGTTTCGGTCAACGTCATCCGGAAGCAGAAGCTGCGCAAGGGCGACCTCATCTCCGGACCGGTGCGCCCGGCGCGAGGTCAGGAGAAGTTCCCTGCGTTGGTGCGAGGCATCACCGTCAACGGTGGCGATCCCGAGGTGGCGATGGAGCGGCCGAAGTTCGCCAAGTTGACGCCCCTGTTTCCCGACCAGCGGCTTCGCCTCGAGATCGATGGCCAGTCCGACGACATGATGGCGAGAATCATCGACCTCATCTCCCCGATTGGGAAGGGCCAGCGCGGATTGATCGTCTCCCCACCCAAGGCGGGCAAGACGACGGTGCTCCAGGAGGTCGCTCACTCGATGGCGACCAACAGCCCGGAAACTCACCTCATGGTGGTGCTCGTCGACGAGCGTCCCGAGGAAGTGACCGAGATGCAGCGCTCGGTCAAGGGTGAGGTCATCTACTCGACCTTCGATCGCCCTGCCGAGGAGCACACCCAGGTCTCCGAGCTCGCCATCGAGCGGGCCAAGCGCCTCGTCGAGCAGGGTGAGGACGTGATGATCCTGTTGGACTCGATCACCCGCCTGGCGCGGGCCCACAACCTGGCGACACCGGCGTCGGGCCGGATCCTCTCCGGCGGTGTGGACTCGACCGCCCTGTACCCGCCGAAGCGATTCTTTGGAGCGGCTCGCAATATCGAGGAAGGTGGAAGCCTGACCATCCTGGCGACGGCGCTCGTCGAGACCGGGTCACGAATGGATGAGGTGATCTTCGAGGAGTTCAAAGGCACCGGCAACATGGAGTTGCGTCTGGATCGCAAGCTCGCCGACAAGCGGATCTACCCCGCTATCGATATCGAAGCTTCGGGAACACGGCGAGAGGAACTGTTGTTTGATCCTGACGAGCTCACTGAGGTGTGGAAACTGCGACGGGTGCTGTTGGCGCTCGAGCCTGGCGCCGCCCTCGAGTTGCTCATAAACCGGCTGAAGTCGACCAAGTCGAATGCCGAGTTCTTACTCAGCGTCGCCAAGTCCGGCCAGTAAATTTCGTTACGACGACCAGGAGAAACAGCGTGAAGACCGGAACCCACCCCGACTACGTTGAGAGCAATGTCACCTGTTCGTGTGGCAATACGTTCGTGACCCGTTCGACCGTGCCCGAGCTCCATGTCGAGATGTGCAACCAATGCCATCCCTTCTACACGGGCAAACAGCGACTGGTCGACTCCGGGGGACGGGTCGAGCGCTTCCGTAAGCGGTACGGGAGCACCGACACCGGGCCGGCCCAAAGCGAGGACAAGACCTCCGACGATTCGGAGGCCTGATTGAGCCGCCCACCGGGCGTCACCGTCGGCGGCCAGGCCGTCATCGAAGGCGTCATGATGCGTGCCCCGGATGCGTGGGCTGTTGCGGTCCGCCGCCCCGACGGTTCGATCGAGGCCAAACGAGATGCCCTGCCCGCGCTGACCAGCCGGTCGCGTCTTGCCAGAACTCCTTTCGTGCGCGGAATCATGGTGCTCGCCGAATCGCTCACCCTCGGGTTCAAGGCGCTGTCGTGGTCGGCGGAGAAGGCAGCAGACGAGGAAGAGAAGGTTCGGCGGGGTGAGGTCGTGCTCACCATGGTGGTTGCCGTGGTGTTCGCACTCGGGCTGTTCGTCTTCGTCCCTGTGCTCGGCGCGGGTTTTCTCAAACAGTTCGTCAACGACTCGAACATTGCCTTTGTGATCATCGACGGCTTGATCAGGATCGGGCTCATCGTCGGATACATCTGGCTGATCGGCCGCAGCGACGACATCCAGCGGGTGTTCCAATACCACGGTGCCGAGCACAAGACCATCCACGCTTACGAGAACGGCGACCCACTCGACATCGAGGCGATCCAGCGCTACAGCCCGCGCCACCCGCGATGTGGCACGTCATTCATCATCATCGTGGCCATGGTCGCCTTCTTCGTCTTCCTGCTACTCGCCCCGCTCGAGTTCGTCTGGCAGGTGGTCGCCAGGCTCGCCCTCATCCCCGTCATCGCCGGGATGTCGTATGAGGTGCTCAAGGCCGCCGCCGGGCGCCGCTGGTTTGCATGGGCTTCGCGTCCCGGCATATGGATCCAGTCGATCACCACCAATGAGCCCGACGACCATCAGGTCGAGGTTGCCGTGGCATCCCTGCTCGCCGCCCTCGATGGCGAAGCCGTCGCCGAGATCCATTCCAGAGGTGCGGTTGCCGCGGGTGCCCTCGCCGCCGAGTATGAAGAGGATGGCGGTGACGATGGATGACAGGGTGGCCGCCCGTCTCGACACCGTCGTCGCCGAATACGAGCGCACCATCGATGAGCTGGCGTCGTCTGAGGTCCTTGCCGACCAGTCGCGGTACAGAGAGGTCGCAGAGCGCCATGCCGAGCTGAAGCCGATCGCTACCGCGTTCGCCAAATATCGGGAAGCGGAGGCCGAGGCTGCTGAGGCTGTGGAGCTCGCCTCGACCGAGGATGACCCCGAAATGGTGGCCTATCTCGAGTCGGTCACGGTGGCCAAACAGACCGAGCTCGTCCAGATCGAAGGCGATCTGCAGAAGCTGCTCGTCCCCAAGGATCCCAACGACGACAAGGACGTGATCGTCGAGCTGCGGTCCGCTGCCGGCGGCGATGAGGCGGCGCTGTGGACCGGGGATCTGTATCGCATGTACGAGCGGTTCGCCGAACGGAACCGGTGGACGATCGAACCGATCGACGTGTCCCCATCCGATACCGGTGGGCTGAAAGAGGCAACCTTCGCGGTCAAAGGCAAGGGCGCCTACTCGCGGCTCAAGTACGAGGCCGGACCGCACCGGGTGCAACGGGTGCCCAAGACCGAGTCCCAGGGTCGGATCCACACCTCGATGGCGACGGTGGCGGTCCTCCCAGAAGCGGAGGCCGTCGAGGTCGAGATCCATGACAACGATCTCGACATCGAGACGTTCCGATCGACGGGCCCGGGTGGCCAATCGGTCAATACCACGGACTCGGCGGTGCGGATCACCCACATTCCCACCGGCATCACCGTGTCGTGCCAGGACGAGAAGTCTCAGCTACAGAACAAAACGAAGGCGCTGCGGGTGCTGCGGGCCCGCCTGCTCCGGCAACAAATCGAGGCGCAACTCGGCGAGCGGGCCGATGTACGACGGTCACAGGTCGGCTCGGGGCAACGCTCGGAAAAGATCCGGACCTACAACTTCAAGGACAACCGGGTCACCGATCACCGCGTCGGGCTGACCGTGCACACCCTGGCGCAGGTTCTCGACGGCGACCTCACCAACATTCACGATGCGCTGATCGCCGACGAGGCCGCCAGGGCGTTTGCGGGAGAGTGAGTTCCCGGTCGCAAGTCCCCAGCTGGATAACCCGAGTTGTCGGTTGCTCGGTGTCAGTCCTCGGGGCCCAGCCGTGCGCTCCCTAACCTCGGCAGCACCCCAAGGAGGGAAACAAGCTGAGCCGGGACCCAAGAGACTCCACCGATCTTCTCGGTTCCATCGGTGATCTCCCGCGGCACGAGTCCGAGCGCCTGCTGAGCAAGGCGACCGACAGGCCTCGCACCGACCTGCTCTTGGGTGTCACCATCACCGATGCCGAGCGGGCGACATTCGAGTCCCTCGTAGCCAGGAGACGCGCCGGTGAGCCGCTCCAGTATCTCGAAGAACGGATCCCATTCGGGCCGATCGAGGTAACGGTCGATCACAGGAGCCTCATCCCGCGCCAGGAGACCGAACAGCTCTTCGCCCTGGCGGTCGATGCGGTGGTCGAGCCGCAAGTCATCCTCGACCTGTGCACCGGATCGGGCAACCTCGCGCTGGCGCTGAAACACGCCTTCCCGGATGCCGTGGTGTATGGGACGGAGATTTCCCCGGCAGCGGCATCGTTGGCTCGCGAGAATGCCCGCGACGCCAGCCTCGACGTCACCGTGCTCGACGGCGACCTGTTCGACCCGATACCCGAGCATCTCCGCGGCAACGTCGATCTCATCGTCTCCAATCCCCCCTACCTTGCCGAAACCGAGATCGCCGAGCTGCCCGCCGATGTGCGCGACCACGAACCCAGGATCGCCCTGGTGGCGGGACCCGGCGGAGATGAGGTGGTGGCCGCTATCGCCTCGGAGGCGCCGGGCTGGCTGGCTCCAGGTGGCACGATCGTCTGTGAGATCTCGGAGTTCCGCGGTCCCGCCATGGAGGCGCTCTTTGCCCCTCTCGGCGGCGAGGTTCGCAAGGACCTGGCAGGGAAGGACCGATTCGTTGTCGGAAAGGCGTGACTTGCGACTTGCGACGTGACTGGCGACTACCTTGTGCCTATGCATAACGAAGTCGTGTCGGATGCGTGCGCCGCGGTCCGCAACGGAGATTTGGTCGGGGTGCCCACCGACACGTTGTACGGGATCGCCGTCGATCCGTTCAACGAGGATGCCCTGGTACGCCTTTTCGAACTCAAGGGTAGACCGGGTGTAAAACCGCTGGCGATCCTGGTCGCCGATCTAGAACAGGCCCAGCAGCTTGCCGCGTTCAGCGAGCGGGCAATTGAGCTCGCGGAGACCCACTGGCCGGGGGCCCTCACCCTCGTTCTCCCCAAGCTCGCCACCACGCCGGAGTGGCTCGGCGACCGCGCCAGGAAGACCATCGGGTTGCGCTGTCCCGATCATCCGGACACCAGGGAGTTCCTCCGCGCCTCCGGGCCCCTTGCCGTCACCAGTGCCAACATGGCGGGACAGTCCGCCGTCGGCGATGACGAGGCTGCGCAGGAGCTATTCGGCCCAGACATCGCCGTCTACCTGCCCGGTGAGGCGCTCGGAGATGCGGCATCCACGATCCTCGACCTCACCCAGCCCGCGGAGTGGGTGCTCAGAGACGGTCCCGTCACTCCGTGACCGAACGGGAGCGGTTGGCAATCGGGTCAGGGACCGCGATTGCAGCCGTCGGGTTCTGGATCGGGCTGTTCGTGCTCGGGAGAAGCGTTCCGCTCGGCGTTGGGATTCTCGCCGTAGGGGCGGTCATGTCGCTGCTTGCCGTTGCCGGGTTCAGCCGCGAAGCGGACCAGCTCAGGATCGGGATCAGGTCCGCTTCCGTCGGGATGTCGGTCGGGGCGTTGCTGTTTCTCGTCGCCGGCATCACGGGCTCGTTGACGATGACCCTGCTGGTTCCCGCAGCCATCCTGGGGGCCGGGGGAATAGCCGCGTTGCCCGGCGGCAATGACCCGCAGCGCACGAGCATGCGGATGATCCTGTCGGGGATTGCCGCCGCCATCGTCGTTTTCCTTGGCTTGCTGTCGGCTGAGCTGTGGGGTTTGTTCGCGCCCCTGGTCCCGTTGCCCACCCTCGCTCTGGCCGACCGGATTTGGGCTCGGTCGGCGGACGACCACGCCTGAGTCACGACTACGCTCGCCGCATCGTCGATGAGGGACGCATGACCGACACAGGATTGTCCGACGCCGACCCGGCGCTCGCTCAACTCATTGCTCGCGACGCCGAGCGACAGCGGACCCACATCCAGTTGATCGCATCGGAGAACATCGTCGACCGGGCGATGATGGAGGCCTCAGGATCGGTGCTGGCAAACAAGTACTCGGAGGGGTACCCGGGCAGGCGCTATTACGAAGGCTGCGAGATCATCGACCTGATCGAGCAACTGGCGATCGATCGGGCGAAGTCATTGTTTGGCGCCGAGCACGCCAATGTGCAGCCCCACTCCGGATCGCAGGCCAACATGGCCGCCTACCTCGCCGTAATCGAGCCGGGGGACACCATCCTCGGTATGCGCCTCGACCAGGGTGGGCACCTCACCCACGGATCTCCGGTGAACTTCTCCGGGGCCCTGTTCGACGTTGTCGCCTATGGGCTCGATGAGGAGACCGAGCTCATAGACATGGACGATGTGCGACGCCTGGCCCTCGAGCACCGGCCCAAGATGATCATCGCCGGCTATTCGGCCTATTCGCGGATCCCGGATTGGGCGGCGTTTCGCGACATTGCCGACGAGGTGGGTGCGGTGTATCTCGTCGATATGGCGCACATCACGGGTCTCGTCGCCGGCGGAGCACATCCGAGCCCGGTCCCGCACGCCGATATCGTCACCGCTACCACCCACAAGTCGCTGCGCGGCCCTCGTGGTGGGCTGATCCTGTCCACCGAGCAGCACGCAAAGGCGGTCGACAAAACCGTGTTCCCGTACGGCCAGGGTGGAGCGATCAATCATCAAATCGCCGGCAAGGCCTTGGCCTTCGAACGAGCCGCCCAGCCCGAATTCGCCGAGTACGCCGCCCAGATCGTTGCCAACGCCCGAGCCCTGGCCGGGGCCATCGCCGCTGAGGGAGCGCGAATCGTGTCGGGAGGGACGGAAAACCACATGTTCCTCGTCGACCTGCGCAGCCTGGACGAAGA
>BTQG01000079.1:0-11731 GCA_036985755.1 Acidimicrobiia bacterium | reverse complement strand
CGAACCACGGCCGCAAGCCCAACGCCGGCCGCGGCTGAGCCGCAGCTGAGCCTCTTTTCCTCCCGTCCGGTACGTCGTTTCGACGCGTCTCCATGTGATAAACGTACGTGATTTTGGGTCATCAGTCATCAGGTATGAGTCGAACCGGTAGGGGCTTGCTGAAGACTGAAGACTCTTCTCGCTGAAGACTGAGAATCTACAAACCGAGCTGGGCTCTCAGTTCCGCTCCCGCCGCCTTGTCCGTCGAGGCGATGAAGAACACCTGGTCGTCCACCCGGTCGAGGAAGACATAGTCGGTGCCCTGGTCGTAGAGCAGGCCGCCGCCCGACTCGGCGGGCGATCCAGCGTTCATCGAGGTCCGGATGTGCGAGATGAACGCATCGGCAAGCTCCTCGGCGTCGCGCTCGGCGTCGCCGATGTAGTGCAGGACTATGGCCACATCGTCGCCGCGGGCAAACACCGTGTACCGGTCGTTACCCCATCCGGCGGCGGCCTGGGTGGCCTCACCGGCCGGCAGGCTCTCACCGAGAACAAGGCGCAGCCCCCACTCCCCGAACGATCCCTCGTCGTGGATATCCCACCCGCTGAGCTCCGTCGCCGTCGGCGGCAGATCGAGCGGCCCCTCACCGGCAACGTACTTGTCATGGTCCAGGATCTGTTCGGTGGTGGTGGGAGGGTCGATGTAGATCTCGTCGATTCCGGCAAGGCCCCCGGTACCGAGCACCGCGTCGGTGAAGGTGAGCCCTTGCTGGTAAGGAAACAGCAGATCGTCCTGGATCCATGCCGGTGTCGAATCGAACACCGTCGAGTCGATGGCCAAAGCCTCTGCCGCCACTTGTATCGCCTCGGACGGGCTCAAACTCTCGAAGTAGACGAACGAAGCTCGCTGTGCATCGCCTTCGATGAAGGCGAGATAAGCAGACGTGTCGTCTCCGTTGCCTTCGTCGATCAGGGTCGAGTATTCCTCGTTGAAGTCGAAATACTGGTCGGTGAGCGCGTGCACGAGCTCGTGTACCACGGTGACCCGCTGCAGCGGCGTGAAGCCGTCCGGCGCGGCAGGCACAACGAGCTCACCCTCGTCGCCGTCGTAGAACCCTGCGACCTGTTCGGCAAAGAGGTCGATGAACAGTGTGTACAGATCGGCGCCCTCCGGCAGCATGCCGAGCAGCGCCAGGTACCGGGAATCGATGGCGAGCTCCTGCTCGTCGAGCTCTTCGGCGGTGGTCTCCGCCACCCGAGCGTTGAATTCGGCCTCGTCGAGAATCACCACCGTGGGTGCAGACAGATAGGGCAAACCACGAGCCTGCTCGGCTTCCAACATCAGCTCCGCAAGCTCTCTCTGTATCCGCTCGACCACGACGGGGTCGAGCGAATCCGAAGCGATGACCGGAACCTCGAGCGTTGTCGAAGTGGTTTCGACCGCGGAGATCGTGGTCGTGGTCTCGCCCGGTGTCGTTGCGGTCGCCGTGCTCGATGTGGTGGCGGCCCCACTCGTGCACCCGACCACGACAAGAGAGAACGCAGCTACGCCCAGGAAGAGCAGTCGTCTGGATTTGAGTCGAATCACGGCGGCAGGCTACCGCCGGGACCCTCCTAGGACGTGCGATCCTCTTTGGCTCGGGGTGATCGACCGGTCACCGAGCCCATCGCGGTGTAGAGGGCGACGAGCCTGGCGACGATGAACACCAGGTAGATCTGGCCGAACACGGCGGCGCTCGCCGACACGGCGCGGGCGACGTCGCCGGCAGGTGCGAGGTCCCCGTAACCCAGCGAGGTAATCGTCACCAGGCTGAAGTACATGAACCCGGTCGAGGCTTCAGGCTCACCGAAGAAGCTGCCATCGCCTGCCCGATCGATGCCGAGGAAGAGATACATGAACATCATCGCCAGCAACAGGTACACGCTGGCGGCGCCGAGCAGCGTGGCGGTCGTCACCGTGTCGTGGGTGAGGATGCGGCGGAGCACGATGAACGGAGTTGCTACGACGAGCAGGAACCAGAGCGAGCCGAAGTAGGTGGTCGACGTGCCGGCGACCATCGATACCAGCGCCCCAGCGACAAGCAGCAGAACGACCGCGGCGGCGATGCGGACCACAAGACGACCGGCGTCCGCTGCCAGGAGGGCAAGGATGAGCGAGACGCCGGCGAGCGCGGTCACCGCCACCTCCACAATGGTCGTGTCTCCGAAGCGGCGCGACACGTCGACGAGCAACAGCAGGGCGATCGTCACCCCCACAATCACCAGGACCACACCGAATTGGTCGGCGAAGGGGCCGCCCTGAGTTTCTCCTTGCCGACCCTCAGCCATGGAGGGAGCCTAGCGAGAGCTCCCACGGGGCCGACCACCGGTGCAGGCCTTATGATGGAACGCTTATGGCTGAATCGTGGAGCGACGGAGAGACTCATCATGGCGCCGCGCTGCACGGCGACGTTGCCGGATACAGCCGTCTCATCGCCGACAATGAGATCGAGACCCACCAGACGCTGCAGACCTACCGACGCCGCATCGAACAGGAAACCGGCGCCAGAAATGGCACGCTCGAGCAGTTCGTCGGCGACGAATTTCTCGCCATCTTTCCGGATGCGCGATCGGCACTCGAGGCCGCCCTCGACATCCAAAGACACATCGCAGAAGGCAACGCCGGACTGCCGGTGGGCCGACGGATGCGGTTTCGCCTCGGCGTCAACTCGGGTCCCATCTCCCTGGAAGACGGGCAGTGGTACGGAGACACCATCAACATCGCCGCCCGCCTCCAGGCGATGGGCGAACCCGGGGGGATCACCATCTCCGGCCCGGCACTCGACGCGGTCGGTGATATCGACATCAAGATCGAGTCGCTGGGACAGCAGCGGCTGAAGAACATCCCCGAGCCGGTGCTGGCGTACCTGGTCAAGGACGAGAGTGCCACGGAAGCGGAGACCAAGCCGTGGCGCCGCCGGGTTGCCAAGCCCACGTTGCCGTCCCTCGCCGTCAGCCCGTTTGTCAACCTCGGTGAGCCCGGTGACGAACACCTCGCCGATGGCTTGATGATGGGCCTCGCCATCTCGCTGATGACGATCCCCGGCCTCGAGCTGATCAGCGAGAACTCGACATTGCACTACCGATCCGAGGCGTTCTCGGCGCAGCAACTCGGGCACGAGCTCGGCGTTCAGTACGTCCTGGAGGGTGGGGTACAGCGGTCGGGGACGCGGATTCGGGTGATGACCCACGTGGTCGACGTCGACACCGGCCAGACGGTTTGGGCCGACCGCTTCGAGGCGACCCTCGACGATGTGTTCGAAGCACAGGATCAGATCGTGCATGACATCGTCGAAGCGCTCGACGTCGAGGTGATCTCGGCGGGTACGGCGCGGATGTATCGGGCCAACCTCGACGCCGAGTCGGTAGAGCTGTTGTACAAGGGCCTGCACTATCTGTCGCTTGGCACACCCGGTGATCTGAAGAGAGCCGAGGAGGAATTCGACAATCTCATCGAGCGGTCACCTGAGGCAGCGACCGGTTACTCGTCTGCTTCTATCGCCCATTTCCTCAGCGCCATCAACGCACCCCCGGATGGAGCCGCCGAGCACATCGCTACCGCAGAGGGAATGGCTCGCCGTGCCTTGGAACTGGACGACCCGTCCGGGATCGCTCATGCCATCCTCTCCTACGTGATGCTGCTGCGTCACGACTGGGAGGGCGCCGCCGCATCGGCGGAGAAAGCAACCGCGGCGCGACCATCGTGCGACCTCTCCTTCGGTGTCGCCGCCAGCGTGCTGCGCTATCTGGGGCGGTGGGAGGATGCGGTCGAACACGCCGACCGCGCCATCAGGCTGAGTCCCCTGTTCTCCGACTGGTATCAGAGCGTCCTCGCCGACGCTTATCTCGTCGGCGAGGAGTACGAGATGGCTGCGGACACCGCAGAAGGTGTGGTGGCCGGGAACGAAGACAACACCGACGCACTGCTGACGCTGGCGGCCTCGCAAGCTGCGCTGGGGCGGGAGCGCCATGCCGCCGCTGCCCTCAAGCAAGCCAGAGCGACCAGACCAAAGCTCACCGCGCAAGGCCTCCGTGAAAACCTTCCTTTCCAGGACGATTCGGCGACGGAACGATTCGTCGATCTGCTCGAAGATGCGGGGTTGACATAGAAACTACGGCGTCAGCAGTACCGTCGCCGGGTCTTAGACTTCTCAGAGACTGGAAGGAGAGAGCCAATGAAACGATTCACCATTCCGCGGGTCGCCCACTGCTCGGACGGCTGTCGGCCGTAGTCCCGGACAAGACTCTGAAACTGCCCAGCTGAGAGAGAACCCCCGGCACACCCCGGGGGTTCTGTTCGTGAACCACGACCGATGGCCTTAGGGTCGGCCTGTGGAGAGAGAAATCATCATCGACGGTCGCTTTCGCGGACCACCCGACAGCGCAAACGGTGGTTACGCCGCCGGAGTGGTTGCCGAAGGCATCGAGACCACCGTCGCGGTGAGCCTGCGGGCCCCACCCCCGCTGGACACACCGATGCGACTCGAGGGCGACGGCGAAACAAGCAGGCTCGTGCAGGCCGACGTGCTTATCGCCGAGGCGTCCCCGGCAACCCTGAACCTGGAGGTCCCTGATCCCCCATCGCTCGCTGAGGCCGTCGAAGCATCGAAGCGGTTTGTCTGGGCCGAAGGTCACCGGCTCCCGCATTGCTTCGTGTGCGGCACCGATCGCAGGCACGGTGATGGGCTTCGCATCTTCGCCGGCCCGCTCGCCGGCAGCGACGTGGTCGCTGCACCGTGGCTTCCCGAACCGTCGCTGGTGGCGGCGGGTGAGCCGCTCGACCGCCGCTACGTGTGGTCCGCGCTCGACTGTCCCTCATACTTCGGGTTGGCAACCACCCCCGCCGCCCTGCTGGGTCGGTTGACCGCCGACATCAGCCGCGTTCCCACCGGCGGCGAGCAACTGATTGCGATGGCCTGGCCGATCTCGGCCGACGGTCGCAAGCATGTTTCCGCCTCGGCGCTGGTCACCCCCGACGGCACCGTGATCGCCAGGGCAGAAGCCATCTGGATCGAACTCGAAGAATGGCCGTACTGAGCGCACCGAGACCTCGGTCATTGACGAGCCAGGATGCGCCGTACCTCCGCCTCGTCGTCCTGGATGAGCTCGCCGGAAACGTCGATCGTCACCGAATGAACGACGCCGGTGAAGACGAACGGCGGCTCGTACTCCGGGGACACCGGCGCTCCCGGCGCTGCCCCGACAAGGATGCCGGAGGTGAGCCCCAGCGCCAGCGGCGTAGTCACCGGCACCTCGGCCTGGCCGACCAGCCGTCCATCGAGATACAGCTGACCGTTGCCCGGTGCTCCTTTGCCGTTCGCGATATCCGGTGGCCCGGTGATCTCGAACTCGAAACGAAGCTCGTGGCTGCCCTCGGGGACGTCCTCGGTCGACACGACGTAGTAGTAGTCGCGCCCGACATAGTTGTGCACCCAGGTCAGCCTCCCATCCTTGACGTACATGGCGTAGCCGCTGTCGACTCCCCCATGGGAAACCAGCACTCCCTCTGCCCCGCCCGCTGGGATGTCGACGAGGGCGGTGATCGAGTGTGGACGGTTGAGCACAACGGCCCCGGCGTTGCCCGGCACCGCCTGCGTGCCCGGGTAGTAGGTATAGCTGGTCCGTCCAACCGTGATCTGCGGCCTGGGCTCGGCGAAACGCTGCACTCCCCTGCCGTCGATCGGAAGCACATTGAACTTTCCGGCTTCGACGTACCAGGTGCCGATCATGGCGATCAGCCGGTCCCGGTTGTCGGCGGCCACGTCGTGGTTCTCGGCGAAGTCCTGATCGACGTGATACAGCTCCCAGCTCTCGGCGTCGAGCTCGGTGAGCCGGTCCTTCGAGATCGGCGATCCAAAGGGAAGCCCTGCCTCGGCGAAGGACGATCCCGGCCACGGACAGACGGCTCGCCATCCATCGTGATACAGGGATCGGTGCCCCATCATCTCGAAGTACTGGGTGGTGCGCTTCGACGAAACGAGGGTGTCATCGAAGGTATGGGCGAAGCTGACCCCCTCGAGCGGTGACTGGGTCACTCCCTTGATCGAAGTCGGCGGTGTCAGGTCCAGGGCCTCGAGAACGGTCGGCACCATGTCCACGGCGTGGGCGTACTGGTTTCGGATCTCGCCCCTGGCCGCGATGCCGGCCGGCCAGTGGACGATCAACGGGTCCGAGATCCCGCCGCGGTACGTCTCTCGTTTCCAGCGACGGAACGGGGCGTTGCCCGCCCAGGTCCAGCCCCAGGCGTAGTGGTTGAACGTCGTCGGGCCACCGAGGGCATCGATGGCGGCCAGGTTCTCCTCGAGCGATTCCGGCACATTGTTGAAGAACAGGTTCTCGTTCACCGAGCCGTACGGTCCGCCCTCGGAACTGGCGCCGTTGTCCGAGATCACCATGATCAGGGTGTTGTCCAGTTCGCCGATGGTCTCCAGGAACGAGAGCAGCCTCCCGATGTGGTGATCGGTGTGGGTGAGGAAGCCGGCGTACACCTCCATCATCCTGGCGTAGAGGCGGCGCTCGTCGTCCGAAAGCGACTCCCACTCCTGAACATCGGGGTCGTGGCGGGACAATTCGGTGTCCTCTGGAACGATGCCAAGCTGCTTTTGCTTGGCCAGCGCTTTCTCCCGGTACACCCCCCACCCTTCGTCGAAGGCACCCTGGTATCGGTCGGCCCACTCCGCCCTCACATGGTGCGGTGCGTGCATCGCCCCCGTGCAGAAGTACATGAAGAATGGTTTGTTCGGCGCCACCTGCTTGGAGTCGGCAATGAACGAGATCGCCTGGTCGGTGAGGTCCTCGGTGACGTGATATCCCTCCTCCGGGGTCTGCGGCGGCTCCACGCGGTGATTGTCGTGCCACAGCTCCGGGTAGTACTGGTGGGTCTCACCCCCGAGAAACCCGTAATACCGCTCGAAACCGCGCCCGAGCGGCCACCGATCGTAGGGGCCGGCCGCCGAGGTCTGATCGGCCGGTGTCAGGTGCCACTTGCCGATCGCATACGTGTTGTAGCCATGTTCCAGCAGCATCTCTGGAAGGAATCCGTTCTCGTGCGGGATGTAGCCGTTGGCTCCAGGGAACCCGGTGGAGGCTTCGGTGATCGAGGCCATCCCGTTGGAATGATGATTGCGCCCGGTGAGGATGCAGGACCGCGTCGGTGAGCACAACGCAGTGGTGTGCATGTTGTTGTAGGCAAGGCCGTTAGTGGCCAGCCGGTCGAGGTTGGGGGTCTCGATGGGACTGCCGTAACAGCCAAGCTGGGCGAAACCGGTGTCGTCGAGCACAATGAACAGCACGTTGGGGGCGCCTTCTTTGGCTCGCCGGGGCTCGGGCCACGCCTGGCTCGACTCCTCGACCGTGCGACCGATCACACCGGGAAAGGCACTTCCCTGTGGGTATTCCTCGAGAGTCATTCTCCGCCCCTTTGATTCGCCTCGTGCTGGCACTGGTGAAGGTACCAGCGCCCGGGACCGTGTTCGTCGTCAGGCGGCGGGTCCCCAGGCCACCCAGGAGCCCGCGGCGATGCGGACAGGGGTTTCCCGGTCGAGCTGTTGTACCCATACACCAGGCTCGCCGCCCACCATGCCAGGGAAGGCAAAGGCGCTGCCATCAGGCGACCACAGCGTCATCGACTGGGCGTACTGGTCGAAGAAGGGCACGAAGGTGGCGAACCAGGTGGGTTCGGGGGCAAAGGAGGGGAAATCGGTGACTTCCCCCTCCTCCCACACGTGCCAGGAGAGCTCACCCGAGCCCTCGTCGCCGACCTCGAGGTAGAGCAGTCGGCGGCCGGAGGGATCCCAGAAGAAGGCGACGATGCTGTCGTCGGCGACGATCTCCAGGCTGCCATCGTCGAGCCCGACCACCACCAGCGCATCCGGGGGAACCGAGGGAACCGACTGGGCTAGAACCTCGACACCACCGGTGCCCGGCACCGCGATCGAGCGAACGGCGACCCGGTCGCTGCCGACTACGAGATGGGCCGGTCCCCGGACGGTCGCCAGGTCCACCGTCTTCTCACCGGAGATGACGGCGAGGAACGAGGCCGGTCCGGTCGATCGCACATAGACGATCTGGTTATCTCTCACGCCGGGGGCGGCGAAGGACCCCGGATCGGTAGCGATGGAAAGGCGATCGGGGTGAACCTCATCGAGGTACGCGTTCTCGGAGTGGGCGACGACCCTCCCGTCGGCGGTCCAACCGAAGAAGAAGGGGAAGTCGCCGTCGAGCTCCGCGATTGATGCGTCGCCGGCCACGATCTCGGCGGCAAGGCCTCCCCCGGCGCGGTTGCGGAGGGTGACGATGTCGGCGGTGCCACCGCCCCCCGGCCGCGGGTAGATGTAGAACGGCGGAGTCGGGAACTCGGTCCGCCGGGTTTCGGCGGCGCCGACTCCAGCAACGACCAGCGAGCCACCCCCAGCCGTCTGTTCGACGTAGACGATCTGTCCGGGACCGGACCACACCGGCTGGAAGGCGGTGGTGCCTTCTGCGAAATCGGTGGCCTCGGCGACGACATCCCCGTCGGCGGTCACGATCACCACCTGCCCGAGGTCATCGACAATGGCAAGCAGTCCGTCATTCTCGCCATCACTGCTTGGGCTACACGCCGCCGCCACCACGGCAACCGCCACGATCAGGGTCCGCATCATTCGCTCCGACGGTAGCCGTGGTAGGACATGAGTCGGACGAGGGATTCGGGCCAAGAGGTCCTGTCCGGCCCCTCAAGCTTTCGCTGCCGGCAACCGAATTCACTTGGATTGTGGACGCTCCATTTGATGCTGCGGTCCTTGCGGCGAAAGAAGGCGCTCCCTGGGCGTGGGAACAGCTCTATTCGTGGTTGTCGCCGCGCCTGCTCGGCTATCTACGGGCACGCGGCTCTCGCGACCCGGAGGACGCCCTTGGCGAGACCTGGTTGCAGCTGGCACGCAACGTGGCCACCTTCGAAGGCGACGCCACCGGGTTCCGCTCATGGGCGTTCACCGTTGCCCACCACCGGGTGATCGACGAAGCACGACGACGGAAACGCTCACCGCTCACCAAGTCCCTGGACGACGCGCTTGCCGAGGACCTGCGGCGAATGGGCGTCGTCGACGCCGAGTCCGATGCCCTCGCCACCGTGGAGCTCGATGAGCTGGTCGGATCCATCGCCTTCCTATCCGACCTGCAGCAATCCACGCTGTTGCTGCGGATCATCGGTGATCTGTCCGTTGCCCAAACGGCCGAAGCGCTTGGCACGAGCGAGAGTGCGATCAAGACCGCCCAATACCGCGCCATCTCCAAACTGAGGGATCGCCTCGAGAACCCCGCGACCAAACCGGTCTCCCCATCGGTTACGGAGATGACATGAGCCAAGATCGACACCTGAGCGACCACGACATCGAACAGCTCTTCATGGGCAACGCTGTCGACCCGTCCCTGTACGGGGTCGCAACATGGGCAGCGGCCATTCGGCGGTCCGCTGACATATCGGTAGGCGCATCGGCGGTAACCGAGCACGTGGCTGCTGCGGCGGCGGCAGCTGCGGCTCGTTTGCCGATCTACCCGGCTCCCCCGATTCCCCAAACAGCCACACCATCGAGGCTGCGCCGGGTCTACAACAACTTTGCCGCCAGGCTGGCAACCGTCGCTGCGGTGTTCGTCCTGGCAACCAGTGGCATCGCCGCCGCCGGGGTGTTGCCCGACTCTGTGCAAGAGCCCCTCGCCGACTTCTACGGGATCGCCGGTTTCGACTTCCACCCGACGGACACTTCCGCCGACGATGGGGCCGGCGACGATGGCGGCGTCCGGCTCGGCGAAGACGGCGACGGCGACATTGCCCCGGCCGGCGTGGACGCCGACGACGACCAGGCCGACGACGACCAGGCCACCGGCAACGACCAGGCCGACGACGACCAGGCCACCGACAACGACCAGGCCGACGACGACCAGGCCACCGACAACGAGCAAGGCGACGACGACCAGGCCACCGACAACGACTCCGACGACGACCAGGCCACCGACAACGACTCCGACGACGACCAGGCCACAGACAACGACCAGGGCGACGACGACCAGGGCGACGACGACCAGGGCGACGACGACCAGGGCGACGACGATCAGGGCGACGACGATGGCGGCGACGACCAGGGCGACGACGATGGCGGCGACGACGACTCCGACCAGGGCGAGGACGACACCTAACCGAGCTTTCACAGGATCTTGCGGCCGTTCCCCTCAACACCACCCACGCCTTGAGGAGAGCGGCCGCAAGTACGTTCACGACCAGTGTCGATTCGCCCGGTGAGCCCCGGTGAGCGCCGGCTAACTCCGTTCGCCGCGCCGAGCGCTCGATTCACGGGACTCTGCGGCGGGCTCACCGCCCTCTCGCACCCAGGCCACGAGGACCACAGCCGCCAGGCTGTTTGCAACCACCGCCACGATCGCCGGGCCCGCCAACCCCACGGACTCGAAGAGGATCGGACCGATGGCGGCGCCGATGCCGCGACCCGTCGCCATCGCTACCACCGTCCACGCCAAATAGCGGGCTCGCGTCCTCGGTTCCAACTCGGTGGCCAGCGGGATCGACGACACGATGGTGAATTCGAACCCGAACAGGCCAAGGGCGAGTACAGCCAATCCAATGCCGAGCGAGTTTCCGGCGGGTACGAGCAGAGCGAAACCGACGGCCGAGACCATGAGCCCGATCAGCACGGAGCGGCGTTTCCCGATTCGATCGGTAAAAGCGAGGGTGGAACCCTCCCCGGCCAGTTCGGCGAACCCGATCAAGACGGCCGCGCTACCGAGTGCCGCCAGCGTCAGGCCGAATGAGCCCTCGAGCCAGGCCCCGAAGACGACGAACATTGTCTCCGCTCCGAGCGTGAACAAAGCGGTAACGGCAAGAAACGCTAGAGACGAGCCTGCGAACCGTACGCCTTTGCTCGGTGTGGTGACCGCAGCAAGATCCGGATCGACGAACCGGGGCACCAGTACCAACGCGACCACCGTCAAGGCTCCGAACACCCAGAACGGGGTAGTCCACTCGCCGCGGGCAATGAGCCACCCGGTGAACGGCGCCCCGATGAGCAAGGCGAGCGCCCAGGTCAACTCGAAGACCGCCAGGTACCTGGCGCGGCGCTCGTAGGGCACGCGGTCGGCGATATAGGCCTGGGAGGCGATGTCGTAACTCGGCTTGGCGAGCCCGATCAGCGCGAAGCCGAGGAGGGCACCGACGTAGACACCGGTGATGGCGGTAACCCCTGCCCCGGCAATGAACAGCAGGGTGCCGGTGACGATCAAGCGGCGCCGGGCCTCGCCGCCTCCGGCTATGCGCTGGATACCGGGTGTTGCCAATCCGGCCACCCACCGGGCGCTGACCAGGAGGCCGGCAGCCTCGAGCGGGACCCCAAGCCCGCGGGCGATCGCGGGAAGGAAGGGGTACACGAACCGGAACGCCGTGTTCATCACCAGTCGCTCGGAGCTGAGGAAGGCGAGCGATGAGCGCAACGACCGGGCCATCCGGCGAGGTTAGGGGTAACAAGGGTTTCAACCCGGCTGAGGCCTACGGGGGTCGGCTGCTGGTGGGGTAGGTGTGGCCGAGTCTGCTGGTCCATTGGTAGTCGCCGTCGGGTTGTTTTTGGTAGGTCCATCCGTGGGTGTCTTTGATGCGGTGGTCGTGGCGGCAGAGGGGGGCGAGGTTGTTGGTGGTGGTGGTGCCGCCGTCTGTCCATCGGGTGGTGTGGTC
>BTQG01000078.1:0-11833 GCA_036985755.1 Acidimicrobiia bacterium | reverse complement strand
TCACCCATCCGGTGCACTTCGTTGCAGGGAATCATGACATCGGCGACAAACCGCACGCCCTGGTGGGGGTGCCTCCGGTGGCGGAGGAGAACTATGACGTCTTCGAGCGCTCCTGGGGAGAGCCGTATCGCTCATTCGACGTCGGTGGTTGCCACTTCGTGATCGTCGACACGCCGGTGCTCAATTCGGGCCTCGACCGTGAGCAGAGTCAGCGAACCTGGCTCGAGGCAGACCTGGCTGCCGCCTCGGCCGCCGGGCTCCGAATCTTCTTGTTCACCCACTACCCGCCGTTCATTCGCCACCCGTTGGAGGCCGAGCACTACGACAACCTGGGAGAGCCCGCCAGGACCTGGCTGCTCGGCCTCACCAATCAACACGAAGTCGAGGCGGTGTTCTCCGGCCACGTGCACAACTTCCTGTACAACCACCACGCCGGAACCGAGCTGTACTGTGCTCCTTCGACCGCGTTCGTCCGCCCGGACTATTCAGAGCTCTCTGCGATCGCCCCGGAGCGAGAGGGCGGGCGTGACGACGCCGCCAAGCTCGGCTTCTTCGTGGTGGATGTCACCGAGGGCGGCCACGCGGTGAGACCGATCCGAACATTCGGAATCGCCACGCAGCAGGAGGAGCTACCAGTCCCGCCGATTGTCGCCCTTCGCTACGGCTGGTCCTGCCCCATCGGTGTCACCCTCCGCCACGGCTGGATGTCGACCGTCGATTTCCCGACGTCAGGTCTCGACGAGTTCCGCCGCAAGACGGTTCGCAACGACGCCTCACTCCCCGCCCTCTGGGAGGCACGGATCTCCGACCTCCGGGTACCGGTTGCCGACGTCACAGATGGTGAGGGACAACAGCGCCTTCGCCACCTGACCGGCCGCGGCATGAGGTTCACCGTCCGATCCGGAGGGATACCGAACGACACAACGCTCGACACGATTGCATCCCTGGGCGCGACGATCGCCCGATTCGAGATCGCCGCTGCCCCCGACACCTTCGAGCAGGTCGTCGCCGCGGTCGCCGCCGGAGGTCTTCCCGGCGACCTGGCTATCGCACCCATCGTTCCTATCGGCTCGCCGTTAGTGCATCACTTCGTCGCATCCGGGTTTGCGCCACAGGGTGACACGATGCTGGAGCACTGGCTCGACATCGATGACACCGGCATCTTCGGCGAGCTCGTCTTCCGCGCTACGGCCGGTGAACCGTTGCATTCGGCCGTAGGGGCAGCTCGCGACACTGCTGAGGGTGCCGGTCGCGGTGCGATCGTCAACGTCGAGCTTCCGACAGACGGCGAGAACCGGGCATTCGTGGATGACCAGGTCGTCGCCGACCTCGTTGCGGAGGCGGTCGAGTCGGCATTCGAGCATCCGACGGTGGCAGTCTTCCTCGACGGTTTCATGGATCACGACCGTAGTTACTACCCCCGCCACGGTCTCATCGATCGCAGCTACAACCCCCGGCAGGCGTTGTACCGGCTCATCGCCGCCGCCTCCCACGGTCGCTGAGAGGGCCAATCCTGGTCGTGCGTGTCTGGATCGACCGTAGGGGTATGCCCAGACACGTACGACGGGTGGTCGAAGCTACAGGTCGAGGCCGCTCAGCACCCGGCCGACCGCGCGGGCGTGCGACATGACGTAGAAGTGGAGCGAGGGAACACCGGCTTTGAGTAGCGCCTGGCTCTGCTCGACGGCCCAGGCAACACCGACGTCGGTGACGTGGCCGAGTTCGGCCTTGGTCACCTCGTCGGCGAGCGGCGGGGGGATGTCACAATGGAACGTCTTGGGGAGGATGGTGAGGTGGCGCTTGGTGGTGAGGATCTTGAGGCCAGGGATGATGGGGACGGTGATGCCCTGACGACGGCACTCATCGACGAACTGAAAGTAGCGTTCGTTGTCGAAGAACATCTGGGTAACGATGTATTCGGCGCCGCTGTCGACCTTGTGCTTTACCCAACCGACGTCCGTCTCGATGTTGGGTGCCTCGAAGTGCTTCTCGGGGTGCCCGGCCGCCCCGATGCAGAAGTCGGTCGGTGAGGCGTCGAGCAGATCCTCGAGAAAGAGACCCTTGTTCATGTCGGCGATCTGGGAAATCAGCTCGCTGGCGTAGACGTTGCGGCTGCGGCCGTAGTTGAGCGGCTTCTCGTAGCCTGCCGAATCTCCCCGGATGGCCAGCACGTTGTCGATGCCGAGGTAGTGGAGCTCGATGAGGAAGTCCTCGCTCTCCTCCCTGGTGAACCCCTCGCAGAGAACGTGGGGGACGGCGTCGATCTGGAACTTGTTCTGGATGAGGGCGCACAAACCGAGCGTGCCCGGCCGTTTCCGCTTCACCCGTTTCTGGACCCCGCCGGGGGTCTCGTCATAGATGACCTCGGCAGCGTGGCTGGTGATGTCGATGAACGGCGGCCGATGTCGGCTGAGATCCTCGATCAGCTCGAGCAGGCTGTCGAGATCGCCGCCGCGCCGCGGCGGGATGATCTCGAAGCTGATGAGGGGCCCCTCGGCTCGCTCGAGATGCTCGGTCACCCGCATCCAATCGCTCCCTCCGGCGTCGGCAGCATCAGGTCACACCTCGACGCCCACTTCAGCTCACGATTGGACCCGATGCGGGGATAACCAAGGAGGTGGACGCCGTAGTCAGCGGTAGATTCGATCAATGCGGACTCCTCTTCTCGGCGCGCTCTGAGCGCCTCGAGCGGAAGCCCGCTGTCGGCTGCTCATCGATCAGGCGTTGGCACCGTGCTTTTGGGAGCCGGTTGCCGCGGTTTCGTCGGGCCTGTCCCTCCACCGCTCTGGATGAGCGCGTTACATGCAAGAAACTATATCGGTCTCAGCAGCACTTGCTGAACGGGGTGATAATCCTCTGGTGCAACCAATGGCTTTACCCTCACCTGCCGTCCGTCGATAAGGAGCGTCAATGGCTGCACCCACAGAAGACCCCCGAGTGGTCCAACCGGGACATGCTCAGACACCCTTCACCGCCGACGAGATCCGAGAAGGCTGTCCGGCGGGCCGAACGATCGGGCTGCTCATCGAACCACCCGACGCCGATCCGTTCGTCACCATCAACCGTTTTGTGACCGTCGACGAGGAGGGGACCGACCACGAAACCGAGTCGCTGACGATGGACGGTGAGTCGATCGATCCGCCCGCGCAATTGCGCACCCGCTGGAAGGAGTTCCAGGCCCACGCCTCGTTCTCAGCCGAACAGACCGAGATCACGTCGGAGATGTTGGAGACACCCATGGGTGCGCTGGCGTGCAAACGCTACACCGTCACCGATGGGCCGACCTCGGACGTGTACTGGTTTGCGACGGACAAACCGGGGATGCCGGTGAAGGTCGAGACCGTGGGACCGGGCGGGATCACCTACCGGATGACGATGATCAACGACAACCCCTGAGTCGCAAGTCGTAACGGGGCAACGACCAGGAGACCCTGGCGCCGCGCTGCCATCGAGGAACCTTCGGCGGCGACTACGAACGGGCTCAGCTTCTACCATGCACGGCGGAAGGAGGTGATGATTTGACACGTCTTACCCAGCCCTATGTTCGCGACGACGGAGCACTTCGCCCCGCCACCTGGGATGAGGCCCTCGACCGCGCGGCAGCGGGGTTCCGATCGGCGATCGACACCCACGGATCAACGGCGTTCGGGATGTTCTCCTGTTCCAAGGCGACGAACGAGATGAACTTCATGGCCCAGAAGTTCGCCCGTGCCGTCATCGGCTCGAACAACATCGACAGCTGTAACCGCACCTGACACGCCCCAAGCGTCGTCGGTCTGACGGCAGTGCTCGGGGCGGGGGGCGGAACCAGCTCATATGAGGAGATCGAGACCACGGACCTCATCGTGCTGTGGGGGTCCAACGCGCGCGAGGCACATCCGATCTTCTTCCACCACCTGCTCGAGGGCATCGACAACGGCGCCACCATGTACGCCATTGATCCCAGGCGCACCTCGTCGACGGCCTGGGCCGACCACTGGCTTGGCATCGATGTCGGCAGCGACATCGCCCTTGCCAACACCATCGCCCGCGAGATCATCGCTCAGGACCTTCACAACAGGGAGTTCATCGAGCACGCCACCACCGGCTTCGAGCAGTACCGGGAATCCGTCGAGCGATGGACGCTCGAGGAAGGGGAGCGAGTCACCGGCGTGCCGGCGGCGGCGATCCAGGACCTGGCCCATGCCTACGCCACGGCTTCGAGCGCCCAGTTGCTGTGGACGCTCGGCATCACCGAGCACTACACGGCTTCAGACAACGTCTTCGCCCTGATCAACCTGGCGATCCTCACCGGCCACGTGGGCCGTTACGGGTCGGGCCTGGTCCCTTTGCGTGGACAGAACAACGTGCAAGGTGGCGGCGACATGGGTGCCCTCCCCAACAAGTTGCCCGGAGGACAAGACGTGGCAGACGACGTCAGCCGGGGCAAGTTCGAGGCCCACTGGGGTGTGGAGCTCAACCCGGAACCGGGGTGGCATCTGGCAGAGATGTTCGACGCTATGGAACGGGGCGACATGCGCGCCCTGTACATCATCGGCGAGAACCCCGTGCACTCCGAAGCCGATGGGGCCAAGGCTCGTCGCCTGCTCGGGTCGCTCGATCACCTCGTCGTCCAGGAGATCCACATGACCGCCACCGCCGAGATCGCCGACGTGGTGTTGCCGGCAGCCGTGGGCTGGGTCGAATCGGAGGGCACCGTCACCTCGAGCGAGCGGCGGGTGCAACGCGTGCGCAAGGCGGTCGACCCCCCGGGAGAGGCTCGCGACGACATTGACATCCTGGTGGCGATGGCCAACCGACTCGGCCACGCCTGGCCCGCCACCACCGCCGAGCAAGCGTGGGATGAGCTGAGATCGCTCTCCCCATGGCACGGCGGCATGAGTTATGAACGCCTCGAGACCCTTGGTGGTCTGCAATGGCCGTGCCCCACCGAAGACCATCCAGGGTCGCCGTTCCTCCACGGCCGTCTCTGGGAGGAACCGCGCCGCGGACCGGCGGCGCCGTTCACTCCGGTCGAGTGGCGGCCACCCATCGACGAGCTCACCGACGAATACCCGATCCGGCTGACCACAGGACGTCACCTCGACTCGTACAACACCGGTGTGCAGTCGGGCCGATTCCGCTCCCCGAGGCGCAAAGGAGCCACCGTCGATCTGTCACCGGAAGATGCAGAAGGTCTCGGCCTTGCCGCCGGAGACCTGGCAAGGGTCACCTCCAGGCGGGGGAGTGTGGTCGCTCCGGTCGCCGTCGAGCCCGGCCTGCGAGAAGGCCTGGCTTTCATGACGCTGCACTACCCCGACGAGGTCGATGTCAACGTGCTGACCCTCGATGAATGGGATCCGAAGTCGGGAACGGCCGAATTCAAGGCGACGGCGGTGCGGATCGAGCGCGAGGAGTAGAGCATGGATCTGCGCCATCTCATTGCACAAGCCACCGAGTCCGAACGCGCCGCCGTCGACCGCCTTCTGCAAGCCGAAGGCTTTCCTGATCTGACCGGGACCCCGGGAAGAACGGCCGTCGGTGGACGGACCGCCGCCGCCCGTCGCGACCTGCTGCTCCCTGCGCTCCATGCCCTCAATGACGCCGTCGGTTGGATCAGCGAGGGTGGGCTGGGCTACCTGTGCGAAGCGCTGTCTGTTCCCCCGGCCGAGGCCTACGGCGTCGCCGCCTTCTACGACCAGTTCACCTTCGAAGAACGGGCGGAAGTGGTGCGTGTCTGCGACGACATCGTGTGCGGTCCCTACGCCGATCAGCTGATCGCGGGGCTCGACGGCATCGAGGTCGAACGAGTCCCTTGCCTGGGACGGTGTGAGAAGGCACCCGCTGTGTTCATCCAGCAGCCCGGGTTCCGGCGCACCGAGATCGCTCCCGCCACCCCGAAGGCAGTGCTCGACGGCGAACCGACCTCGGTGGACACCCATATCGGTGTGATCGGCGAGCCGATCTTGCTGGCCAGGGTCGGGACCGTCGATCCGGAGAGCCTCGATGCCTATCGCACCGCCGGCGGATACCAGGCGCTGAGCCGGGCCACGGACGACGGTGCCGGGACCGTGCTCGACCGCATCGAAGCGGCCCGGTTGCGCGGCAGAGGTGGCGCCTCCTTTCCCGCGGCGGCGAAATGGCGGGCGGTCGCCGGGGGGCAAGGGCACAAGATCGTCGTTTGCAATGCCGACGAGTCCGAGCCGGGGACGTTCAAGGATCGAGTGCTGATGGAGGGAGATCCCTTTGCCGTGGTCGAAGGCATGACTCTCGCCGCCTACGTCACCGGTGCCGAGCGTGGTTTTCTCTACATTCGCGGCGAGTACCCCCTGGCCGAGCGTCGCATGGTCGGCGCCATCGAAGCGGCGAGGTCGGCCGGTCTGCTCGGTGGCGATGTTGCGGGTGCGGGTTTTGCTTTCGACGTCGAGGTACGCCGCGGCGCCGGTGCCTACATCTGCGGCGAAGAGACATCGCTGTTCAACTCGATCGAAGGTCTTCGTGGCGAGCCGCGAGCCAAACCCCCGTTCCCGACCCAGGAGGGTCTGTTCGGCCTGCCCACGGTGGTCAACAACGTCGAGACCCTCGTCGCTGCCGTGGCCATCACCATGGACAAGGACGGAGGCAGCAAGCTATTCCCCATGTCCGGCGCCATTGCCAGGCCCGGCCTGTACGAGGCGCCGCTTGGCGTGTCGGTTGCCGCCCTCATCGATGCCGCCGGTGGGCCCACCACCGACATCCAGGCGGTGCTGGTCGGTGGCGCCGCCGGAACGTTCCTGCTGCCCAAGGATCTCGACGTCACCCTCGACCACGGAACGGAGCCGCCGCTCGGCTCCGGCGCCATCGTTGTTTTCGATACCGCGACGGACATGGTGGCGATCGTCGACCGTATCGCCCGATTCTTCCGCGACGAGTCCTGCGGTAAGTGTGTGCCGTGCCGGGTTGGGACCATCCGTCAGGTCGAGGCCCTGGAGCGGCTGGGCAACGGATCTGTGGAGCGGGAGACGCTCGATGATCTCGCCGCTGTGCTCAGGGACGCCTCGATCTGTGGTCTCGGGCAGTTGGCAGCCGAGGCCGTCCAGTCGGCATTGGACCTGGAGCTGATCGGGGTACGACGTGACTGACACGGTCCAGATAACGATCGACGGTGTCGACGTGCGGGCGCCGGCGGATGCAACGATTCTGGAGGCGGCCGCCAAACAGGGAACCGAGGTGCCAACGCTGTGTTACCTCGAGACCCTCACCGCGGCGAACGCGTGCCGGTTGTGTGTCGTCGAGGTCGCAGGCGCCAGGGTGCTGGCCCCCGCCTGCTCGCGGCAGGTCGAAGAGGGCATGGTGATCAAGACCCGGTCGGCACGAGTAGACCGCGCCCGGCGTATGGTGCTGGAGCTGCTTGTGTCGTCGGTGGACCTATCGCTCGCCCCGGAGCTGTTGGAGCTCGCCGACGAATACGGCGCCGAGCCGGGACGATTCGGTGACGCCGGCGCCACCGTCGAGCACCCGGTGAACACCGACAATGGCCTCTACGTCCAGGATCTGTCCAAGTGTGTGCTGTGTTACCGGTGCGTCTCGGCGTGTGGAGACGATGCCCAGCACACCTATGCAATCACCGTTACCGACCGCGGTTTCGGCGCAGCCATCTCCACGGAGTTCGGCGTGGCCCTGCCCGACTCGGCGTGTGTCTTCTGCGGTAACTGTGTGGCCGTGTGCCCGACAGGAGCCCTCATCGTCACCACCGAATACGACATGCGCCAGGCCGGGGCCTGGGATGAGGGAGCCCAAACCGTCACCCGCACCATCTGCGCCTACTGCGGTGTCGGGTGCAACCTCGATGTCCACGTCCAGGAAGGTGAGATCGTCAAGGTGACGTCGCCGTTCGACCATGATGTCACCGCAGGCAACCTGTGCATCAAGGGTCGGTTCGGTTGGAGCCACGTCTCCGGGCCTGCTTCGCCCGCATGATTTTGGGGGAGGGATTCATCGGATGAGCTCGATTACGGTCACCGAGCTCAGGTCGCTGGTTTCCCCCGGCGATGCCGTTGAGAAAAGGTAGGTCGTTGAGGGAATGAATCCCCTCCTACGCGCCTTGACCGGTGGGAGACACCGAGGAGGTCTGACGATGGCTGCTCTGCCCCCGATGCCGGAGGACTGGGAAGATACCCATGCAACGCTGCAGGCCTATTCCAACGCGATAGCAGCCCTGCCCCGGGCGTACATAACGCCCCATGACAAGTGGTGGCACATCGCGTTGGAGGTGAAACCGGACGGGCTCACCACCTATCCGTTCCCGTTGCCCGACGGATCGACGGCGACGGTTCGCATGGATCTCGACAGCCACGAGGTGGTGCTCGAGACCGCAGGTGGACGACGGTGGACGTGGCCGATGGACGCCGGTCTCACCGCCACCGAGCTGGGTGACGCCCTCATCGACGCTGCAAGCGAGCTTGGCCTCGACGGTGAATGCGAGAGGGGAAAGTTCGAGAGCGACGCGGCGCGCCCGTACGATGCCACGGCTGCCGCCGCCTTCTACGACACTCTTCTGGCGGTCAACGGTGTGCTGGCCGAGCATCGAGCCCGGCTGAAAGGCGAGATCAGCCCCCTCCAGCTGTGGCCCCACGGATTCGATCTCTCTTTCGAATGGTTCGGGACGCGGGTCGTAGAGCTCGAAGAGGACGGCAAGATGGTGGAGTACCCATCGCAGCTCAATCTGGGTTTCTACCCGGGAGGCGAGCCGTACTTCTACAGCAACCCGTGGCCGTTCGATACCGATGACCTGATCAACAACCCCCTTCCACCCGGCAGCGAGTGGTATGTCGAGGATTGGCAAGGATCCCGACTTCTCTACCGCGAGCTTCATAACGATCCGAAAGCAACCGAACGCCTACTCGAGTTCGCCGAGCGGGTATTCGAGGTCGTCGAGCCGACCTTGACCAGCTGACACGATCGGACCGGGCGGGGAGGGCCGGTTACCGTCCGGTCGGCCCGCCTGTAGAGGGTGCGGCAATTCCGGACCGCTCCAGCAGGGTACGCTCCGGCGCCAGGAGGTGTGGCGTGGCCTTTCCCGACCCGTTTTTCCAATGGCGGCCGCATCCGTGGCATGGACTCGCTGTCGGCCCCGATCCACCACAGGTCGTCACCGCATTCATCGAGATCACCCCATTCGACGTCGTCAAGTATGAGGTCGAAAAGCGGACGGGCTATCTCAAGGTCGATCGCCCGCAGCGGGGCAGTAGCTCACCACCGACGCTGTACGGGCTGATTCCGCGCACCTATTGCGGACAGCGAGTTGCCGCGTTGTCTCCGGAAGTCGATGTGGCCGACGGTGACCCGCTCGACGTGTGCGTGGTGTCCGAACGCCCGATCGATCGAGCCGAGGTGATGCTCGATGCGACCGTCATCGGCGGGATCAGGATGATCGACAGTGGCGAGGCCGACGACAAAATCATTGCCGTGCTCGTCGGCGACGCCGTCTGGTCTTCCGTGGAGGATCTCGACGACCTGCCGGGGGCGATAGTCGCCCGACTGGTCCACTACTTCCTGACCTACAA
The DNA here is from genome assembly GCA_036985755.1 of Acidimicrobiia bacterium. GTDB lineage: Bacteria > Actinomycetota > Acidimicrobiia > Spongiisociales > UBA5794 > JACZST01. The sequence goes on along the minus strand of BTQG01000078.1, from coordinate 2,309 downwards.
GGTGCTCCCCGGCGAAGAGAATAGGGTGTCGGTCCCTGAGGTCTATGACAAGGCGCATGCCTTCACCGTCGTGGAGGCGGCCATGGCGGATTATGCAGATACGTTTGGCGGGTGAGCGATGCCGTCCTCTGACTCGGCCCGCTCACGCGATCTGGCGCGCCGTGATCGATTCCTGAAAAACCTGTCCGCGCTCGCCACCCGTCTGCTCTACCGCAGCGTCGACGTGCACCAAGAGTTCCGGGCGACGGGGCGTGGCCCCCAGCTGGGCGTCGCCAGCCACTTTGGCGGTTTCGCCGACGCCCTCATCCTCATCCATTCCCTCGACCGGGTACCGCGCTTCATCGGGCGAGATGTGATCTGGTCCTATCCGGTGGCCAAGCAGTTGATGAACTTCGTCAGGGCTATCCCCGTGCACAAACCGCAGGATTCACCGGAATCCGGGATGAGCCGTAACGACCAGATGTTCGCCTCGACCTACGACGCCCTCGCCGAAAGCGACCTCGTGGTGATTTTCCCAGAGGGCATCACGGTCGACGATCCCGCCATCGCCCCGATCAAGACCGGTGCCGCCAGGATTGTCCTCGGGGCTCGCGCCAACGGTGTCGAGGGGATCGAGATCGTCCCGTCCGGCATCCACTACGAAGACAAGGCGCTGCTCCGCAGCAAGGTGTATGTGCATGTTGGGGATCCGATCGATATCGACTCCTGGGTAGCCGAAAACACCGATGCCGGCGAGGCCGAGGACAGCTCGAACCGTGACCTGGTCACGAAACTGACCGGGGTGATAGAGGCAAGTTTGCGCCGCGCTGCCCCCAACTTCGAGAGCTGGCAGGAGGCCCGGATCATGAAGCGGGCATCGGGGATCGCGCTGCGCACCGTGCCGGGATCTCAGGTCGAGGTCGACTACGCCGACGAGTCGGCGCTCGCCGATGTATTAGCCAGCCGCCCTGACAGTGCCAAGGCCGCCATAACCGAGGGCCTTGGCACGTACGTCGCTGATCTCGACGCAGTCGGGCTCTCCGATGAGCAGATGATGACGCGACATCGTTCTCGGGTTTCCTTCATGTGGCGGATCACCTGGAACGCCGCCGTTGCTTTGGTGCTCTTGCCGTTTGCGTTGGTCGGCCTGGTCATCAACCTGATCCCGATGTTCCTGGTCTGGCTGGTGGGCAAGGCCAGGGTCGACCCTGCCATGATGTCGACGGTCAAACCGGCGGCTGCGATCGTCCTGTTTTCGAGCGCATGGGGAATCGCCGCCTGGTTGTGGTCGCGCCGGTTCGGTATCGAAGGGGTGGCCGCGGTGCTACTACTCATGCCGCTCTACCTGTATGCGATGGTGGCGTTGGTCGAACGGGGGCAGCTGATCACCCGTGCCTTCGGCAGTCTGTTCAGGTCCGGCTCCGGCCTGCACGATGGCGTGCTCGAGCACCGCTCCGCGGTCGTCGCCTCGGTGGTCGACACCATCTGAGTGTTGGGCACCCACCGGTAGCGCACGATCGGCTCGCTGAGGAGGGCCGGTCAGTCGAAGAAGCGGTTCACGATCGACGCGGACACGGTCAACGCCAATCCCCCGAGCAGTGTGGCGAGGAACGAGTCGCTGGTGAGACCGATATCGGCCGCCTGCGCCATCCAGATCAAGAAGACCATGAGCGCGATGTTGACGACGAGGGTGAACAGACCAAGGGTGAGGATGCGCAGTGGCAGCGTCAGCAGTTTGGCGGCTGGTTTGACGGAGGCGTTGACGAGACCGATCCCCAGCCCGAACACCGCGTACCACCACCACTCGCCGGCGAACGACAGCCCGGGAACCAGCCACACCGTGATCCACGCCGCCGCCGCGTTGCCGGCGATCTTCAGCAGTAGTCCCACTCTGGCAGGGTATCGAGATTCTTCCTTTCTTCGGGCCCGACCTCCGGGTACGATCTTGTCCACAGGCCATCCACAGGAAGGGCGTGATGCGGGACTGGAAGACCTACAAGCCGGCGCCCGGCGTGCCCGCACCGTCGAGCGGTGTCTCGCCGCTGGTCAAGAAACGGCGGTCGGCGGTGGTTGATCCCGAAGCCGTCACAGAGCCGCACTTCGAGATCACGCTCGACATGAACGCAGACCAGCTGACGCTGATGTTCGATGACCCTGCGACGTATCAGTCCCGTCCCGTCTTCGGCCCTGGACAGGCGCCGGCCGATTTCCAGGAAGCGTGGCGCACCGAGGCGATACGGTCCAAGGTCGACATCGCAGAAGCCTTCGGTCCCTGGTCGAGCGAATCCCGCATCGATGGTGCCATGTACTACCGGAAGGCGACCCGCCGG
>BTQG01000077.1:0-11847 GCA_036985755.1 Acidimicrobiia bacterium | reverse complement strand
CATCGCCCGATCGAGGCATGGATTGGGCGCGGGGTACGACTGGACGACGAATCCGCGCTCGTCGCGGACTCGATCCGGTTCGGTCGTGATGTCTCGGTGGGCCAACTCTTCGCCAATGAGACACGCGGAGCGGATCCCGGATCCGCTCCGGTGAGCGTCACCCTTCCGATTCTCGAACTGTCGGAGGCGCCCAACCCGGCTCCGGGTACCGAGGATGTCCGGGTGAGAGCGGGTGAATCGATCCGGCTCGAACCCGGCGAATACCACAAACTGGTTGTCGAGAGCGATGCGGTCGTGTGGCTCTCGCCCGGCGCATATAGCTTCCGCGACTGGATTCTCCTGCCCGGTGCGACGGTGACTGCGGAGGGCGACGTTGAGATTCGCATTGTGCGCAACCTGGTCGCCGGGCCCGGGGTTCACATCGATGTCGCTCCTGGCGTGGCTGCCGCTGATTTCAGAATCTGGGTGCTCGGTCCTCTTGCCTCAATCTCCTCCATGTCGACCGTCGAAGCCGTGGTGCAGGCCCCGGATGGATTTCTGCGCGTTGGTCGAGGCGGCGCGCACCGGCGGTGCGCTGATCACCGCGGTCAAGGCCGCCGAATACGGGATCCCGGTATTCGGCCATGCCCGGCGACGTCGACCGCGAGTCATCGGAAGGCTGCAACCTGCTGATCCGCGACGGGGCCTTCCCGGTGCTGGATCCCAACGATCTCGTCGAGGAGCTGAGGCTGGTTCATGCCCTCGCGGCAGCCCCGGGGGGCTAGTCGATGGTGCCGAGGGCATCGACAAATGGCTGGAGGGCTGCCGACGCGAGATCATCGTGTACGAATAGCCGGATCGCGATCGAAAGGAACGGGGCATCGGAGTCGGATGTGCTGTGAGAGAACGAAACCCGAACGTCCTCGAGTGCAATCGAAGCGTTGTTCGCGTCGAACTCCCGCACCGGCAGTCCACTCACTTCCAGTTTGCTGAACATTTTCGCCACAAACGTCGACGCCTCTTCGACGTCGGAGAACCCGAATGCGAGGTCGATGGCGGGAGTTTCCTCAACACCTGCTCCATGTGAGGTTGTCGAGATCGGCGCGGCCCCGTCGCCGAGCCAATCCAGAGTTGACACGATCTGTTCGGTATTGGGGCAGTTGCAGGGCGTGCCTGGATCGGCGGGATCTCCGATGTTGGGGAACAGTCCGCATCCGGTCGCTACGACGACGAGTATCGCGAGCCAGAGCATCTGGATGCGGCCTTTGCGGCGCTCGTGATTCATGCTTTGTGTGCCGATCCGCACGAGTGAACGGACTGCGTTGCCAGTCAGCATGATACGCCACGGTCAGCAATCGTGTAATGCGAAGCGTGGCCATGTGCGCGCGCAGGGTGAATGCCCTTGTTCGCTTCTGGGACGCAGGAGGCGCCCGAAACTACCTGGCGGGGGTCATTCTTCGACCCGCGGTACCTTGAAAGGAGTGGCCAGAAGCAAGAGTTTAGGAGCCACGATGCGCGACCGGTAACGCGGAGAGTGGTCACGCGAACGCTCAGCGCGAATGGCCCTTGTCCCGATCCGATCTCGGGCCGATCGTGCTGCCGGAGACCGGGACGTACGTCGTTCGTTTCGACCCGTACGCCGTACCCGACGACGTCGGCGATGGTGAGGTCCCGGAAGATCCAGACGACTATCCCCAGACCGGATCGATCACGGCGTCACTGCGCTCGGTGCCCAGTTAGTGCAGCTTCCTGTTTCCATGCTCGGTGCTTCCTGACCTTCAGAGTGATTTGCGGAATCGGGGCCGTGGCTCGTTTACGCGCCCACCGGCCAGTGCTCCACGGTCAGCTCGTTCATCGGGAAGTCGTTGGGGTTGCCGGTGGCCAGGCTGGCATCGCTCCACCGCCGCTTGCCCGGCTCGGCGGTCGAGCTCGGCGAGAAGGTCATCGATACTACTGCCCCAATCGAAAGCTCGGGGGCTCGTCTGCGGACTAGGTCGAACGGGCTAGACACGAATGGGTCGGGCGAATCGTTGACCTCGGCGTCGGATCGGGCCACCATGGGCCTATGAGCCACGGGGGCCAGCTCGACGCGGCCATTTCTGCTTATCTTCGCCGTCTCGAAGTCGAGCGCGGGCTTTCGCCGCACACGATCGAGGCCTACACAGGGGACCTGGAGCAGTTCGAAACCCTGTGCGACCGGCTCGGTATCGACGACATCGCCGAAGTCGATCGCCGTACCGTGCGCCGTTTTCTCGCCCAACTGTCTACACGCGGCTACGCCAGACGGACCATTGCCAGGAAGGCGTCGGCGGTTCGCGCCTTCCTCGACGACGCCGCTCGCCGCGGCGACATCGCGACGAATCCGGCCGCCGGCCTGCCCCAACCGAAGCGCCCAGGCACGCTGCCAAAGGCGATTCCTGCGTCTTCCCTCGGCCGGATCCTCGACGAGCTCGACGGCGATGATCCGGTAGAGCTCCGGGACCGGGCCATCCTGGAACTGCTCTACGGCACAGGGATCAGGGTCTCCGAGCTGGCGGCGTTGGTCGTCGAAGATGTCAGGGAGGGCTCGTTTCTTCGCGTCCTCGGCAAAGGTCGCAAGGAAAGGGACGTGCCGATCGGAGACAAGGCACGGGTTGCGATCGACGCCTACCTGGAACAGGGCCGCGATCAGCTCGCCGGAGATGGCGGGGGCGACCACCTGTGGATCGGGGTACGCGGCGGCCCGCTCGACGCCAGAGGCGTCCGCAGAGTCGTTGCCGCCAGGGTGGGCACCTTCCCGCACGCAATGCGACATTCCTTCGCCACCCACTTGTTGGAAGGCGGGGCCGATCTGCGCTCCGTTCAGGATTTGCTCGGACATGCTGAGCTGGGCACGACTCAGATCTACACTGCCGTCACGCGAGAACATCTCAGGAAGACCTATGAGCGCAGTCACCCCCGTGCATGAGCGCGGCGAGAGCGAACTCGCCGCACTCTGGGACGAATTCAAAGAGAGCGGGAGCGAACGTGCTCGGGAGGGCTTGATCCTCCACTACGCACCTCTGGTCAAGTTCGTCGCCGGGCGACTCGGATCGGGTCTTCCCCGCAACGTGGAATCGTCCGACCTGGTCTCCTACGGGACGTTCGGGCTCATCGATGCCATCGACAAGTTCGAGCCCGAACGCGGTTACAAGTTCGAGACCTACGCGGTGAACCGGATCAAGGGCGCCATCCTCGACGAGCTGCGGGCATTGGACTGGGTGCCGCGTTCGGTGCGCGCCAGAGCGCGAGAGATCCAGCGATCGATGGCCGAGCTCGAGCACGGCCTGCAACGCTCGGTGACCGACGAGGAGTTGGCGGCGCACATGGACCTGTCGGTTGGAGCGTTGCGAGACCAGCTCGGCGAGCTATCGACACTCGGGTTCGTTGCCCTCGATGAGCTGTTGAGCCCGGAGGAACGCAACTCGGGGGCCGTCGGCGACGTCGTTGCCGACCGCTCCGCACTCGACCCCGGCGGCTCATTCGAGAAGGAGGAGACGCGCTACATGCTGGCCGACTCCATCAATCGCCTCCCGGAGCGCGACCGGCTGGTGATCACCCTGTATTACTTCGAGGGGCTCACCCTGGCCGAGATCGGGTCGATCCTGAACGTGACCGAGTCGCGGATCTGTCAGATCCACACCAAGGCGGTCCTCTCCCTGAGGAACCGGTTCATCGAAACGCCATACTGAGTGACCGGTTGCCAGTTCCCGGTCGTGAGTGACTTGGCACCTCATCCCGGTACACTCGCCACGAAATTCGCACGTCCACTACAAACCCCAGTGGTCGGGCCGCGCACGCGGTCTGCGGGGTGTTCCGGGTGGACGGAGGCATAACCCGAACCAGGAGGAACTCATGTCCGCGGTAAGCATGCGCCAGCTGCTCGAGGCCGGGATGCATTTCGGCCATCAGACCCGTCGTTGGAATCCCAAGATGCGCCCCTACATCTTCACGGAGCGCAACGGGATCCATATTCTCGATCTCCGCCAAACCCTCACCATCATCGAAGAGGCCTATGAGCTGGTAAAGAACATCGCCGCAAACGGTGGCGAGGTGCTGTTCGTCGGTACCAAGAAACAGGCGCAGGCGGCGATTGAGGAAGCTGCAACCGAATCCGGCATGCCCTACGTCAACAACCGCTGGCTGGGTGGCATGCTGACCAACTTCGAGACCATCCACAAGCGCATCCTCTACATGCTCGAGCTGGAGCGGATGGAGGAGTCCCGCGAGATGGAAGCGCTCCCCAAAAAGGAGCGGTTGAAGCTGCGCCGGGAGCTGGAAAAGCTACATAACGTCCTCGGCGGTGTTCGCGACATGAAACGGGTCCCCGATGCCCTGTTCGTCATCGACGTCATCGAGGAGCACATAGCGGTCGCCGAGGGGCACCGGCTCGCCATCCCGATCATTGCCATCGTCGACACCAACTGTGATCCCGATCCAATCGATCTGGTGATCCCCGGCAACGACGACGCGATCCGGACGGCCTTCCTGGTGAGCGGTGTGATCGCTCAGGCCGCCAAAGAGGGCACCGAGCTGCGGCAGGCCAAGAACAAGGAACTGGTGGGTGCCGCCAAGGACGGAGCCGATGGGGACGCTTCTGAGGTGAAGGAGAAGGCGTGACCGACTTCACCGCCAACGACGTCCAGGCCCTGCGCCAATCCAGCGGAGCAGGGATGATGGACGCCAAACGCGCCCTCTCCGAAGCAGCAGGCGACATGGACCGGGCCAATGAGATACTCAGGGAGCAGGGGCTCGCCGACGCCGCGAAACGCAGCGGTCGCGCCCAGACCGAAGGTGCCATCGGCTCCTACTTACACCGCCAGGCGGGTCGCCCCGTGATCGGGGTCATGGTGTCGCTCGGATCGGAGACCGATTTCGTCGCCAAGAGCGAGGAATTCCAAAAGGTCGCCAACGACATCGCCATGCACGTGGCCGCCGCCCGGCCGCAGTGGATCACCAGAGACGAGGTGCCGGAGGCAGTGATCGAGGAGGAGAAGCGACTCATCGCGGCCCAGGCTGCCAACGAAGGCAAGCCGGAGCACATCATCGAAAAGATCGTCGACGGCAAACTCGTCAGCTTCTTTGCTGATACCGTGCTCTACGACCAGGAGTTCATCAAGTCCGAGCAGTTCGATGGCACCGTCGGCGACCTGGTCAGCGAGCTCGCCGTCACCATGGGTGAGAACATCGGCGTTGTCGAAGTGTCGAGGATCGCTGTCGGCGAAGGAGGGTGAGGTGGCACGAGTCGTCCTGAAGCTCTCCGGCGAGGCGTTCGCCGATCCTGAGCTCTTGTACGGGATCGACCCGGAGGTGGTCGCCAGGGTCGCCGAGGAGATCGCCTCGGTGCATGGAGAGGGCCACGAGATCGGCATCGTCGTTGGTGGAGGCAACATCTTTCGAGGCCTGAGCTCGGCGGCCGAGGGCATGGACCGCGCCAACGCCGACTACATGGGGATGCTGGCAACCGTGATCAACGCCCTCGCCCTGCGTGACGCCCTGGAGCGTGCCGGGGCGCCGACCAGGGTGCAGACCGCGATCAACATCCAGGCCGTCGCCGAGCCGTACATCCGGCTGCGCGCCATCCGGCATCTGGAGAAGGGCCGGATAGTGATCTTTGCGGGGGGAACCGGGAACCCTTTCTTCACCACCGATACCACCGCCGCGTTGCGGGCCGCCGAAATCGGAGCCGATGCCGTGCTCAAGGCGACACGGGTCGACGGGGTGTACGACGCCGACCCGGAGACCCATCCCGATGCCAGCCTCATCTCCGACCTCGGTCACATGGAGGCGATATCCCGACGGCTAGGGATCATGGATACGACCGCGATTACGATGGCGATGGACAATGATCTCCCGATCCGCGTGTTCAACATGAACCGCCCCGGTGAGATCGAACGAGCCGTGCGCGGGGAGGACGTCGGAACGCTGGTTCACTAGGAGGGGCCGTGATCGATGCCTTGTTGGAAGAAGCCGACCACAAGATGGATCAGGCGGTTGCTCATGCCGGCCATGAGTTTGCGACGATCAGGACCGGGCGGGCGAATCCGGGGCTGTTGAGTCGAGTCACGGTTGACTACTACGGCACGGAGACACCGCTCGAGCACATCTCGAGCTTCACCGTCCCCGAAGCGAGGCTGCTGGTAATCCAGCCCTACGACAAATCGGCCATTGGCGACATCGAACGGGCGCTCCAGGAATCCGACCTCGGCCTCAACCCGTCCAATGACGGCAACGTGATCCGGCTTGCCTTCCCTTCCCTGACCGAGGAGCGCCGTCGGGACCTCATCAAGGTCGTACGCGGGCTCGCCGAGGACGGCCGTGTCGCCATTCGCAACGTGCGCAGGCACTCCAAGGACAGCATCGAGAGCGAAGACAGTTCCAAGGACGACATCCACAGGGCCGAGAAGACCCTCCAGGAGATGACCGATCGTCACGTGGAGAGACTCGACCAATTGCTTGCCGCAAAAGAGGAAGAGCTGCTCGAGGTCTGAACCGTGCCGGATGACGAACACAGCCAGAAGAGTCACGAGGACAACACCGACCCTGAAGTACTGTCCTTTGCCATGAGCGAGTCTGACGCCGGCGACGACACCGATCCCGATGCCTTGGGGACCGATGAGCCGCATCCGATGCCGACCGGTCCCGACCAGGGTTTCGACGGCTGGCTCGACGACGTCGGCGACCCCTCCGGGCAGCCCGCAGACCCGTACCAGGAACTCGCAGAAGGCGATGTGTCCTCCGAGGTGGACGACTGGCTGTCGTTCGCCCGCGGCGAGGATGACGAAGCGGCCGAGCTTCCCGACGAAATCGAGCAGACCGAGCAAGACGAGATCCCGGACCAGGTGATCCTTGGAGACGACGAGGGTGGGGCCATCGACGACACCAGTGAGTTTGCGATACCTCATGGGGAGGACGACGACACGGGCGAGATCCCGATCGTCGGCCTCCCTGATGATTTCAGTGTCGAAGACGTCGACGAAGACACCGGCGAGATCCCGGTTGTCGCTGCCGGCTCGAAAATGCTCGTCGACCTGGCGGACGGTGAGGAACCGAAGACCGTGGTCGATCTGGCCGTTGATTTGGAAGGAGACGCCGCGGAAGATGCCGCGAAGGGTCGGGTCGACGAAGCCCGGGGTGGCGAAGACGAACACGACGCCGACAATGATGACGAGCTGTCGATCGACGACTACACCGAAGCGGACTATCTGGAGGCGGCGACACAGGAGCATGCCGATCTGGCGGCGGCGATCGTCGCCGCCGAGGCCGTGGACACCGAGCAGGTGGCCCTTTCGGTGGAGATCCCGGGGCTCGAGTCAGGCGTGGTCGGATTCGAAGACGTCGTCGCCAGTACAGAGGGCGCTGAACAGCCGGTGGCGCCTCCGGCATCGACCGACCTCTTGCTGCGGGTGGGCACTGGTCTCGCCCTCATCATCGCGCTGGGGCTGTCGTTGTTGTGGCGCCCCGCCCTGATCGTCTTTGTGCTCGCAATCTTCGTGGTTGCCGCCGGTGAGTTCTACAGCGCCCTCATCCACCGCAGGTACAAACCACTGTCACTGTTCGGGTTCCTCGGCATCGTTGGCGCATCCCTGGGAACCGCGGCATGGGGGGTGGCGGCGATTCCCGTTGCCTTGTTGCTCATGGCGATCGTATTGCTGTTGTTCAGCGCGGTGAGCCCTCGGCGCGATCAGCCGGCGGCGAACTTCGCCTTGACCATGCTGGTGGCGGTGTGGATCGGCGGTCTCGGTGCGTTCGCCTTCGACATCTTCCAGGCGCAGGACTATCAGGTGCTGGTGCTCGCCATCGTCGCTTTGGTCGCATTGGTCGACATCTCCGCCTTTTTTGTCGGGCGCAGCATTGGACGGCGACCGCTTGCCCCGGTGATCTCCCCGAAGAAGACCGTGGAAGGCTTCGTGGCGGGGACGTTGTCCGCCCTCGCCGTCGGCGCCGTGATCGGCTACCTGGTGGAGCCGATCGATCTCCCGACCGGGCTCATCCTCGGCGCGGTGGTTGCCGTGTTCGCCCCTATCGGCGACCTGGCGGTCTCAGTGGTGAAGCGGTCACTCGACATCAAGGACATGGGGTCGATCCTGCCCGGCCACGGCGGTTTGCTCGACCGCATCGATGCTGTGATCGCGGCAATTCCCGCCGTCTGGGTCGTGATGACGTGGCTCGCAGTGATCTGAGACCCGTCGTCGTCCTCGGTGCCACCGGTTCCATCGGTGCCCAGACCCTCGACGTAGCGGACCGGCTGGGCTTTCCCGTGGTCGGGCTTGCTGCCGGTCACCGCTCGGCGGCACTCGACGATCTCGCCGATCGATACCCTGATGCCAGGGTGGCGGTGGCCGCCGCCGACGGAGATATCCCCACCCGGTTTGGCGTCGGCAACGAGGCGGTGGCGGAGCTGGCCACGATCCCTGGGTCGATAGTGGTGAACGGCATCGTGGGCGCCGCCGGGCTCGAGCCGACCCTTGCCGGGCTCAACGCGAGAAACCGGGTGGCGCTGGCGAACAAGGAGAGCCTGGTGACAGGAGGACCGCTCGTCCTCGAAGCCCTTGCCACCGAGGGTGCGGAGCTGCTCCCTGTGGACAGTGAGCACTCGGCCATCTGGCAATGTATGGCCGGTGAGGATGCGAATCGGGTCAGGCGGGTGGTGCTGACTGCCTCCGGGGGGCCGTTGCTTGGCAAGTCGCGCCACGAGCTGGCAGGGGTGACCGTGGATGAGGCGCTGGCCCATCCCACCTGGGAGATGGGGAATCGAATCACGATCGACTCGGCGACCCTGATGAACAAGGCGTTCGAGGTCATCGAGGCGCACTTCCTGTTCGGCCTGGACTTCGACCAGATCGACGTTGTCGTCCACCCGCAGAGTTACGTGCACGCATTTGTCGAGTTCGTCGATGGCGTGGTCAAAGCCGAGCTGGGTGCACCCGACATGCGAAAACCGATCCAGGTTGCCCTCACCTATCCGGAACGAGCCTCCGACCCGCAGCACAGCTTCGACGTGGTTGGCACCGACCTGTCCTTCCTCGCTCCCGACCGCACCGCCTTCCCTGCTCTCGACCTCGGCTACGAAGCGGGCCGTCGGGGTGGTAACGCTCCTGCGGTGTTGAATGCGGCAGACGAGATCGCGGTCACCGCGTTCCTCGACGGGCGCATACCGTTCACGACGATCACCGACATCGTGGCGCACAGTCTCGATGCAGTGCCACAGCGATCGCTCGAAAGCCTCGGCGACGCCCTTGCTGCGGACGCCGCGGGTCGGCAGGCCGCAACCGAGGGTTTAGCCAACATCTCCCGGTAGCGTTGTGCCGATGAGTGCCGAGCTCCGGAGCCTGCGATGACCGCTGCCGTCATGCTGATCGGCATCGTTCTGATGATCGTGATCCACGAGGGGGGTCACTTCGTGGCGGCCAAGGCGTTCAACATCAAGGCGACCGAGGCGTTTTTCGGTTTCGGGCCGACGCTGTGGTCGATCAGGCGTGGCGAGACCGAGTACGGGATCAAGGCGATCCCGCTCGGGGGTTATGTCAGGATCATCGGGATGAGCCCCGGCGAACCGGTTGCCGAAGAGGATCGGGACCGCACGTATGCCGGCGCTCCGTTCTGGCAGAAGACGATCGTCGTGCTTGCCGGCATCGTCAGTCACTTCGTGGTTGCCCTTGTTCTGTTTTTCGTCGTGTTCGCGGTGTGGGGACAGACCGCCCGCGACCCGGGAGGGAATCGGATTCCGACACTGACTCTCGCCCTGGTGGCCCAGACGACGCCCGACGGTGCGCCCGCTCCGGCGCGCATTGCCGGATTCGAGGAGGGCGACGTGTTGACGTCCCTCGACGGGGCGATGGTGACGTCGTGGGCCGGATTCGTCGATCTTGTCCAGGACAAAGGCGGAGAATCGGTGGTGATCGCCTACGACCGGGGTGGTGAACCGGCACAGGCTCCGGTGACGCTGGCCCTCGTTGAACGCCCGGTTGTCGTCGACGGCGAGGCGGTCACCGACGACAACGGCAATGCGATCACCGAGGAGATCGGCTATTTCGGAGCGGCACCGGAGATCGAGCGCGTCGATGCGGGATTCATCTCCAACATCGGTGCCTCTGTGTTGGCGTTGAAGACGGCGATGGGGGAGGGCGCCAAGGGCTTGTGGTCGTTGATCGTCGGGTTCCCCGACCTCCTACGGGGCCTGTTCACCGGTAACGATGAGGTCCTCAACGAGGTGCGTCCCATCACGCCGATCGGCCTGGTGAGGCTCGCCGGCCCGCTGGAGTCCACGTTGGGGATTCTGGCGCTCGTCAACGTCTTCGTTGGCATCGTCAACGTGATCCCGCTGTATCCGCTCGACGGAGGGCATTTCGGGGTGGCGCTGTACGAGAAGGTGACCGGGCGAGTGACCGATGTGGCCAAGCTGGCCCCGATCGCTGCCGTCGTGGTGGTGTTCCTGGTTTCGGTGGGCCTGGTCGGCCTGTATCTCGATATCTTCCGGCCGTTGCAGCTGTAGCTTCTCGCCGAAGGCTCGAAGTGGTATCACGTATTACGTATTGCCACCACGGGGCTGTGGTGCATGCATCGCGCGCTCCTACCATCAAGGCATGATCTCTCGACGTCCTTCTCGTCGTCTCACCGTCGGTGACGTTCCCATCGGTGATGGAGCGCCGATCGCGGTGCAATCGATGACGACGACCAAGACGGCCGACGTCGACGGCACTCTCGCCCAGGTGTACGCCCTTGCCAGTGCCGGTGCCGACATCGTGCGCATCACCTGCAACGACGTTGACGCCGCTACCGGCCTGGCGGAGATCGTGCCGCGCTCGCCGGTACCGATCATCGCCGACATCCACTACCAGTATCGGTTGGCGTTGGCCGCCCTCGAGGCCGGGGTGGCGGGCCTTCGCCTCAACCCCGGCAACATCAGGAAAGAGGACCAGATCAAGACCGTCGCCAGGGCCGCCTCCGATGCCGGAGTCCCGATCCGGGTCGGGGTCAACGCCGGTTCGTTGGACAAGGAATTGCTCGAGCAGTACGAAGCGCCGGTCCCAGAAGCGTTGGTGCGTTCGGCCGAAAAGGAGATCGGCTACCTCGAGGACGTCGGGTTCTACGACATCAAGATCTCCGTCAAACACTCCAACGTACCGATGATGGTGGAGTCGTACCGGATGCTCGCCGAACGCATCGAATACCCGCTGCATCTCGGCGTCACCGAAGCCGGCCCGCCGCCGGGGGGCCTCATCAAATCCGTCGCCGGGATCTCGACGCTGCTGCTGGAGGGAATCGGAGACACCATCCGGTTCTCGCTCACCGCAGATCCGGTGGAAGAGGCGAAGGCGGGACGACAGCTGCTCGAATACCTCGGCCTCAGGGAGCGGACGACGCTCGACCTGATCGCCTGCCCATCCTGCGGCAGGGCGGAGGTGGACGTGATCGACGTTGCGGAACGGGCAAGGGCCGCCCTCGAGGACGCCGGACTACCCATTCAGGTAGCGGTGATGGGTTGCATCGTGAACGGCCCCGGTGAGGCTCGCGAGGCCGACATCGGGATCGCCGCCGGGCGGGGCAGGGGGCACCTGTTCATCAAGGGCCAGGTGGTGCGGGTGGTTCCTGAGGAGGAGATGGTCGAGGCGCTGCTCGAGGAGGCGCAGCGGCTGGTCGCTGAGGGCGTCGAGGCGCGGCTGGCCGCCGCCGACGCTGACGCCGGACGAGTAGCGGAGGAGACCCGCATCGAGTTGCTCGGAACCCAGGGCGACCCCAACCGAACCGCAGCGCGCAAGGCCGCCGTCGCCGAGATCGCAGGCGGAGACCGAGACTGACTTGGCCCAACCGGCCCGAACCCAGGGCTCGCACCGGTATATATCGGGT
>BTQG01000076.1:0-11971 GCA_036985755.1 Acidimicrobiia bacterium | reverse complement strand
CGTGCTGAGCCATCCTCCAGCGGGCCGTCGCAGTCGAGAAAAATCAAGTCATCGCAACCCTCGAGCGACCGGCGGCCCATAGCACTCGTCATTGTTCAGCACCGTCCTAGCCTGCGCTCCATATGAGGTCCGCTGCCGATCAACTCGCCCATATCACCCAGACCATCGAGGTGTCTCTTCCGGAGGGTGGCCTGCTCGCCCTGTTGGAACAGGACCGGCCCCTTCGGGTCAAGCTCGGTGTCGATCCCACAGCCCCCGACGTCACCCTCGGCTGGGCGGTTGTGTTCGACCTGCTGCGGCGATTCCAGGAGATGGGGCACACCGCGGTGTTGATCGTCGGTGATTTCACCGCCCAGGTCGGGGACCCATCGGAGGCGCCGGGTACGAGAAAACGCCTCGGTGCCGACGAGGTGCGCGGCTATGTGGAGAACCTGCTGCCGGTCGTCGAGCATCTGCTGGCGCCTGAGCATCTGGAGGTGCGGTACAACTCAGAATGGCTCGGTGCCATGGACATGCACGACGTGCTCGAGCTGACTTCGGCCTTCACCGTGGCCAGGATCATGGATCGAGACGACTTTTCCAAGCGATGGCAAGGCAACGAGCCGATTTCGATGATCGAGTTCATGTACCCGCTGTTACAGGCGTCGGATTCCGTGGCGGTGGAGGCGGATATCGAGATTGGCGGCACCGATCAGCTGTGGAACTTGCTCGTCGGTCGCGATCTGCAGGAACGCCGCGGACAGACCGGCCAGGTCGTGGCAACGGTGCCGCTGCTGGTGGGCACCGATGGGGTCAAGAAGATGTCCCAGTCGCTTGGCAACTACGTCTCCGTGCGCGCCCCCGCCGATGACATGTTTGGCAAGGTCATGTCGATCACAGACGAGGCGATGCCGGATTGGTATCGCCTGGCAGCGTTCGCCGACCCCGCGGAGGTCACCGAGATCGAATCGGGTCTCGGCGACGGCTCGCTGCACCCCGGTGAGGCGAAACGCGAGCTCGGCCGGCGCATCGTGAGCCGGTACTGGGGCGAGGAGGGGGCGGCGGAGGCTGAGGCGGCCTTTGACAGGCTGTTTCGCCACAAGGCAATGCCCGATGACGTATCCGAGTACTCGATCGGGGATGTCGAGCAGGTATCTCTGCCCGCCGTCCTGTCCGAGGCCGGACTGGCACCCTCGCGTTCCGAGATCCGGCGCCTCATCGCCCAGGGTGCTGTCAAGATCGATGGTGAGAAGGTTGCCGACGAATTCGTAGATGCGAGCGCTGTCGACGGCAAGGTGATTCAGGTCGGAAAGCGCCGTTTCGTGCGGCTGGTTCGTTAGGAGGGTACTGAGCGATCCTCCAGTGGGCCGTCGCAGAAGAGAGAATCGGGTCACCGCAACCCTCGAGCGAGCGGCGGCCTATAGCACTCGTCATTGTTCAGAACCGTCCTTGGCAACCGCTACCCTCGCCCCGCTACATCAACACGAGGGGAACGCATGGCGGACACGTACGAACAAAAATGGTCGACCTGGGTGGTGATCGTCGCCATTTTGATTCTGGCAGTTCCGATCATCTGGGGGGTGGCCATCCTCACCAACCTGATCGCCGCCATGTCGATCGGCGGCATCCTGGTGGTGGCCGCCATCATCGGGCTGTTCGTCTGGCTGAGAAGCCGGGTGGAGAAGAAGGCTGCCGAGGGCTGATTGTCGCGGCGGGCTGGGCGAAAAAGCTGAGAAACCTCCACAGTCCGCTGGCAATAGGCGGGGAGGCCTGCTTGAATACGGGATCCGCCGGCCAACAGGGCCGGAGGCTGGGCGCCGCCTTCATTGAGCGGTGCTACAATGTGAGGCCCTCCGCTGGGGCGCCGATGTGCGCTCGAGAGGGATCCGGGCTCCTTGACAACTGAACAGCGTGTCAAAAGCCAATGGGCGCTGAGCCGTGATCTGCCGCTTGCGGTGGAAATCGGATCAGCGTGTACAAATGAGGCCATGTCACCAAGGGACCCCCGTCCCCGACATGGCCACCCTTTGAGAGATCGATCTCCAGATCTCCAAAAAGATCAGGAATCTTTCTCCCATCATTTCGATGGAGAGTTTGATCCTGGCTCAGGACGAACGTTGGCGGTGCGCTTAATGCATGCAAGTCGAGGGAGAACCATTCGATCCGTAAGGACTGGATGGGGAAACCGGCGAACGGGTGCGTAACACGTGAGGAACCTGCCCCGAAGACCGGGATAGCCCGAGGAAACTCGGATTAATACCGGATACCCTCTTTGGACCACATGGTCTGCTGAGGAAATGGTCCGCCGCTTCGGGATGGCCTCGCGGCCTATCAGCTTGTTGGTGAGGTAACGGCTCACCAAGGCAAAGACGGGTAGCTGGTCTGAGAGGACGATCAGCCACACTGGGACTGAGACACGGCCCAGACTCCTACGGGAGGCAGCAGCAGGGAATATTGCACAATGGGCGAAAGCCTGATGCAGCGACACCGCGTGCGGGATGAAGGCCTTCGGGTTGTAAACCGCTTTCAGGAGGGACGAAAATGACGGTACCTCCAGAAGAAGGCCCGGCCAACTACGTGCCAGCAGCCGCGGTAATACGTAGGGGCCAAACGTTGTCCGGATTTATTGGGCGTAAAGGGCTCGTAGGCGGTTCAACAAGTCGATCGTGAAAGCCCGGGGCTCAACCCCGGGACGCCGGTCGAAACTGTTGTGACTAGGGTCCGGTAGAGGTGAGTGGAATTCTCGGTGTAGCGGTGGAATGCGCAGATATCGAGAGGAACACCAGTTGCGAAGGCGGCTCACTGGGCCGGTACCGACGCTAAGGAGCGAAAGCGTGGGGAGCAAACAGGATTAGATACCCTGGTAGTCCACGCCGTAAACTGTGAACACTAGGTGTGGCGGATCTATTGATGTCTGCCGTACCGTAGCTAACGCGTTAAGTGTTCCGCCTGGGGAGTACGGCCGCAAGGCTAAAACTCAAAGGAATTGACGGGGCCCCGCACAAGCGGCGGAGCATGCGGCTTAATTCGATGCAACCCGAAGAACCTTACCTGGACTTGACATCGTGGGTCTACCTGTGGAAACACAGGGTGCTTTTGCGCCCATGACAGGTGGTGCATGGCTGTCGTCAGCTCGTGTCGTGAGATGTTGGGTTAAGTCCCGCAACGAGCGCAACCCCTGTCCTATGTTGCCAGCGGATCATGCCGGGGACTCATAGGAGACTGCCGGGGATAACTCGGAGGAAGGCGGGGATGACGTCAAGTCATCATGCCCCTTATGTCCAGGGCTGCACGCATGCTACAATGGGTAATACAACGGGCAGCGATCCGGCAACGGTGAGCGAATCCCTTAAAGTTATCCTCAGTTCGGATTGAAGTCTGCAACTCGACTTCATGAAGCCGGAGTCGCTAGTAATCGCGGATCAGCAAAGCCGCGGTGAATACGTTCTCGGGGCTTGTACACACCGCCCGTCACATCACGGAAGTCGGTAACGCCCGAAGTCAGTGGCCCAACCCTTTGGGGAGGGAGCTGCCGAAGGCGGGATTGGTAACTGGGATGAAGTCGTAACAAGGTAGCCGTACGGGAACGTGCGGCTGGATCACCTCCTTTCTAAGGAGCGCATGAAGGCCGTTCACGACGGTCTGATGTTCCTAATCAATCCATTGGTTATTCGGCCCGGCGATGAGTGCCGGCCACCAGAAGGCTACGCCTGTGTCCCTCGAGGACACCGGTCGAAGCGCACTGGAGGACCGGGGCTCTGAATCTGGGTCGGACACGCTGTTCAGTCGTGAGGGAGTCCGCCTGATGGCCGCTGGCCATCGGGTTTGGAGTCCGCCTTCGGCGGAACTCTGGGCCCCCGGGGCTACCGGCGGAGCCGGTAACCGGTTCCTTGATAACTGCATAGCGAGTACGAGTTAAAGTCAAAGTATTCTGTATATTTCAAGCTACAAAGAGCTGATGGTGGATGCCTTGGCGTTCGGAGCCGATGAAGGACGTGGCAGGCTGCGATAAGCCCCGGTGAGTTGTCAAGCAAACATTGACCCGAGGATTTCCGAATTGGTAAACCAGGCTGGGGTCATGCCCAGTCACTCCGGTCTGAACACATAGGGCCGGTAGAGGGAACCGGGGGAATTGAAACATCTCAGTACCCCGAGGAAAAGAAAGCAATAGCGAGACCCTGAGTAGCGGCGAGCGAAACGGGTTCAGCCCAAACCGATGCGGCGTGACAGGTCGACGCCGTTGCCGTGTCGGTGTTGTGGGACCCTTCAGACGGGACGTCGATCCCGTCAGGAAGTTACAAACTCTGCAGATAGGCGAATCCGCTGGGAAGCGGAGCCATAGGGGGTAACAGCCCCGTAGCCGAAATCTGTCAGAGCTTCCGAGGGTGATCCCAAGTAGCACGGGGCACGTGAAATCCCGTGTGAATCAGCGAGGACCACCTCGTAAGGCTAAACACTACCGAACGACCGATAGCGGACTAGTACCGTGAGGGAAAGGTGAAAAGTACCCCGGCGAGGGGAGTGAAACAGTACCTGAAACCATTAGCTTACAAGCAGTCGGAGGGATCCTTGTGGTCCTGACGGCCTGCCTTTTGAAGAATGAGCCGACGAGTCATCGGTGTGTGGCGAGGTTAAGTCGAGTGATGGAGCCGCAGCGAAAGCGAGTCTGAATAGGGCGTCTAGTCGCATGCCATGGACCCGAAGCCAGGTGATCTATCCATGGACAGGGTGAAGCGAGGGTAAGACCTCGTGGAGGCCCGAACCCACCTAGGTTGAAAACTGGGGGGATGATCTGTGGATAGGGGTGAAAGGCCAAGCAAACCTGGCGATAGCTGGTTCTCCCCGAAATAGCTTTAGGGCTAGCGTCGTATGTTCCGCATTGGGGGTAGAGCACTGATTAGGCAAGGGGGCCAACAAGCTTACCAACCCTAGTTAAACTCCGAATCCCAATGCGCTAAGTACGGCAGTCAGACCATGGGGGATAAGCTTCATGGTCGAAAGGGAAACAGCCCAGACCGTCAGCTAAGGTCCCAAAGTCAGAACTAAGTGGGGAACGATGTGGAGTTGCCCAAACAGCCAGGAGGTTGGCTTAGAAGCAGCCATTCCTTTAAAGAGTGCGTAACAGCTCACTGGTCGAGTGATCCCGCGCGGATGATGTAACGGGGCTCAAGTTCTGCACCGAAGCTACGGATTTTCATCATTAACCCAGGCCGATTCCTTCGGGGAGCGGTCCAGGGGATGAGAGTGGTAGGGGAGCGTCGTGTGGCCGATGAAGCGGCGGCGGAAGCCAGCCGTGGAGGCCACTCGAGTGAGAATGTCGGCATGAGTAGCGAATGAGGAGTGAGAATCTCCTCCGCCGGATGTCCAAGGTTTCCTGGGGAAGGCTCGTCCGCCCAGGGTTAGTCGGGACCTAAGGTGAGGCCGCGAGGCGTAATCGATGGATAACGGGTTGATATTCCCGTACTACTGCAGGCGCGTCCAGGCCGAATCCAACTTGCTAAGGAAAGCCCTTCGGGGCCTACCGACCCAGTTGGTAGTAGGCCAGCGATGGAGTGACGCGGAAGGGTAAGCAGACCCGGGCGATGGTTGCCCCGGGGTAAGTGTGTAGGACGAGGTCCAGGCAAATCCGGACCTCACGAAGTCCGAGGCGCGATGCCGAGCCGAAAGAGGCGAAGCTGCTGAACGCCCATGCCGCCTAGAAAAGCTTCTAGCGAGCTCCTGGAGTACCCGTACCCCAAACCAACACAGGTGGACAAGTAGAGAATACTAAGGCGAGCGAGATAACTCTGGTTAAGGAATTCGGCAAAATGGCTCCGTAACTTCGGGAGAAGGAGCGCCCCGGTAGGGTGTAGGACCTCGCGTCCGAAGCCCGATGGGGTTGCAGAAACCAGGCCCAAGCGACTGTTTACTAAAAACACAGGAGCATGCGAAGTCGCAAGACGCTGTATATGCTCTGACGCCTGCCCGGTGCTGGAAGGTCAAGGTGATGGGTTAGCTCTTCGGAGCGAAGCTTTGAACCTAAGCCCCAGTAAACGGCGGCGGTAACTATAACCGTTAACGAAATGGCGGTTACAAAACCTGGCTATATGCTGGAATATCCGAGTATCCGGCGGTACTCGTTTGTGTCACACCTATCTCATAGGAATGTGGCATGGACAGTGACAATCCGTCCGGTGCGGACAATCAGCAGGAAAGACTCGATCATTTCAGGTGGTCGAGAATCCTCAGAGACTATACGCCAGGCACCAGGTGTGGTGATGAGATAGTCCGATCCTCATGGCGACATGGGGAGCCCGGCAGAAATGACCGGGCCCGCCACTCAGCGAGTGGCGAGTAACAACAATGCCTAAGGTAGCGAAATTCCTTGTCGGGTAAGTTCCGACCTGCACGAATGGCGCAACGACTTGGGCACTGTCTCAACCAGAGACTCGGCGAAATTGCAGTGTGAGTAAAGATGCTCACTACCTGCGACAGGACGGAAAGACCCCGGGACCTTTACTGCAGCTTGACATTGGAGTTCGTCATGTGATGTGTAGGATAGGTGGGAGACTGTGAAGCGTCGGCGCTAGCCGGCGTGGAGTCAACCTTGAAATACCACCCCTTGCATGATGGTCTTCTAACCTCGGTCCGTTATCCGGATCAGGAACAGTGTCTGGTGGGCAGTTTCACTGGGGTGGTGGCCTCCTAAAATGTAACGGAGGCGCCCAAAGGTTCCCTCAGCCTGGTCGGCAATCAGGCGTTGAGTGCAAGGGCACAAGGGAGCTTGACTGCGAGACCTACGAGTCGAGCAGGTTCGAAAGAAGGGCCTAGTGATCCCTCGGCGGCACGTGGGTGCGCCGAGGCCAACGGCTAAAAGGTACCCCGGGGATAACAGGCTTATCCCGCCCAAGAGTCCATATCGACGGCGGGGGTTGGCACCTCGATGTCGGCTCGTCTCATCCTGGGGCTGAAGCAGGTCCCAAGGGTCGGGCTGTTCGCCCGTTAAAGAGGCACGCGAGCTGGGTTTAGAACGTCGTGAGACAGTGACCGTTTGCTGTCTCAAAATCTGGCTATATGCTGGAAAACCCGGAAGAATCCTGCGGTACTTCACATGATTCTGTCACACGGTCGTCATACCGTGGGCACATGGGGAGTGAAAATCCGACAGGTGATCCGGACAATCAGCAGGGAAGGCTAGAGGCCTACCTAGCTGGGTTCGCAGATGGAGAAGGAACCTTCTCGGTTGGGGTCACACGACGACCCGATCTGAGGCATGGGTTCCAGTTGGTTCCGGAATTCCGGGTGAGTCAAAACCCGGAACGGGCCAATGTGCTCGAGCTGTTCAAGGAAACGCTGGCCTGCGGAAGCATTCGTGAAAACGATGCACGCAGACCGGCCGACCGCACGATGGTGTACGTGGTACGCCGTCGTCGCGACCTCCTGGACAGCGTGATTCCATTCTTCCATCGCAACCCGCTGCTGTCTGACAAACGTCGGTCCTTCGAGACCATCGTCACGGCCATGGCGGCCGGACGACACATGGATCGGACCGGCTTCATCGACTTGGTGGAGCTGGCCTACACCATGAACTTCGACGGAACCCGTCGAAAGTTGCGATTGTCAGACGTCATAGGCAACTAGAACCCTCAGAGACTGTACGCCAGACACCTGCCTGGAATCGGTGGGTGAAGATACAGTCCGAGCTGCATGGCGACATGCAGAGTCAGGCAGAAATGACCTGGCCACCGCTCCCATCCGGGAGCGGGAGTAACACAACTGTCGGTCCCTATCCGTCGCAGGCGCAGGAGATTTGAGGAGAGCTGTCCCTAGTACGAGAGGACCGGGATGGACGTACCTCTGGTGTGCCAGTTGTTCTGCCAAGAGCACGGCTGGTTTGCTACGTACGGAACGGATAAGCGCTGAAAGCATCTAAGCGCGAAGCCGCCTCCGAGATCAGATCTCCCACCGGATCAACCGGGTAAGGCCCCTGGTAGAAGACCAGGTTGATAGGCCGGAAGTGGAAGCGCAGCAATGTGTGTAGCTGACCGGTACTAATAGGCCGAGGGCTTGATTTTGATTACCGCGACGGCAACTCGTACTCGCTATGGAGTGCTCAAGGAGCGCTGACAGAGTTTCGGTGGCCATGGCGGCGGGGTCCCACCCGTTCCCATTCCGAACACGGAAGTTAAGCCCGCCTGCGCCGATGGTACTTGGGCCGTAGGGCCCCGGGAGAGTAGGTCGCCGCCGAACACCATTAGGCTCGAACCGCCCCACGAGAGGGCGGTTCGACCGCGTCTGAGGGAATATGATGAGCGGCGACAAGCAGAGATACCAGCCAAAAGACAGACCCAAGGGTGCCCGATCCGGCAAAGAGCCAGCGGAGGGCAAGCGACGCCGTGACCTGAAGGGCGCCGCTGTCGATCTCCCCAACTGGGTGGTCGATGCCCTGGCCAGGACCACCCCGCGCGACCGGGTAGGCCCGGCTCTCGAGGCGTTGGGGGAGGCTTCGGCAGCCATGGCCGATGGCCGGTATCACGTTGCCGTCAAACAGGCCAGGCAGGCGAAGAACCTCGCCCCTCAGGATGCAACCGTTCGTGAGACACTCGGCCTTGCCGCCTACCGCCTCGGGGACTGGGACACCGCACTGGCAGAGCTTCGTGCGTATCGGCGCATGGCAGGTGACCCGCAACATCTGCCCATCGAAATGGATGTGCACCGGGCGCTCGGTCGCGACCGCGACGTCGAGAAGATATGGGAGTCTCTCGCCGACGCCGACGTCCACCCTGCGGTATGGAAAGAGGGCAAGGTCGTGTACGGGTCCTACCTGCTGGACCAGGGGAAGGCGCAGCAAGCATGGGACTTGACCGGTCCCGATCGTGTTGGGCCCAGCGCCCACGAGGCCGACCTCAGGGTGTGGTACGTGGCGGCGCGTGCGGCGGCGATGACCGGAGAAACCGCGACCGCACGCAGGATCGCCGACGCCATAATGCTCAACGACCCGTCGTTTGCCGGTCTCGATGCCCTGGACCGAGAAATCGCGGCCGGTTAGCCCCGAGTCTCAAGTCGCAGGTCTCAAGCAAGCGTGGTCCTGTGACCTGGGACTCTTTCTGTCATACCCCCGGGATACGTTGTCACTCCCCGCACCTCCCGCACACTGGAAGGAGCAGGGAACATGGACCTCAATCTCGCAGTCATCGCAGGCACACTTGCCGCACCACCCGAGATCCGTACCTTCGACAGCGGCACTCGCCTCGTCCGGTATCTGGTGACGGTCCGGTCGACCGAGCCCCGCAGACGCGTCGATGTCGTGCCCGTCGTCGAATGGGATCCGCCGGCCGATTTCGACGAAGAGACCTTCGATCGCGGCGATCGGGTCTGGATCGCCGCCACCGTCCAGCGTCGTTTCTGGTCGGGTTCGGAGGGGCGGAGAAGTCGTCTCGAGGTCGTCGCTCACTCTGTGCAGTTCTCCGACCCTGAGGAGGAACCGGAGACCGACGAGTCTTGAATCGGGTCTAGCCTGCCCGCCATGAGAAGGGTCCAGATCGCTTCAGCCACCCAGCTCGCCGCCGACGCGGGGGCGGCGGTGGCCGATGCCGGCGGGAACGCCGTGGATGCCGCCATCGGCGCCACCATCGCCTCGATGTGCACCGAGATCGGCATCATCGCCCCTGCCGCAAGCGGGTTCCTCACCATCTGGCCTGCCGACGGCGATCCGGTCGTGATCGACGGTTATGCCGAGATGCCGGGGCGCGGCCTGGATCGCGATCGTTTTGGTCGCGGTGCAGACCGGGTGTCGCTCACCTACGGCGGGTACGTCGAAACCATCGTTGGCTGGGGATCGGTGGCAACCCCCGGCGCCTTTGCCGCTTTCGAGGTGGCCCACGAGGCGTTCGGGACCCTGCCCTGGGCCGACGTCATGGAACCAGCTATCGATGCCGTTTCTACCGGTTACCGGATGACGGGCGCGTCATCGGAGTATCTCGACCATGCCCACCGGGCGATCTTCGGCTGGAACGCCGAAAGCTCGGCCATCGTCCACCACGAGGATGGCACGCCCCTCAGCGCCGGGGACTCGGTGCACATCCCTGATCTTGCGGAAACCCTGACCCGGGTCGCCGAGCGGGGTGCTCGCGATCTGTATGAGGGGGAGCTCGCCGAGGCGATCTCCTCGTCGGTCCTGGCGGGGGAGGGGATCCTCACCCTCGAGGACCTCGCCGCCTACGAAGCCATCACCCGCCGGCCGATTCGGGTCAGCGTCGGTGAGTGGGAGATCGCAACCAACCCACTGCCGGCGGTGGGTGGCGTGGTGGCCGCCGCCATGCTCTTGCTCGCGCTCGAGCCGCCCTTCGCCGGTTGGACCCCGGAGGAGATCGATCGGCTGGCCCGGATCCAACGCGGGGTCTTGGGCTTTCGCGCCGACCGCCTCGATGACTACGAGGGGCGCTCCGCCGCCGCCGCCGAGATCCTCGATCTCGCCCGTGCCGGGGATCTCGCCGCGCTCAACCGATCACCGAGCACCGTCCACACCTCGGCGACGGACAGTGACGGCGCCGGCTGCGCTATCACGGTCTCTGCGGGCTATGGAGCCGGCGCCGTCGTACCCGGAACCGGCATGTACCTCAACAATTCGCTCGGCGAGGTCGAACTGCTCGTCGACGGATTCCACTCACTCGAGCCGGGCACCCGTCTGGTTTCGAACATGGCCCCGACCGTTGCTCGTCGCGGCGACGGTTCCGTGATTGCCATCGGCTCCCCCGGAGCATCCCGGATCACGACTGCCGTCTCCCAGGTGCTGATCAACTTCCTCCACCTCGGCATGTCGCTCACCGACTCCGTCACCCACCCGCGGATCCATGTCGAGGCGTTCGACGGGGAACCGACCATCGCTTTCGAGCCCGGCCTCGACGTGCGCCCCATCGACGACATGGGCGCCAGACGGTTCCCCGACATCAGCATGTATTTCGGTGGAGTGCAAACGGCTCTGTGGGACCCTGTTGGTGGGCTGTTCGGTGTCGCAGACCCACGCCGCAGCGGCGGCACCGCCAGAGGCGGCGTTGACTGATCATGGCACGAGGTGGGTCAAGGCTTGCGACCGAACGCCCAGACGTCGTTCTCGAACCGTGGGGTAAGCATCACAAGGATGGATTGCGCCACGCCGCGGACGATGAGCGCATCAGCCGTCACATGACCGACCAGTTTCCCTATCCCTACACCGAGCAGGATGCGAACGAGTGGATTGCCATCTGTGAAGCGCAGGATCCGGTATTGAGCTTTGCCACCCTTGTCGAGGGTGTCGTTGCCGGCGGGCTCGGCTCGGCGCCCCGTGACGATGTCTGGTCCGGTTCTGCCGAGATCGGGTGGTGGCTATCACCGCCGTACTGGAATCAAGGCATAACCAGCGCCGCGGTGAGGCGATACATCCGTTACTGCTTCGAGGATCTCGACCTGCATCGGGTCGATGCGGGCGTTTTTCAGACCAACCTGGCCTCGACCAGGGTTGCCGAGAAGGTCGGGCTCCGCTTCGAAGGTGTGGCCGTCGACGGCTATCTCAAGAACGGTGAGCTGACCGACCGGCTGCAATTCGGCCTGGCCAGGCGGGATTGGGAGTCGAGCTGACTACGAGGACTCGGCGCAGACCACCTCGAACGTTCCGACGACCGGATCCGGAAAGTCTCCGTTCCCTCCGGTCGCGGCATAGACCGCGTTGGACTCGATGAAGGTGGCCGTGCCGGTGACACGGTTGCCCTCAACATCCCAGGAGTCGACCTGACTCTGTCCCGCTTCGACGCCGGGTAGCAGCGTCTCCGGGTTGGCTACCCACTCCAGGTCGTCGGACTTGTCTCTCACCCTGACGTTCGGTGGGTCCTCGTGGTTCGGATCATCCGGTGGTGGTAGGAGGAGTTCCAGGACGGACTCGTCGCTGGTAAAGCCGACGGCCCAGAACGCGGCAAAAAAATCCGGGTCGCAGCGCTGGAGGGCACCCGGCTCCACGTCGAATTCGTATCGGTGGTCG
>BTQG01000075.1:0-12103 GCA_036985755.1 Acidimicrobiia bacterium | reverse complement strand
GCGCCATACGTCGTCTCTATTTCGTCCTTTGCGATCGCCGGTTCCAGTCTCACCACTGGTGAGACTCCCTCAATGACCGTCGTTTCACTTTGGCAGAGGCGGTCTTTGGCAGCTCATCGATGATGACCACGTCACCGACCTTGAACAGGGGGTTCAGCTGCGACCGTATTGCCTTCTGCATCTCTTGTTTCCACCGGTCGGCATCAGCGGCAGCCGGGTCGGTCGGGACGGCATACACCACCAGCCGGCTCGGACCACCGTCGGGCGGCGAGACGGCGATAGCAGCGGTTTCAGCGATGCCATCGATCTCGGAGATCACCCGCTCGATCTCCGCAGACGACACCTTGATCCCACTCAGGTTCATCGTGTCGTCGACTCTGCCGAGGGCCCGGTAGTAGCCGTTGGCGAGCCGGCGCATGTGGTCACCGTGACGCCGCAGCGGCACGCCCATTTCCGGCACTCCTTCGTAATACACCGCGTCGTGGTCGCGGTTGAGCAAGTCTTGCGACATTCCGATCGACGGTGGCACCAGGAAGAGCTCGCCCGTGTCGCTCTCCCCCCCCGCATCATCGAGGATGCGGACGTCGATACCGAGCGTGGGCGTCGTGAAGGTCGCCGCGATCGCATCCTGGACCACCGTGCCGCTGATGTACCCCCCGCCGATTTCCGTGCCACCGCAGTATTCGATGACAGGAACACCCCCTGCCTGTTTCATCAGCCAGCGGTAGTCGTCCGGCGCCGATACCTCTCCGGTCGACGACAGCACCCTGACTTGGGACCACGGAGAATCGTCGAGCACGCCGGCTGATCGCCACACCGAGACAATCGAGGGCACGAGCCCGAGCACGGTGACACCAACATCTGCGACGAACTCGACAAAGCCGCGACCGGTGGGCACGTCGTCATAGAGGGCAAAGCAGGCATCGTTGATGAGGGTGGCGTAGATGAGCCATGGCCCCA
The DNA here is from genome assembly GCA_036985755.1 of Acidimicrobiia bacterium. Taxonomy (GTDB): domain Bacteria; phylum Actinomycetota; class Acidimicrobiia; order Spongiisociales; family UBA5794; genus JACZST01. Next base: position 11,143 of record BTQG01000075.1, on the reverse strand, counting down.
TCATCCAACCCAGGTTGCTCGGCCAGGCAACGATGTCATCGCGGTGTATGTCCTGGTGGTATCTGCCGTCCATGGCCGCCTTGATCGGGGTTACGTGGGTCCACGGGATCGCCTTCGGCTCACCGGTGGTTCCGGAAGAGAACAGGATGTTGCTCAGGGCTCTCGGCTCCTGCTGGACGGTGGTGAGCGTCGGATCCTCGCTGAGGAAAGCCCCCCAGGTGACATCGTCTCGACCAAGCTCGACGGGCGCTCCGGTCTCGACCACTACACACTGCTCGGCCCCCGCTTCCACGACCTTGTCGTACATGGGCAGCAGGTGGCCGGAACGTTTCAGCCGGTCTTGCGTGACCATCAACACCGGCTCGGTGAGCCGGAGCCTGGTGGCGATCTCGTCGGCGGCGAACGAGTCGGCGATGGATACGACGACGGCTCCAGCGGCGATCGTGCCCAGATAGGCGATGACCGATTCGATCGTCATCGACATGGCCAGCGCCACGCGGTCCCCCGGACCAATTCCCCGGGCGGAGAGAGCGTTGGCGAACCGTGCAACCTCTGCCTTCAGCTCCCCGTAGGTGAGCCGCAGGTTCACCCCGCCCCTGCGGTACACAACTGCGGTGCGGTGCGAGGCCGCGGTGAAGCACGAGTCGACGATGTTCATCCTTGCTCCGCGAAGCCAGGTCGGATGCTCGGCGGTGCCGTCGACGATGGTTTCCGGGGGCCGGCTGAACACGATTCCGAGGCGGTCGATGACCGCTCCCCAGAACCCGATCGGGTCGAGGACCGACCAGCGGTGCAAATCGTCGTAGTACCGGAAGCCGGCGTCGGCCATCAGCGCGCTCAGATTGGCATTGGCGATGATCGCCTCGGTCGGCTGCCACGATGGGGTGAGCTCATCCATAGAACCTCGCCGAGAATACCGGCGACGGCGCACGGCACACCGTAGGATCGTGCCACGCGGAAGATCGGAAGGTACAGATGCACCGGCGTGTAGCCACCGTATTGCTGCTCGGGATGCTCACCGCGGTCCTCGTCGGTGTCGTAGCGACTCCGGCGGCAGCCGAGATCACTCGCGGCGACTGCCGCGGCTCGGCCACGTTCCCCGACAAGACCACCGACGCTGTCCTCGACGCCGCCCGCCCCAGGAGCGAGATATTCGAAGCACCGCTATCGGCAACGGTTGGTTACAGCGGTGACCTCGGGCCCAGCGCCGAGCCCAGCGACAAGGAGATCTCCTTTCGTGGCGGCGTGGTGATCCGGCTTCCGCGCGTGTCCTGGCAGATCGTGGGATGGAGCGGAGACACGAAAGAGGTCGGCGACTCCGGGGCCTACACCTACGACCTGCCGAGCTTCACCCCGCAAGGAACCGGTGGCATGCAGGTAACGGCGTGGCACATCCACGATGGTGTCGCAGATTGTGAGGCGATTGTCACCGTCTCCATCGCAGGGAGCCCCGGCGGCGTCGCCGTCGCTGCTGCCGCCCTCACCGTTCTTGCCGGCGCCGGCACCCTTGCCGCAGGAAGGAGAAGGCCATGAAAGGCAGACCATTCCTCGGCGCGATCTCAGGGTTCTTCCTCGGGTTCCTGCTCGGCGTTTCGCTGTTCCTGTGGGGGGCGATACCACTGCATAGCGACTTGCTGTGGATCCTCCCCCTGCTCGGGATCGTCCTCGGCCTGGTGATGGCATGGTGGGCTCCGTTCGGCAAGGTCTCAGATCTGCCGCCGCCGGTGACGTCGCCTCCGGTCGAGTCGATGGATCCGAAGAGACCCGAGCCAGGCCCCACAGACTGACCCGGAACCGGGTCGTCGGCTGCTATGAACGTTCGCCATCCCGCCTGGTGGGGCGGTCCTGCCCACGTCGCCTATACGATCGTTGTGTTCGTCATCCTCGCCTCGCTGGACAACGCGGCGCTGGTGATGCTCCCGTCGATGGTGCTGCCGGTTTCCGACACGCTGGGCACGTCGGAGATCGCCATCGGCGTGCTCTCGGGCGCGACCATCCTCGTCACTGCCCTCACCGCCGTCGCCTGGGGTTACGCGGGGGACGCTCGATCCCGAAAGCCACTGCTGTTCTGGGGAACGATCATCTGGTCGGGGGGAACCCTGCTCTCGGCGACGGCGGGCACGTTCTGGCAACTGGCGCTGTGGCAAATGGTGGTCGCCGTCGGGCTCGGCTCGATCGCCTCGATCGCGTTTTCGGTCATCTCCGACTTCATCGGACCGGCAAGACGGGGCTTTGCGATGAGCTTTTGGGGCATCTCACAGGGCGTCGGGGGGGTGGTCGGCGCACTGCTTGCATCCCAGTTGGGTGCGGAGAACTTCCGGATCCCGCTGGTCGTGATCGCAGCCGCCGGGTCCCTGTTTGCCCTCCTGTATATCCCCACCTTCGAGGCCCCGCGCGGCTACAAGGAGCCGGCGCTGGCCGCGCTCTACGAAGCCGGCGGCGACTACGAGTACCGCATCGACCGCTCACAGCTCCCTTCCTTGTTCCAGCGCCGAACCAACCTGTGGCTGATCCTGCAGGGCCTCACCGCTCAGTTCGCCTACGGCTCGCTGATCTGGGTGCCGCTGCTGTACCAGCAGAAGGTCATCGCCGAGGGTTACGGCGCGGCGACCGGCACCCGCGTCGGTGGCCTGTTTGCGGCGCTGTTCACCGTTGGCGCTCTGTTCTCGATCGCATTCGGGCATCTCGGAGACCGGCTGCAACGGCGAACCTTGCGAGGACGCGCCCTCCTGTCGGCTTTCGGAATCCTTGCCGCAATTCCCTTCTTCCTCGCCTTTTTCTGGATCCCGCTGCGCGGCCTCGAAGTGACAGAAGGCGCAAGCACGGTGGTCCTCGTCGGCGACGTGTTCCGCAGCCTGGTGAGTAACCCGTGGGTGGGCGCCGCTTTCGTGGCTGCGATCCTCGCTCTCGCCTTGACCTCGGCAGACTCTCCCAACTGGTTTGCGCTGATCACCGACGTCAACCTGCCGGAACATCGCGGCACCATCTACGGGATGGGGAATCTGGTCAACGGCGTCGGCCGATCGCTTGGCGCCGCCACTACCGCCGCCACCGCTTCTGCGATCGAGCGGGCGGTGCCTCCACCGTTCAACTGGGCGCTCGGTCTTTCTCTCTTCCAGGTGTTCTTTCTCCCCACCGGGTTCTGCTACTGGAAGGCCAGCGAGACCTGTCCCGGGGACATCGTCGAAGTCGAGGGCATCCTCGAAGAGCGCGCCCGAGAAGCGAGCGGGTGAGTCGCAAGTGGCGATTCGCGAGTCGCGAGTCACAAGTCGCAAGTCGCAAGCTCGAATTGGCGCAAACTCGTGTGCTTCCGGCCGGAGACCAAGGGGCCGGGGGCTGGTGACCGACACAAACGCCGTGTCGCGAAAACGATCCCGTCGTCGCGAAAAACACCGAGCGTATCCGCTTGCCCACAGCGAGCGCGTGGTCTACAAATAGCGCATCTTCCCCGACCGGTGAAAATATCGGCCGGGGCAATCGCGTCACAGGAGTCAGACGACACGAACGAAGTAGTTGACGGAACACACGCGTGTAATTACACTCGTGTAGCACGCTAGATCTTGGGGTTCTTGCACTTCCCTACCCCAACATCTAGTGGTGGTGGGTAACTATGTGGATAACGCCGGGTCGGTGCCGGCCGAGGGAGGACCGATGAAAAAGGGTTTACAGATCGAGCGCCGGTTTACCAAAGCCGGCGAGGACCCTTACGAGACCGTCGATTGGGTGAAAAGGGATTCCCGGATCTCCAACCCGGACGGGTCGGTGGTCTTCGAGATGGAGGATGCCGAAGTACCTGCCGCCTGGTCGCAGGTCGCCGGCGACATCATGGTCTCCAAGTACTTCCGCAAGGCGGGCGTTCCCCAGCTCGACGACGATGCTCAACCCATCCTCGATGATGAGGGAAGCCCGGAGATCGGTGCGGAGACCTCGGCCCGTCAGGTCATCCATCGACTGGCGAGCACGTGGCGCTGGTGGGGAGAACAGCACGGGTACTTCGCAGAAGCGGACGATGCCCAGGCATTCCAGGACGAGCTCGCCTACATGCTGCTCCACCAGATGGCGGCGCCGAACTCGCCGCAGTGGTTCAACACGGGGCTCCACCATCAGTACGGCATCGAAGGTTCGCCGCAGGGTTTCTGGTATGTGGATCCGGAAACGGGCGAGAACGTCGAGTCGCCCGATTCGTACAGCCGCCCCTCCCCGCATGCCTGCTTCATCATGTCGGTCGATGACGACCTGGTGAACCCCGGCGGGATCATGGACCTGTGGGTCCGCGAGGCGAGGCTGTTCAAGATGGGCGCGGGAGCCGGCGCCAACTACTCAAACATCAGGGCAGAAGGAGAGCCGCTTTCTGGTGGGGGCAAGTCATCGGGGCTGATGAGCTTTCTCAAGGTCGGCGATCGGGCAGCGGGGGCGATCAAGTCCGGCGGAACGACGCGGCGGGCCGCCAAGATGGTCATCGTCGACATCGATCACCCTGATGTAGAAGCATTCATCTCGTGGAAGGCACGCGAGGAGGACAAGGTCAGGGCACTCGTCGCCGCCGGCTACCCGTCGGACTTCAACGGCGAGGCCTATGCCACGGTGGCAGGCCAGAACTCCAACAATTCGGTTCGGGTGACCAACGAGTTCGTCCATGCGGTGATCACCGACGACGACTGGGACCTCGTCGCCAGGACCGGCGGCACGGTAAAGACGGTGAGGGCACGGGATCTGTGGCATCAGATCGCCGATGCGGCATGGGCAAGCGCCGACCCCGGGCTGCAGTTCCATACCACGGTCAACGAATGGCACACCTCGCCGGCAGGGGGAGAGATCCGGGCGTCGAACCCCTGTAGCGAGTACATGTTTCTCGACAACACCGCCTGCAACCTGGCGTCGCTGAACCTCGGTCAGTTCTACGACGATCCGACAGGGGTGTTCGACATCGACGGCTACCGGCACGCCATCAGGCTGTGGACGATCATGCTCGAGATCTCGGTCACGATGGCCCAGTTCCCGTCCAAGCACATCGCCCAGGGATCGTACGACTACCGCACGCTTGGCCTCGGTTACGCCAACCTCGGTTCGCTGCTGATGCGGATCGGCATCGCCTATGACTCCGATGAGGGCAGGGCGATCGCCGGTGCGCTGACCGCCGTGCTCACCGGAGACGCCTACGCGGCCTCTGCCGAGATGGCGGGCGTGCTCGGGCCCTTCCCCAAGTTCGCAGAGAATCGCGATGCAATGCTTGCGGTGATGCGGAACCACCGCAGGGCCGCCCACAACGCGCCGCAGAGCGACTACAACGGTGTGTCCCACCATGTGAGCGGTATCGACCCCGAGGCCTGCCCCGATGACCTGGTGGCGACCGCCCGCGAGTCGTGGGACCGCGCCGTGCAACTCGGTGAGGAGCATGGGTACCGCAACGCCCAGGCCAGCACGTTGGCTCCGACCGGGACCATCGGCCTCCTGATGGACTGTGATACCACAGGGGTCGAGCCGGATTTCGCCCTGGTCAAGTTCAAGAAGCTCGCCGGGGGCGGCTATTTCAAGATCGCCAACCGCTCCGTCGCCCCTGCGTTGCACCGGCTCGGGTATACGGCAGACCACATCAGGTCGATCATCGAATATGTCGTCGGCACCCTGGATCTCCAGCGATCACCGCATATCAACGCGGCGACGCTGATGGTCAAGGGTTTCACCGCAGAGGACATCGGCAAGATCGAGCAGACCCTGCCTTCGGTCTTCGAGCTCGGTTTTGCCTTCAACCAATGGACCCTCGGCGAGCAGACGATGCAGCGCCTCGGATTCACCGCCGAGCAGTACAACGGGCTCGGGTTCTCGATGCTGCATGAGCTTGGGTTCTCCGACGACGACATCCGCGAGGCCAACGATGTCGTATGCGGCCGACAGGAGATCGAAGGCGCACCGGGAATGAAGAAAGAACATCTCGCGGTGTTCGACACCGCCAACCGCAACGGAAAGTACGGGAAGCGGTTCATCCACTACCACGGCCATATCAAGATGATGGCGGCGGCCCAGCCGTTCATTTCAGGCGCGATCTCCAAGACCATCAACATGCCAAACGAGGCGACGGTCGCCGACATCGCCGAGTCGTACCGGATGTCGTGGGAGCTCGGGCTGAAGTCGATGGCGCTGTATCGGGATGGTTCGAAGGCATCACAGCCGCTATCGACGACGACCGATGACAGCGCCACCGGCGAACTATCCACGGAGCTGGCAGAGGCCGTGGATCTCGAGGTTCAGATCCACGCCGGGATGTTCCAGCCAGGAACATCGCCGAGCCAGGCGTATCACGACCTGTTGCGCCCGCGGTTCCTGCTGGCGCCGAAGCGGAACGGCTTCACCCAGGAGGCTCGCGTCGGGGGACACAAAGTGTTCCTGCGCACCGGAGAGTACGAAGACGGGACGCTGGGCGAGGTGTTCATCGATCTGGCCAAGGAGGGTGCAACGCTGCGCGGCATCCTGTCCTGCTTTGCGATTGCGGTCTCCAAGGGCCTCCAGTACGGGGTCCCGCTGGAGGAGTTCGTCGACACGTTCACCTTCCAGACCTTCGAGCCCAGGGGGATAGTGGAGGGTCATCCGAACATCAAGATGTCGAACTCGATCATCGATTACGTGTTTCGGGCCCTCGGAGTCGAGTATCTGGAACGCGACGATCTGGTGCAGGTGCCGCCGAACCGGTCGGGGGATCTGCCGGAACCGCCGGAGGGTCTCGCCGTCGAGGCCGGCATGCAGCTGGATCTCACCGATGCTGCCATGGAATCGGACATCGATGCCCAGGTGGCCGCTGCCGAGTTCGTCGATGCAGAATTCGTCGAGGTGCCATCTACCCCGGTAGCGCCGGCCCCGCCACCACATCGGAAATCACCGTCAACTGCAGCCGCTGCGGTGGCGGCGGCACTCAACGGCGGCGCGACCCAGGCCGCGGTGGCCACTGTGGCCGCCGAGTACTCGCTGGGCGAGATGATGGGAGATGCGCCCGCATGCCAGGCATGCGGCCACATGACCGTTCGCAACGGCTCCTGTTACGTGTGCCTCACCTGCGGAGACACGACCGGCTGCAGCTGACCAGCACCTAACAAACTCGTCGCACGTGCTTGGAGTCACACTCACGTGACCCTAAGCACGTGCGATGGACGAAGATAGGCGACTGCATGTCGTTTGCCTCCGCCACCGCGGTCCATCATGTGATGGGTGACGTATACCAGGGCGCGGTCGAGCCGGGGTGGAACATAGCTGGGGCCGCCAACGGCGGGTACCTGATGGCATTGGCGGCACGCGCCATGGCTCGAGTCGCCGAGCGCCCCAACCCGGTGACGGTCACCGCCCACTATCTCAACCCGGTCGGTCCTGGGCCCGTCACCATCGACACCGACCTGGTCAAGACGGGAAAACGCTTCGCCACGGTCCAGGCCCGTCTCAACGATCCCCGACACTCGCTGGTGGCGCTGCAGGGAACCTTTGGAGATCTGCAGCCTTCCAGCGCCCTGAAGCGCTTCGAAGCGGGACCGCCCGAGTTGCCAGCACCTGACGAGTGTGTCGGAGTAGAGCCCGCCGATCCATTCCCCCCGCCCTTCTTCGCCAAGGTCGAGGTGCGGCTCCACCCCGACGACGTGCCCCTCCCCTCCCAAGGCCCGCGGCAGCCGCGCATCAGGGGATGGTTCCGACTCCGCAACGGGGAGGCGATCGACACCTTCGCCCTCCTTGTCGCCGTCGACGGTTTCCCGCCTGCCATCTTCAATGCCGACCAGCCACCGGCGTGGACCCCGACGGTCGAGCTCACCACCCACGTGCGCGGCGTGCCGGTACGCGACGGTTGGCTGGCATGTGCCTTCACCACGCGCTTCATCACCGGGGGGTTCCTCGAAGAGGACGGCGAGGTGTGGGACACCACCGGGCGGCTGATCGCCCAGTCTCGCCAACTGGCGTTGTTGCCGAAGCGCTGACCGTCCCCAGCCCGTCTCGTCAAATCTCATGCGACTCTCAGGATCAAACACGCCGGTCGCGCCGTTGACATGGGTAAGCGAGCAGACACGAGGACTCTCCATGACGATGACCAGCGGCAGCGGCACCTACATCGGCTACGAACCCCCTACAAGCAAGCCGGCGCCCCTCGGATCCAAACCGCCACGACGGAAGAGGGGTGGATGGATCGCGATCCTCGCCGCCGCACTCGTCATAGGCGCAGTTTCTGGAGCCTCCGCCGCCCTCCTGATCGACAACGAACCGGCAGCGCCCGTCGTCGTCGAGGTTGCGACACCGACCGAGCCGGCCACTCCGTCCGAGACCAACATCCTGACCGCCCTCACGATTGACCCGGCAGCGGTCGGCGTCACCGTCATCCCGAGCATCGTCACCGTACAAGTGGGTTCGATCCAGAACGGCCAGTTCCTGCCGACGGCCTCAGGATCGGGGGTCGTATTCGATCCCAGTCACATCATCACCAACAACCACGTGGTCGATGGATCTACCGCGGTCAAGGTCGTGCTCTCCGATGGTCGGGTGTATGACGCCACAATCGTAGGCACCGACCCCGTCACCGACGTTGCCGTATTGGAGGTGGAGACGGCAGACCTCGAACCGCTGGCGCTCGGCTCCACAGACAACCTCATCGTCGGCATGCCCGCCATCGCCGTCGGAAGCCCGCTTGGCCTCGATGGCGGACCGTCGCTGTCGGTGGGTGTGATCTCCGCCCTTGGCCGTGAGGTGCGTACCGGTCCCGACGTCGTCCTCTTCGGCATGATCCAGACCGATGCTCCAATCACCAACGGGTCGAGCGGCGGCGCTCTGGTCGACTCCGGCGGCGAGCTGATCGGCATCACCACTGCGGTCGGCGCCAGCCAACTCGGCATCGAAGGCATCGGCTTCGCCACTCCGATCGAAATCGTCGAACGCGTCGCCACAGAAATCATCGAGACCGGGTCCGCCTCCCATGCGCTGCTGGGGATTCTCGGCAGCACCGCCTATCAGCCGATCGCTGAAAGCGGCGTGATGCCGGTCGGGGTCACCGTCGATGAGGTGACCGAATCGTCGTCGGCCTCCGGTGCCGGAATCGCCGTAGGTGAGGTGATCACCTCCGTCGATGGTGCTCCCGTCCGCACCATGGACGAGCTGATCACCGCCCTGCGGCGCCACAGCGCCGGAGACACGGTGACAATCGAGATCGCCGATCGCGGAACGGTCACGCTCCAGCTCGGAGCTCGCTAAAGGCACGTTCGCAAGTCGCACGCAGGGAGGACCCGGGCCTGGCCCGGGTTTTCCTTGGCTCATGCGTCGCTGATGTCTCGGTCATCTTGACATTTTTCTCTGCGTTCGATATATTTCGAATGATTCGGGAATCGTCTACAACGGCGACTGGTTCAGGAGCATACGATGAGTATGGAACCCCGGGTGAGGGACTTCACCGCCAAGGAGAGCAAAGAGCCGGTCGTCGACCTTGCGTTGCACTCCGCTGCAGACCTGCTCATCGTGCTCTGGCTGCTCGAGGGCTGCAACGACATGGTGCAGGACTTCGAGGAATACGGCCTCGGAGCCGACTGGTTTGCCGGAATCACCGCCTCCATGTCGGAAGCGACCACACAAGCCATCCAGCGTGTCGGCGCCGGGGACGTGTGGATCTCGGTCCTGGCGATCCTCGCCGACCTTCCGAGCGGCAGCACCGTCGACGAATTCATCGATCACGTCCAGGCCATGGATCCCGTCGATCTGAGGACCCGCCTGGTAGAGCTGAAGAGCTCGCGCCGCGCCGACGCCGATCTCTTGAGCGCAGCGGCCGAGGGCGACGCCGGCGCCCTCGAGCCGTTACTCGCCCTGCCCGTATTCGCCGATCACAAGCGGTGGCGGGACACGATCCAGCATCTGCTGGAGATGTCTCCCCAGGAGACCTCCGAAAGCATCGCCAGCGCGATGCGGGGCCTGCAGAAGGATGCTTTCGCCGAACACGAAGAAGCCTTCCGCTCGATTCTCGAACGCGATATCGAGGCGCGCCGGAGTATGGCGAAGCGGATGTCGGCGGAACGGCTGGTAGAGCTCACCACAAACGGGATTTCGATCGAGCAGGCCAGGTACACCAGGCCGATCCTGCTGCTCCCGACCGTCGCCGGGCGGCCCTGGGTGATCTTCACCGATGCACCCGACCACCTGATCATGGCGTATCCGGTAGCGGACGAGTACATGGGCGCCGATCCAGACGCCCCGCCCGGCTGGCTGATCAAGACGTACAAGGCACTCGGCGACGAGCGGCGCTTGCGCATCTTGCGTTACCTGAACCGGGGACCAGCGTCGCTCCACGAGCTGGCCGAAGAGCTCGACGTCTCGAAGTCGACGCTGCACCACCACATGATGCTGCTGCGCGCCGCGGGCCTGGTGAAGGTGCTGATCGGCAATGAGAAGGAATACGCCTTACGCAAGAACGTGGTGCCGGAGACGGCGGCCGTCCTCCAGGCCTATATCGGAAACGAAACCATCAAAGGGGACCAGTGATGTTGCACAGCCACCAACTCGGAACCGCTCGAATGGCCGAGCTCACCAAGATCGCCGGCGGCGGCAATGGTTCGCTCAGACACAACCGCGGGTCGCCGCGCCGGATCGCTCGCATCCGCCTCGCCACGGCACGCCTGCTGGTTCTGACGGGGGCGAAACTCCATGGCACAGAGCCGGCCGTCATCGGGCGGGTCATCATCCTCGATCCGTGCGGGGACGGCCCCCAGACACTGCGCCCGGCCGCCTAACACCGGCTGTGTCGGCTGTGGGCCCCGGGAGACGACTCCCGGGGCCCCTGCGCGTCGGAGCTCCGTCTTGTATTCCCGGCGCACCTACTGTTCACGCCTCATCGAAGGCTTGCTCGAGGAGCACATCATGGTGGAAGGCACCAGTACGAATGGCGCGGCGGCGCGCATGCACAATGGCGTAAAGATCTATGGAGAGGGCACCGCAACGGTCCGCGCCCTCGACGGCGTCTCCGCCGAGTTCGCCGGCAAGCAGTTCACCGCCATCATGGGACCCTCGGGATCGGGTAAATCGACCCTGCTGCACACGCTTGCCGGTCTGGACAACCTCACCGAGGGAACGGTCCACATCGGAGACACCGAGCTCGGCTCACTCAAGGACCGCGAGTTGACCATCCTGCGTAGGGAGA
>BTQG01000074.1:0-12137 GCA_036985755.1 Acidimicrobiia bacterium | reverse complement strand
AGCCCGGCAAGGAGCCCGGCCACCAGGTACATGCCTCCGCCCCCGTAGTCGCCGATCAGGTTGAGCGGGGGAATCGATTTCTCGGCATCCCCGATGGCGTGTAGTGCGCCGACCAGCCCGATGTAGTTGATGTCGTGCCCCGCCATGCCGGCGTAGGGACCGTGGCGTCCCCACCCCGTCATCCGCCCGTACACAAGGTTCGGGTTGACCGCCAAGCAGTCGTCGGGACCGATGCCGAGTCGCTCCACCACTCCGGGTCGAAACCCTTCGAGCAGGGCGTCGGCATCCGAGACCAGCCGGAGCAGGCTCGAAACCCCGTCGGGATGTTTCAGGTCGATGGCGACCGACCGCTTGCCGCGGGCTACGCCGCTTCTCAGCAGATCGGGCTCCCCGGGTCCCCCGGGACGGTCGACCAGGATCACGTCGGCGCCCATCCCGGCGAGGATCATCCCGGCAAAGGGAACCGGTCCGATGCCGGCGAGCTCGATAACCGTGATGTGATCGAGAGGCCTCACCCGCTGAGCACCCTGGTATCGCCGGTGGTGGGGTTGCGGTCCAGCTCGATGAGATCCTCGACCCGGTGCCGCAGCTCCGGCACGTGGCTGACCACCACCACCAGGCGGTTTCCGTCTTCGCCGACCAGCGACTCGATGCCTTCCATGGCGAGATCGAGATGTTCGAGGTCGAGTGTGCCGAAACCTTCGTCGAGGAAGAAGGCGTCGAGGCGGCCCCCGCCCCGAGCGACGATCTCGGCGAGAGCGAGGGCGAGCCCGAGCGAGGCGAGAAAGGTCTCGCCGCCGGACAAACTGTCCGCCTTTCTCACCGCCTCGGCCGTGGTGAGGTCGACGATGTCGAAGGCGCCGTCCTCGGTGAACCGGTACCGGCCGTTGCTGAGCCGCTGAAAATGCTCGCTGCCGAGCTCGGCCAGGCTGCGACGCTCCTCGTCGAGCAGGAATCGAACGAATCGGGCGTCGGTGAGGTCACCGGCTAGCGCCTGATAGGTCTTCATCGCGGCCACATGTGCGTCCCTGAGTTCGATCTGGTCGGCCTTGCCCTCGAGCTGCTGCTCGGCACCGGTGATCTCGTCGCGATGCACCTCGACGCGGGATCGCAGCCCACCGAGCGCCTCATCGAACGAACCGGTGACTCCCGAGTCGTCCATCAGGTGTCCCAGCTCCTTGGCATGGTCGCGGGCGATGGTGGCTGCCTGATCGCGACGTTTCGTCGTGTCACGGGCCGACTGGTCGACCATGGTGCGCAACGTAGCGGCGCCATCGGCGATGCTGTCCACGTCGTCGGCAATCTCGGGCGCATCGTCGATACGGGCCGCGATCCCGGTGAGCGTGACCCTGAGGTCGGCAAGTCGCTTGGCTGATACCTGTTCCGATTCAATGGCGGCATCGTGATCGGCCCTGGCATTTTCCCGTGCCGTCTTCGCCGCGTCGTGCGCTCCGGCCGACGCTGCCACCTCCTGGCGCATCGCGTCGACGGTGGCCTCGATATCTGGCGATCCGACGAGGGTTGTCAGTTCGGAGGTCGTTGCGGCTGCCACAACCCTGAGCTGCCCCTGGCGTTGCTCGAGCTCCCCGGCAGTTGCTTCGGCTTCTGCGCTTCGTCGAGTGGCATCCTCGTGAGCGGTCTTCGCCGACTCCAGGGCGGCGGACGCCTTGGTGTTGGTCTCCTCGGCGCGGGCACGGTCCCGGCGAGCTGCCTCCAGAGCGGAGAGGGCTGCCCCGACATCGGCGCCCTCGGCCGAGACGGTGGGGACGGTAGCAACGGCCTGTTCGCACACCGGGCAGGGCTCTCCTTCGTGGAGCCGGCGACGCAGGCTTGTCGCCATGTCGGCGTGCATGGCCTCGTGGTACCCGGTCTCGGCTGCCGCCAGCGCAGCCGACCGATCGGCGACCGCATCGGCAGCCAGCCCCGCCTGGCGCGAGGCGAGGGCGACGCGATCGGCCTGACCGGCAACCTCGGCGACCGCTTGTCCCAGACGCTCCTTCCCGCGTCCAAGCGCCTCGTCGGCTTCGCTCACCGCCGCCTGCTGCTCCTGGCCTGCAGCGAGCAGTGCGGTCGCCCCCTCCAGGGTGCTACGGGTGATCTGCGCAACCTTGGATTGGGCCTCGACGGCTTCGAGACCGTCCGTTGCCTGCACGAGGGACTCCGCCGTCGCCACTCGCCGCTCGGCGGCGTCGCGGGCAATGGACAGGATGGTCGAGACGGCATCATCGTCCGGAAACGCCTCGATCAGCGTGCGCAGTTCCTTCAGGTACAACTCGGCGGTCTGTTGCTCCGAGGTGGCAGTCTCGATAGCAGCGGTGATCGTGCGTACCTCGGGCTCGACAGCCTCCAGGGCGGTGAGGCGCTCGACGCCGGCGGCAAGGCCTTCCTTTCTCGCCGCGGTCGCCGCCTCCAGCTCGGCGAGGTGCTGCACCGACACCGTCGCCTTCTCCGCTTCGATCTCGGCCTCCCGAGCGCGCTCCTTGGCAACCGCCCGCATCCCGTCGATGCGCCCGAGGCCGAAGACGCCCTTGAGCACCTTGTCCCGCTCCCCCGGTCGCGCCATGAGGAAGTCGGCAAAACGGCCCTGGGCGAGCAGGACGGACCTGCCGAAGGCGTCGAAATCGAGGCCGAGCAACTCGGCGACGCGCTCGTTGACCTCGGCTTCGCCGATGACCTGTTCGAGCTTCTCGGCGTCGGCGGTATCGTCGGCGAGCCGGTACAGAGCGTGATCTCCTGCCCCCTTCCTGCGCAACATTCGTTGCGCCTCCCACAACTCTCCGTCGACGTCGAAGCGGAGAGCAACCGCGGCATGCTCGGCGCGCTGGTGGATGAGTGCCTTGGTCCCTCGCCCAACCGTCGGCGTCCGACCGTAGAGGGCGAAGGCGATCGCATCGAGGATCGACGACTTTCCGCTGCCGATCGGTCCGACCACCCCGACGAGGTGACGGTCGCGGAAGTCGAAGGTGAAGTCGTCGCCGAAAAACGACCGGAAGTTCCTCAGCCGCAGCTCAACCGGCCGCACCCGTCACCTCCTCGAGGACCGAAGTGAACGCTTCGATCAAGGCCTCCGGCGGCTCTGTTTCGTTGCCGGCGACGTAGTAGTCGTGGTACTGCTCGGTGAACGTCCGGTGGTCGGTGGCGGGGCGCTCGGCCTCGGCACGGGGATACTCGGGCCTGACCTTGACGACGTAGTCGAATTCGTCGCGGGCACGCTCGGCGAGGCCGGGGTCGGGCCCTGCGGTGTCGACGGTGAGGTCGAGATAGGCGTCGTGGATGCCGTCCATACCGAGGATCTCGTCCCACGAGCCACGGGGACGAAGGAGGCGGCGCCCCGCCTCCAGCGGGACCGAACGGACGGAGGCGGGCAAGCCGGGCTCGACATCGACGATCACCACCCGCTTCTGCTCACCCGCCTCACCGAAATCGAGCTCCAGCAGCGAACCGGCGTACTCGGCGGGGACCTTGGCTCCCGGCACTCGTTGCGGTGCATGGATGTGACCGAGGGCCACATACTGCGGGCCGGGGGGGATAGCCTCCGCGGTCGCCGCGTACGCCTCACCCATGTGTAGCTCGCGCTCGCCGCGCGGCGCGCCGTGCCCGTGCACCTTGGAGCCACCGACCAGGAAGTGCGCCATGAGGAAGGTGACGGCATCGGTCCCTGCGATCTCTGAGGCGTGGGCGCTATACGCCTCTGAGATCCCGCGAAGACGATCGGCGTACTTCTTGTAATGCTCCTCCGGTGGCTCCCATACCTCGAAGCTCCTCCCCTGGCGCAGGAACGGGAACGCGGACACCACCGCCCGGCCCGCCGCGGTGGCGAGGTCGAGCACGCCACCGTCGTCGGGGCGTTTGATGCCACCCACCAGGTGCACGTTGACCGTGCCCAGGAAGGGAGCCAGCGCATCGAAGAACCCGGGAGAGTCGTGGTTGCCCGCAATCACCACCACCGGGCGCTGCCCGCGGCGGCTGAGCCCGACCAGGCCGTCGAGGGCGATGTTGAGGGCATCGATGGGAGGCAACGGACGGTCGAACAGGTCACCCGAATGGAGCACCAGATCGACGTCTTCGCTGTCGGCGATGCCGACGACCTCATCGATCACCTCGCGGTGCTCGTCCGAGCGGTCGTAGCGTCCGAGCTTCTTACCGACATGCCAGTCCGACGTGTGGAGAACCCTCACAACCCCTCGAACGGATCGCTGTCGGAGGTGTCGACCTCCTCCTTGCGAGTTGCCCACGGCGGGAAGGGGAAGTCGAGCACGAGTGGCACCGGGATCGAAGGCTGGGACAACACCATCGTGCCCGGTTTGAGCAGCCGGGCCCTGGCCCTGGTCGACGGCAGCATCCACCCGTACTCGGCGCGCTCCGCCTCGGCGGCGTCGAGCCGGCCCGCCACCTTGATCGCCGCGTTCTCCATCACCTCGGGAGCCACCTTGGATGCGGTCTGCTGGGCGCCGACCAGCAGGACACCGAGGCTCCTCCCGCGCTGGGCAATGTCGATCAACATCTCCTTGAGCGGGCTGGCACCGTCGCGCGGGGCGTACTTGTTCAACTCGTCGAGCACCACGACCGAGAGCGGGAGGCGGTGTCCCGTCTGCTCCTTCTCGTCGAAGGTCTCGGCGAGCAGGGCACCGACGACGAACCGCTGCCCGAGGTCGTGGAGGGATTGGATCGCCACCACGGTCACCTGGGCCGCTGCCCGATCGATGCGCCTGCTCTCGCCTGCCCTGATCAGGTGCCCGAGCCGGTTCTCCGCAGCATGGAGGCGGCGGATGAAAGCGGACACAGTGCCGCCCTGGACCCTCCCGGTCCAGCGCTGGTCGGGTTCGCCTTCCTCCGGGTCGATGTACCCGGCGATGGCATCGATCATCGTCCGCAGATCGACGATCACCCGCTCGCCGCGGTGGGGTACGACCGCCCGGCGCGGGTCATCGACATCGGCCGGATCGCGCAGCACGACCGCCCCCGGCACACCGTCGACATCGATGCCGAACCGCCGCAACTGGGAACGCACCCGCTCCTCGATGAACGACAGCTGATTGCGGAAGTCCGACGCGTCGGTGAACAGAAATCGCAGCAGGCCTTCGTCGATGAACTCGCGGGGCGTCCAGGCAAAGGCATCCACCCCTTCCTGCCTGCCGCCGGTGTCCGGGACGAGCACGTCACCGCTGCGGGGCCGTGGCGGCGCCCAGAACCCCACGGAGGGGAACGGGGTAGGGGCAACGCCGAGCAGTTCCCATTTCGTCGCATCGTCTGGGGTGAAGACGTTGTTCGGCTTGTCCAGCCACAGCAGGTCCTCGCCCTTGACGTTGAACACGAGGATGCGCAGATTGGCTGCGCCTTCGCCGACCACGTCGGGGCGGGCCGAGAGCAGGCGGAGGAAGAACAGAGCGAACGACGTCTTGGTGGCGACCCCGGAGATCCCCGAGATCGACATGTGCCCACCCTTGCGCCCGTCGAAAAAGTCGAGGTCGATGGGAACGGGGTCACCGTCGCGTCCGATGCCGATCGGCAGCGGGCGGCCCATCTCATCGACGTACAGGGCCTTGTCTCGCTCGTCACCGCGGGCGCGCTCGACGATCTCGCCGGGGTCGGCGGAGACCCAGAGCTCGGGATCGACGCGGGTCACCTGCACCTGTGCCGAGCGCACCTTGGCGCCGGGAAGGATGCCCTCGGCGGCGATGCGATGGGTGTCGGATTCGTACTGGGCCCCTTCGTACACGGCCTGGGCCTCGGTGACCACGCCGTAGGTGCGCACCTCTCCGTACTTGGGGACCTGGGTGCGGACCACGACGAGGTCGTCGAGTTGGAGGTACTCGTCGTCGTCGAGCACGACCCGAAACTCGCTCGTCGAAGTGTGCTCGGTCCCCAGCACCCGTCCAACACTGTTCTCGGTCATGTCAGCACCCCGCCCAAGGTGGCAGCTCGCAGCTCACGGTAGACGAAGGCGGGGTCGCCCATGCGTCTCCGCAACTCCCGTTCGAGGGCGGCGATCGGGACCAGGTTCTGCGGGGCCCTTGGATCGATGTGCGGCTCGGAGGCGACGCCGGGGATCACGGCGGTGACCCGCCCCGCCATCCGCTGGGCGGTACCGAGGTCGAGGTGGCTGGAGACCTCGGCGCGGGCGATGCCGGACCAGGCATGGCCGTGTGCAATATCGGCCAGGCGCAGGTACCAGGAGTATCGGGGGTAGGCGCCGCCGGCGCCGATGAGGAACAACGGGGTGCGCTCACCAGCTCGCAGCGCCCCGACGATCCCGATGCGCTCGTCGCTCAGGTAGGGGCGGCGGTGGGTCTTGATGAAGCCGACCTTCTCGGTGGCAGACAGGTCGTTGATGGGGCCATCGGCGACGACGAACACCCCGCCCTTGGCGAGGTCCTCGGAAAGGGTCGCCTCCGCCTTGCGCATCTGGCCGTGCAGCGACTGGATGAGCCCGGACGGGTCCGAGCCGGCGATCGATTCGGTGCGGTAGTTGAGCTCGGGCGAGATTGCCGGCATCGGCGCAGCTTTCCCGTTGCCGAAGATCGCTACCCGATCCACCAGGGCATGAGTGACTTCCGAGACGGGCACGGTGCGGTCCCACAGGACCGATCCAACCGCATAGGTGCCACAGATTCCCGGCACCGGTGGCCCGTTTTCGTCTTCCAGGGTGAGGGTGGCGTCGATGCGGCGCACCCCGTCGACGAAGGCGACCGTCTCCACGCCATCGTCGACGCCGGCGATCGGGGCCCAGCGACCGGAGACCTCAACGGTCTCGTCGACACGGTCCTCATCGGCCAGCGATTCATCGGTTTGCAGCGGGCTCCCGTATTCGGGGGCCCATCCTTCTACGTGGATACGCGCCATGACCGCGATGGTACCGAGGGGGTGCGACAGGTTTGGGACACGAACCTCCAGGACATCCACGGGCTTCCCGCTGGTGGGGTCGGTGGGTCCGGGTCCTGTCGTCCCCGTTCCCCCCGGCCCGTTCAACCCGGGTTCGGCCTGCTCGAGTTCTCCATCCCATCGGCACCCAAACCGAGCAGGTAGTTGGCATAGAACGTTGGCCACGGTTGCTCAGGGTGTTCTGCGGTGTGGACATCGTCGGCGTTGAGGAGACACTGGACGATCTTCGAACGTGTCGGCTCCGCGTCGAGGTAGCGGTCGATCTTGCCCTCGAGGTACTGCGAGTACCACAGTGGCCATTCGGGATCTTCCCCATTGCTCGCCATGAATGCCTTGTGGTGCTCGCCACCTGTTTCTCTC
Source organism: Acidimicrobiia bacterium (assembly GCA_036985755.1). Taxonomy (GTDB): domain Bacteria; phylum Actinomycetota; class Acidimicrobiia; order Spongiisociales; family UBA5794; genus JACZST01. The sequence goes on along the minus strand of BTQG01000074.1, from coordinate 4,895 downwards.
AACAACTCCGCCAACCCGGCGCTTCTGTCGTCCTCGGCCATCAGCCGACCTCTCTCATCTCCATATGTCCACACGCAGGCTGTGGGGTGCCACCGGCCACGCCTCGGCCCGCGCTCCGTGAAGCTACACAAGCGTCACCGGCAACCATCATGCGAATCGCGGCCCGCCGCCGTGCTGAGATCGTGCACAAACGGTGGCGCCGCCCCGATCTGGCCCGGCGGCGAGACGTTCCATGACCAGCGGGTGGTCCCTACCCTCGCGGGCCATGGCGATCGACCAGGCCAAATCCACCGAGCCCACGCTGCCCGAGGGCATCGACTATTCCAAAAAGTGGTATGTGCTGGTCGCCATCGCCATGGCGATATTTCTCGGAACAGTCGACGGCACCATGCTCAACGTCGCCCTACCCACCCTCGTCGAGGACTTCGACACGACCTTCGCCGTCGCCCAGTGGGTGGTGCTCTCCTACCTGCTGACCCAGACGACGCTCACCCTCGGCTTCGGCCGGCTCGGCGACATGTTCGGGAAGAAGCCGATCTTTACTGCGGGTTTTGTTGTGTTCATCGTTGGGTCGTTGCTCGCCGCCGTGTCGCCAACGATCACCTTTCTCATCGGTGCCCGGATCTTCCAGGCAGTCGGCGCCGCCATGATCTTTGCCCTCGGGTTCGCCATAACCACCGAGGCGTTCCCTCCCTCCGAGCGGGGCAGGGCGCTCGGCATCAACGGGACCGTGGCCTCGCTGGGGATCATGGCGGGCCCGATCATCGGCGGGCTCGTACTCGAGGCCGCTTCCTGGCAGTGGATCTTCTTGGTCAACATTCCCATCGGGATCATTGGCATCATTGCCGCACTCAAGTTCGTCCCCAACACCAAGCCGACGGGAGCCCAAAGCTTCGACTTCGTCGGGGCTGGCCTGTTCTTCGTTGCCCTGCTGGCCCTGCTGCTCGGACTCACCTACGGACAGGAGATCGGGTTCGTCAACCCGGTCAACCTCGCCCTGTTCGGTACCTTCGTGGGAGCCCTCGTGACCTTCGTCATCGTCGAGCGACGGACCGAGCACCCGATGTTGGATCTGTCGCTCTTCGAGAACCGGGACGTCTCGGTCAACCTGGTGACGGGTTTCGTCGGCTTCTTTGCCCTCAGCGGTCTGCTGTTGATCGCCCCCTTCTACCTGACCGACGTCATCGAGCTGTCGCCGCGGTCGATCGGGCTTGTCCTCGCCGCCATCCCGATCACGATGGGTATCGTCTCGCCGCTGGCGGGCGGCTTCTCGGATCGGATCGGCTCTCGCCCGGTGACCGTCGTCGGACTGGTCGTCATGACCCTCGGTTATACGACGGCAGCCTTCCTGCTCGAGGGCGCCACTACCGCGGCAGCGATCTTCTTGGTCGGCTTGATCGTCGGACTCGGTGTTGGCATCTTCAATTCACCCAACAACAGCGCCATCCTCGGCTCGGTATCCCAGGACAAGCTGGGAGTGACCTCGGGGCTGCTGACCATCACCAGGACAACGGGCATGGTGACGGGGATCGCCGTGCTCGGCACCTTGTGGGCGGCCCGCACCGTCACCTACGCCGGTGGCGGCACGGCAGCCGATGCCCCGGCAGCCGCCCAGGCAGGAGGTTTCGCCGACGCCATGGCGGCAGCCGCCTTCATGCTCGCCGCATCCGTTGCCCTCGGCTGGTGGGCGTGGCGTAGCCGCGAGTCACCGATCCTCAGTCGTCGGTGGTGAGCAAGAGCATCCAGGCCCGGCATGTCGGTACCAGGCGGCATTTCCGAATCAAGGCTTGGGACTGAAAGCTCACGGCTCGGGCAGCGAGTCCCACTCGAAGAACCCGCCGACCCCGAGCAGCACGGCAATGGCTTCCTCTGCCTCGCTCACCGACCCGGAGTCGATAAACCGCTCCACCGCGATCGCCGCTTCCGGATCAATCGTGCGCAATGCCTGCAACCGATCCTTTCCTCGCGGGATCCATCCCCCGCGCTCGACGAACCACACCGCGATCGCCTGTGAAACCGCCTCCGTCGCCAGGATCCGCGCCATCGTCGGGTCGCGATCGACGACATCGAGCGCATTGTCCATCCGGTCTACCGCTCCGTAGCGCCTGACGGTGAGAGTTTCCTCGGGCACGGTCGGGCCACGCTCCATCACATCGAGGGCGTCGGCCCGGAGCCTGGCAAACACCCCGTCGGGGTCGTAGATGATATGGCCGAAAGCCATCAGCGCTACCGCAGGTGCCCTTCCCTGCAGCTTGTCCTGTTCGAAATAGCCGCGCGCCCGCTGCTCATTGTTGAAGAACATCTCGGTGGGAACGCCGGCGAAGATCCTTTGCACCCGGTGCCTCAGCTCCCCGCCGATGATCACGTAGAGGTCCAGGTCGCTTCGCGCATCGGGCTCTCCTCGAATGACGCTTCCCGCCAGGTTGATCGAGACCACGTCGTCGTGGATTTCGAACACGTAGTCGAGCGCCGCGGCGAGCGCCCCATCGAACGGTGGCTCCAGCTCAGGGATCGACAGCTCGGGCAGGCTCACAGCGTTCCGATCCGCTCGACCAGCAGGTCTATGAACGCCTGTCGATCAACGCTGTCGATGACCATGGCGTTCGGCTCGGCGCCGGTGACCCCCCACCAGTCGACCACGGTCTGGCCCATCGTCAGCTCCGATTCGGTCTCAACGTCGACCCGACACGGTTTGCCACCGAAGAGCTGTGGTTCGATCAGGTAGGCGATGACGCAGGGGTCGTGGAGCGGAGCACCTGCGAACCCGTACTTCTCGATGTCGTGGCTCTCGTAATAGCCGAGCATGCCGGCCACGGCGGTGCCGGTCGGTGTCCCCAGGCTGCGGAACCGGTCGATGTCGTCTGGCAATACGAGGGCCTTGTGCGTCACGTCCAGCGGGAACATGGTGATTGGCACACCCGAGTTGAACACGATGCTCGCCGCGTCGGGGTCGACGAAGATGTTGAACTCGGCGACCGGGGTCGTATTGCCTCCCTCGAAGGCCCCGCCACCCATGAGCGCCACCTCCCGGATGCTCGAAACGATCGATGGCTCCTTGGCAATGGCGGCGGCGACGTTGGTGAGCGGGCCGATCGGGCAAATCGTGATCGGATCATCGGCGCCCAGACATGCCTCGATGATGAAGTCGACGGCGTGTCCTTCCCGCGCCTTCGTTGTTGGAGCCGGCAGGTCCGCCCCGTCGATCCCGGTGGGGCCGTGCACGTACTCGGCGGTGTACAACTCGCGGTCCAGGGGCCCGTCGGCGCCCTTGTACACGGGCACATCCGTGCGACCGGCCAGCTCGCACAGAACCAGCGCGTTTGCGGTCACCAGCGGTTGGGGCACGTTCCCCGCCACGGTGGTGATGGCGACAACGTCGAGCTGCGGCGAGGCCAACGCCAGCAGGATCGCCACGGCGTCGTCTTGACCCGGATCGGTATCGATGATGATCGGACGAGCCATCGAAGCGAGGTTACCGGTGCTCCACCGACCCTGGGCTCCCAGCGTCGGCTACCGGACCTACGAGCCCAGGGTTCGCAGGGTCGCTTCGAGGCCTTCGGTTGTCGGCATCGCCGATCGCGCTCCTAGGGCCGTCGTGGCCAGGGCGCCGGCAACCACGGCTCTGCTCACCGCATCGTCCATCTCCATCCCGGCGTCGAAGGCGGCAGCAAGAGCACCGCAGAACGCATCGCCGGCTCCGGTGGTATCGACGACGTCCACTGCCGGTGCCGGGAACACGGTGATCGCGTCGCCGGTGACCACGACGGCTCCCTCGGCGCCCACCGTCACCACCGTGCTCGGCACAGGGATCTGCGCCGCCGCCGCCGGGTCGGAATCCCCGGTGAGGGTCTCCAGTTCGGAGCGGTTTACCACCAGCACGTCGAGCGTGCTGAGCAGCGTCTCCGGCAACGGCCGCGCCGGCGCTGCGTTCAGCATGACCAAACCGCCTGCGACACCGGCGGCTTCGGTGACGGTCGGTACCGGGATCTCGAGTTGCAGCAGTGTCACCGAAGCGGCCCTGAGCAACGGTCCGGCGCCGGTGACGTCTGCGATGGAAAGCAAGGCATTGGCCCCGGCGCTCACCACGATCGTGTTCTCCCCTGCTTCTTCGACGGTGATCACGGCGAGTCCCGTCGCCGCGGCGCCGGTCCTCGCAATCGCAGAGATGTCGACGCCGTCGTCGGCCAGCGCCGCCACGAGCATCCTCGCGGAATCGTCTTCTCCGACCCTGCCCACAAACGCCACTTCGGCGCCCAGGCGGGATGCGGCCACCGCCTGATTTGCCCCCTTGCCGCCGGGGCTCTCGATGTGACGGGAGGCGAGCACGGTCTCGCCCGCTACCGGCAGTGTCTCGGTGGTCACGATCAGGTCACGATTGATCGAACCAACAACGACGATCATCGCTCGACCACCCGGTACACGGTGCCCTCAGCCGAGACCACGAGCAGCTCGCCGTCGCTGTCGATCCCGAATGAGGTCACGCCGGGCACGGTCCCGGTCTGGTCGGTCCAGTCGAAGACCGCTCCCGACGGTGCGATCGAACGGAGGAAGCCAGAGCAGAAGTCGGAGAAGAAATAGTGGCCGTCGAGCTGAGGGATCGCTTTCCCCCGGTACACGTAACCACCGGTGATCGAACACCCCGCGGGATGCCGGTACTCATGCACGGGGTAGGTGAACTCGTCTCCGCCGCACAATGGGCCTCCAGCAAAACAATCGTTGCCCTCGTGGATCGGCCAGCCGAAATTCAGAGCGCGTTCGCCCACCGAGACGCGATTGATCTCCTCGACCGTGTTCTGCCCGACATCGGCGATCCACAGATCCCGGCCGTCGAAGGCGAATCGCCACGGGTTGCGCAGGCCGATGGCCCACACCTCAGGCGCCTCGAATCCGTTGTC
>BTQG01000073.1:0-12279 GCA_036985755.1 Acidimicrobiia bacterium | reverse complement strand
TAGGGGAAGGGTTGGTGATCGCGTTGAGTGATATCACACCGCTGTCGAACGAGCTGCTCGCCGAGCAGGACAACGCCGCCTTCGCCGTTGCCATCACCGATGGGCGCGATGTCGTGTTCGACGAGCAGATCCACGGGTTCACCAGCGGGGGTGGGCTGCTGGCGGCGCCGGCTCCGGTGCTGGTGATGTTGCTGGTCCTCGCCGCAGCAACCGTGCTCTGGATGTGGGCGGTGGGCGCCCGGTTCGGTCCACCCGAGCAGCGCCGTCGTCACCTGCCGATGCGGCGAGCCGGCTACGTCGAAGGGCTCGGCAACTCGTTGGTCAAGACCGCTGCCGATGAAGGAACCTATGGCGAGTTGCGGCTGCGCGGGTTGAGAGAGCTGCACCGGCAAGCAAGTCGCCACACAGGGCTCACCCACGACGCGGTGGGCACCGCCGCCGAGGCGGCAGGGCTCACGCCAGACGAGGTGCTGGCACTGGAGCAGCCGATAACGAGCGAGACGGACGCGCGACGAGCGGCGACGGCGGTAGCCAAGCTGGAACGTCGCCGCCTTCTATTATCCCGCTCATGAACGACATCCGCCCCCGACTCCAAGCCGAAGTCGCCAAGGTCGTTGTTGGTCAGGACACCGGCGTGGACATACTGCTGGTAGCCATCGCCGTCGGCGGCCATGTGTTGATCGAGGGAGTGCCGGGCGTGGCCAAAACGCTCATGGCGCGTGCCTTCGCCAGAGCAACCGGCCTCGACTTCACCAGGATCCAGTTCACCCCCGACATGCTGCCCTCCGATGTGGTCGGCACCATGGTCATCCGCGATGGCGATCTCGCCTTCCGGGCGGGGCCGGTCTTCACCCAGGTGCTTCTCGCCGACGAGATCAACCGCACTCCCCCGAAGACGCAGTCTGCACTGCTCGAAGCAATGGGCGAGGGCCAGGTGACCGTCGACGGCACCACCCGTGTCCTCCCCACTCCTTTCCTCGTCGCCGCCACCCAGAACCCGATCGAATACGAGGGAACCTACCCGCTGCCAGAGGCACAACTCGATCGTTTCCTGGTGAAACTCGATATGGGGTATCCCGCAGAGGACGACGAGTTGGCGATGCTCAAGCTGCATCGGGAGGGGATCGTGCCGTCTACCCTCGACGACGTCGAGGTGGTGGCATCGGCGGACGATCTGGTGGGGCTGCGAGCCGTGGTCGATCAGACCACGGTGTCCGACGAGGTCGCCGCCTACGTCGCCGCCCTGGTCAGGGCAACGCGGACGCTGCCCGCAGTTGAGGTCGGAGCGAGCCCGCGTGCCGCGGTGCACCTGCTCGCCGTCGCCAGGGCGACGGCCCGCCTCAACGGCCGCGACTTCGTGATCCCGGATGATGTGATGGTCATGGCGCCCAGCGTGCTCGCCCACCGCCTGGTGCTCCGTCCTGAGGCCGAGATCGAACGGTATCAACCAGCGGACGCGATAGCCGCAGCGCTATCGACCGTGCCCGTCCCGCGCTGACCGGTGGCGCCAACGCCTCGAGCCGCACTGTTGCTGGGGGCGACCGGAGTCGCCGCTGTTGTGCTCCCGCTGCCGCTCGTGCTGATAACGATCGTCCTCCTGGCGGGAGGGATCCTTGCCGACGTGTGGGCGGCGCGCCGGTTTCCGACGACGACGCGCCATGTCCCTGAGCTGATGTACCGGGGAGTGCCCGTCCCGTTCTCGGTTGACGTGCACGGGCAGGCAACACGAACCAGGGTGCGGCAGCCGGCGATTCCCGACATCGATGTCAACCCGTCCGAGGGTGACGCAGGGCTCACCGGGACGATCACCCCGCAACGGAGGGGCAGGCATGTCCTGCCCCCCCTTGCGGTTCGGTCGACCGGCCCACTCCGGCTGGCACGCGCCGTCGCCAGCCAGGGCATGGACCACGAGGTGCTGGTGTATCCCGACATGCCTTCGGCACGCCGCCTGGCAGCCGCGGTGCGAACCGGGCGTTTCCGCACCGAGGGGCTCAGGAATCGGGGCCCCATCGGGCTGGGGACCGAGTTCGAGTCGATCCGTGAATATACCGAGGACGACGACATCCGCTCGGTGAACTGGCAGGCGACCGGCCGCATGCAGCGACCGATGGTGAACGTGTGGCGCGTCGAACAGGATCGCGATGTGATCTGCGTGATCGACTCCGGCCGCCTCATGGGGGCTCCCATCGGGTCGCTGACCCGACTCGACGCCGCCGTCGATGCCACCGCGGCGATCGGGGCCGTTGCCGATGTCGTCGGTGACCGCGTCGGTGTGATCGTCTTCGACGACGGTATCCGCCGCCAGTTGTCTCCCCGCCGCCGCGGCGGAGAAGCGGTGTCGATCGCGATCTTCGACGTCGAGCCATCGAAGGCGGATTCCGACTACCTGATGGTCTTTCAGAGGCTGACCTCCTACAAACGTGCCTTCGTGCTCGTGCTCACGGACCTCGTGGAGGAGGCGGCGGCGCGTCCGCTGATCGAGGCGCTTTCCGTGCTGTCGCGCCACCACGCGGTTGCGGTAGCCTCGGTGCGCGACCCCGATCTCACCGCCGTGCTCACCACGACCCCGAGCCAAAAGCTGGAGGTGGCGAAGATGGCGGTCGCCACCGACGTCGCCGACGCAAGAGACCGCGTCAGCCGGTCGTTGGTCCACCGCAATGTGGCCGTGATCGACGCCTCACACGACGCGCTCAGCCGCGCCTGCGTCGCTACCTACCTGCGAGCCAAATCTGTCGCCGCCTTCTGATGTCCCGCGTACCACGGCAAGGATCCAGTAACCGCCGCCGAGGACCAACCCGATCACGACCGCCGGCCCGGCACGAGTTCCTGTACGCGATACGAACTCTTCGACGATGGCGGCCACCACGAGGAAGGGAATCGTCCCGAGCACGAGCTGCACCGCAGGCCCGGCTTCGGCGACGAGGGCCTTGCGCCGGGTCCGGTGCCCGGGTCGGATCAGCCCGGAGGCCAGTCGCAGCCCGGCAACCGCACCGGCGACGATAGCGCTGAGCTCCAGCAGCCCGTGGGCGGCGGTCGCCTCGATGAACAGCGCCGTATTGCCTGCGCCGACGGCGAGCCCGGCGACCGTGCCCAGGATGACCCCGTTGAAGATCATGGTCAGAAAGGTGCCAAAACCCCACAGGATGCCGCCGGCAAATGCAACGAGCGTCACCCGAACGTTGTTGACGAGGATGAAGGCGGACAGCCCTGCAAGCTGGTCGGCGGCAAGGCCAAGGTCGGTGCCTTGCGCCCGGTCTTCCGTCACCCACAGGAAATCGGAGGGCACGATCGAGGCGGCTGTGGCGGGGTCGGTGATCGCAACCACCCACCCGATCAGCGCAGGAATGAGTAACAAGGCGGTGGCGATGGCGAGAATGGCCGGGCGCTCAACGAGGAGCTGCCAATACCGGGTGCGGTAGAAGCCGATCAGATTGACGGAACGGCTGCGGTCGGTATAGACGAGGGCCCGGCTCCTCGTGACCAGTGCTTCGAGCCTGCCGACCACGGGATCCGAAGGGAACAGACGCCGGGCCTGCGCCAGATCAGCCGCGGTCTGCCGGTACAAACCCCCCAAGCGACGGAGGTCTGATCCGCCGAGTGACGCCGGACGCGATCCTGCGGCGTCGACGAGGTGCTGTAGCTCGTTCCATTCGCTTTCGTTCGCAGAAAGGAATCGCTCTAGGTTCACGGTGTGCGAGGGTAGAGCGATGCACTTCGAAGAACGAGCACGGATCGACACGCCCGAGGGTGTGACTCTCGATCTCAGGCTGGCCGGCATCGGTTCCAGGATGTTGGCCTGGATGCTCGACGGGTTGATCAAGCTGGCGGGTTTCATTGCACTCATGGTGCTCGCCGCAGTGACCGACCTCGATGGCGCCGTCGTTCTCGGCCTCATCGCCGTCTACGCTCTTGCCGCCTTCTTTTTCTACGACGTTGCCTTCGAGGTCCTATGGGGCGGTCGCACACCCGGCAAACGTGCGATGGGCCTCAGAGTCACGATGAGCTCTGGAACCTCGATCGGCTTTACCGCATCGGCCGTTCGCAACATGTTGCGCCTCGTCGACTTTCTGCCGGGGCTGTATGCGGTCGGGATCGTCTCCATTGGAGTCACGAAGTGGAACCAGCGCATCGGCGACCTGGCGGCGTCGACACTGGTGGTTCGAGAAGGGACCTCGGTCGAAATCGGCACCACGCCGCTTCCTGAAGTGTCGGTCCCTGTCGGTCTGGACGTGACCGCAGTTACCGGGGAGCAGCTTGTGCTCGCCAGGAAGTTTCTCGACCGCCGCCAGTCGATGAGCGGCGGTTCTCGCATCAAACTCGCCGCCACGGTGGCCGCCAAGCTGCGACCCACGCTGGGGGGACCCATCTCGCATCTCGACGACGAAGAACTGATCGAGGTCGTCGTCGTAGCCAAAGCACGATCGGGATGAGGAGAGTCGCAAGTCGCAAGTCGCAAGTCGCAAGACGCAAGTCGCAAGTCGCAAGACGCAAGTCGCAAGTCGCAAGACGCAAGTCGCAAGACGGAAGACGGAAGACGGAAGACGGAAAAAGCTTTCGACTCAGGACTTGGGAGTTGTGAGTCTCTTTACGTTCCCGTTTCCCACGACGCCAGGTAGTGCTCTTGCTCGGCGGTGAGGGTTTCCAGGCTGGCACCCATTGATTCGAGTTTCAGCCGAGCGACCTCTTCGTCGAGCGCTCGCGGCAGCACGTGCACGTCGGAGGACAACCCCTCCCCCTCCTTCACCAGCCACTCGGCAGCGAGTGCCTGATCCGCAAACGACATATCCATGACATCGGCGGGATGTCCCTCGGCGGCGCCGAGGTTCACCAGGCGCCCCTCGGCGACAATCACGATGCGACGGCCGTCGGCAAGCTCGTATTCCTCGAGGTTGTCGCGCAGATGGCGGCGGGCAACGGCGAGCTCACCCAGCGCATCGAGGTCGATCTCGACATCGAAATGGCCCGCATTGGCCAGGATCACCCCATCCTTCATCACACTGAAGTGCTCCGCTCGGAAAATGTGGATGTCCCCGGTGGCGGTGAGAAACACGTCCCCGATCGGGGCCGCCTCGGCGGCCGTCAACACCCGGTACCCCTCCATGGCGGCCGACAGCGCCCGAATCGGGTTGACCTCGATCACGACCACGTTGCCGCCGAGGCCGGAAGCCCGCCTTGCAATCCCCCATCCGCAGTCTCCGAAGCCCGCAACCACGACCGTCTTGCCCGCAAAGAGAATGTTGGAGGCGCGAAGAATGCCGTCGAGGGCCGACTGGCCGGTTCCATGGCGGTTGTCGAAAAGGTGCTTGGTGTCCGAGTCGTTCACCGCCACCACCGGGTAGCGCAGCACGCCGTCCGCAGCCATCGCCCGCAACCGGATGACCCCGGTCGTCGTCTCCTCCAGGCCCCCGAGTATGGGCTGATCGATCCGCGTCTTGTGCAAGACCGTCGTGGTATCGGCACCGTCGTCGAACACGATGTGGGGCTCGGTATCGAGGATGGCATCGATGTGCTCGTAGAACGTGGCGGAATCCTCGCCGCGGATCGCAAAGACCCCGATGTCGTCTGCGACCAGGGCGGCGGCGACATCGTCCTGTGTGGACAACGGATTGGATGCGCTCAACACAACGGACGCCCCGCCGGCACGGAGCGCTCGCATCAGGTTGGCGGTCTCGGTGGTCACGTGCATGCAAGCGGCGATCCGGATTCCGTCGAGCGGGCGCTCCTTCTCGAAACGATCCCTGATCACACCAAGCACCGGCATGCGCCGCTCCGCCCAGGCAATCCTCAGCTCCCCGTCCTCGGCAAGCGAGGGATCGGCAATGTCGTAGTTCACTGGTTTTCCTTCCTAGAGCGCTGTCTTGAACCCTTCGAGGGTATCGACCGGCATCGGATCGGTTCCCGCGTTCTGTGCAACCGCCACCGAGGCGACGTCGCCCACCACAGCAAGGCTGAAGAACCGGGCGATGGGCCCGACTCCCGACGAGGCAACCGTCGCCGTCGCCACAAGCGGGATGGTGGCTGCGCTCAGCTCCATCCGGCGCAAGATCCGAGGGTGGTCGTTTTGATCCCTCAGATACACGATGGCGAACCGGTCGGCGGCTGGATCGGACCAGCCCTCCAGCTCATTGTGGTTCATCTCCGGCACGACACCGGCATAGGCGGGGACCTTGGCGTTCTCGTTGAGCTGGGTCTTCCACCGGTAGGCGGCGGTAGCCCCCACCCCATCCCCGCCGTAGATGATGGCAGTCTTGTTCTCGAGGCCGGTGGCGACCGTTTGGCCCTGCTCGACGGCGGGACCGTCTCCGCCCCCGAGCAAACCATCGAGCACGTCGGCCGCCTCGGCGAGCCGGCCGTTCGCATCCGAGATCAGCCCGAGAGCTCCCAGCACCTTGCTCACCGCCGCCACCTGGTAACCGACACCGGCACGAGGCTGGAGCCCTCCCGGCACAAGGGCGATCGGGAAGTCGCCTTCGCCGGCAATCTCTGCCAATCGGCCCCCGGAGGCGACAATCGAGACGTCGAGGCCGGCCGATACCGCGGCGTCGACCCCGGAGAGCACCTCCTCGGTGTTTCCGCTGTAGGAGACGGCGAGGATGACGGCCCCCGCTTGTTCCGCCCAACCAGGCAGCCCGTAACTACGATGCACGATGACGGGAGCGGAGCCGGTGGTGGCCAAGCCCGCCACCGTCGCCGCCATCGCCGAGCCCCCCATCCCGAGCAGCACGACGGGACGATCGGTGACCGCGCCTTTCACGCCGAGGTCGATGCCCCACCGCAGCTGGGCGGGCAGCTCGAACACAAGATCCATCATCGCCGTCACGATGGTGGCAGCGCCTCGTCGACGAGCATGATCGGAATGCCATCGCGCACCGGGTACCGGCGGCCGCAGTCTGCACACAGCAGCGTGTCGGGATCGCGCTGCTCGCTCAGCGTGCCGGCATCGACCGGGCACTGCATGATCTCGAGTAGCGCAGGGTCCACGAGGTGCTCGGTCATGTTTCCTCCATGATCACCGCCGCCACCGCGGCAACGAGCTCGTCGACGGCGTCGGCGTCGGGCGCCTCGACATTGAGGCGCAGCTTCGGCTCGGTGTTCGATGGTCGCAGATTGAACCACCTGTCTCCGAGGTCCATGGTCAGGCCATCGAGGTAGTCGACCTCACCCGCAGGAAACGCCGACTCGGCGGCTCGCATCGCGCCACGCTTGTCGGCGACATCGTAGTTGATCTCCCCAGAGGCAGCGTACGGCTCGTACGCCGATCGCAGCTCCGACAAGGGCCGTCCCGCCTCCGAGAGCACTTGCATCAGAACAAGCATGGCAAGGGTCCCGGAGTCGGCCCGATAATTGTCGGCGAAGTAGTAGTGCCCAGAGTGCTCACCACCGAACACGGCACCGGTGTCCTTCATCACCTGTTTGATGAAGGAATGCCCGACCCTGGTGCGAACCGGCACACCACCGGCAGCGGTGACCGTTTCCTGGACCGCCTTTGAGCAGATGAGGTTGTGCACAACGGTGGCTCCCTCATGGTTCTTCAGGAACCAGTCGGCGATGATCGCCGTCGTCACGCTGCCGGACAGCGGAACCATTTTGTCGTCGATGAAAAAAGCCCGGTCGGCGTCACCGTCGAAGGCGACGCCGAGATCGGCAGGCGACCGCTCCATGAGCGCCAGGAGGTCGGAGAGGTTCTCTTCCTGGAGCGGATCGGCGGGATGGTTGGGAAAGGTTCCGTCCGGTTCGAGATACAGACCGTCGAGATGGCACGGGATCCGCGCGAACACCGAGGGAAGGGCGACGCCGACCATCCCGTTGCCGCCGTCGGCAGCCACCCGGAGCTCCGAGAACCGCCCGGCATCCACGATCCCGAACAGGTGATCCACGTAGCCGGCGAGCAGGTCGCGTGGCTCGACGTTGCCCTGCGGTTGCACATCGGTCGGCGGATCGGTCGCGGTCGCCTTGATGTCGCCGAGCCCGGTGTCCTGGCCGACCGGGGCGGCTCCGGCGAGACAGAACTTCATCCCGTTCCACTCCGGCGGGTTGTGCGAAGCCGTGATCACGACGCCCGGCAGGTCCAGCGATCCACTGGCGTAATAGAGGGCGTCGGTGCTGATCGACCCGATGTGGATCACGTCGACGCCGCGTCCGGTGATCCCTGCGACGAGTGCCTCCGACAGATCGGGCGATGATCGGCGGCAGTCGGTGCCGACCACGATCGTCGGGGCACCGGCGAACTCGGCAAACCCGATCCCGATGCGTCGTGCCGCCTCGGCATCGAGCTGGCCGGGCACGACACCGCGCACGTCGTATGCCTTGAAGATTGCATCCAGATCCATGGGCAGGAGAGTGTAAGGAATCGCAAGTCGCAAGTCGCGAGACGCGAGACGCGAGACGCGAGACGCGAGACGCGAGACGCGAGACGCGAGACGCGAGACGCAAGTCGCAAGTCGCAAGTCGTAGCGGGAGAGACGAAGAATCGCCGCCCACTGGGAACTGGCGACCGGGAACCGACAATCCTGCTTCTCCTACTCTCCCCGCCATGGCTTCCTTCTCCATCGTGATCCCGGTTCACAATGAGGCCGATTACCTGCCGGGCGCCATTGCTGAGTTGTTCGCAGAGCTGTCCACCGTGCCCGCCTCGATCAACGTGCTCATCGCCGAAAACGGTTCGAACGACGGATCTGCGACGGTGGCCGAAGCGCTCGTCCCCGACTACCAGGGCTTGTCTGTGGTCTCGCTGCCGACGGCCGATTACGGGGCGGCGATGCGCCACGGGTTCGAGAGCACCGATGGCGACTGGGCGGTCAACTTCGACATCGACTACTTCTCCGGTGACTTCCTCACCACGGTGCTCGATCTCGGCGAGGGTGCCGACATCGTGCTGGCATCAAAGCGGGCGCCGGGTGCCGACGACCGCCGCTCCATGTTCCGTCGGACTGCCACCTGGACCTTCAATCAGCTGCTCCGCTACGGACTCGGGTCAGGGGTATCGGACACCCACGGCATGAAAGCGATCCGGCGCCACGTCATCGCCGACATCATCCCGCAGTGCAGCGCAACCCAGGATCTGTTCGACACCGAACTGGTGGTGCGGGCGGAACGAGCCGGCTACCGGATCGTCGAGGTACCGGCGATCGTGGAGGAGAAACGGGAAACGAGGTCCAGCCTGGTCACCAGGGTGCCGCGGACCGTGCGCGGCGTGATCGCCATCCGCCGAAACCTCTAGTCGGCGAGGGTCGCGCTCTCAGCAGCCGTTTCCTCGGCGAGGGCCTCCCCGAACACGATGTCGCGGTAGGAGGCGAACTTGGGCAACAGGATGACCGCCGACGCCAACAGGTAGACGCCGTTTGCCGCCAGGTTGGACAGCGGGCCGAACACGGTCTCGGCAGTCCACATCAAACCGGCGGTCCCCGCCCAGGCCGCCCCGTTGACGAGATAGAACTGGATCGTCTCTCGCCCGGAGAAATTGCCACCGCCAAGCTCGAAGGTCCAGATCCGGTTGAGCAGGTAGGACAGGAGCGTGGTGATGGCGAAGGCCACAGACACCGCGACAACGGAGGCCCAGTCGAAACCGATCAGGAACAAGTTGAACAGCGCAAACGACACCACGGTGTTCACCAATCCGACGACACCGACCTTGATGAATTGATCGAGAGACTTCCGATTGAGGAAACTCTCCAGGTACTGCTTCACGTCGTGGTCCTCTCCCGTTCACGCCGCCCGCGCCGAACCAGGTAGGCGTACGCCACCAGCCCGACGAGGGCGAACACGGTCAATGCCGTACCGATGTTCTCGGCAGCCGTGTTGCGGAACTCGAGGACCACGTTCTCTTGCGTGGGAACGACCACCATCAGTGACGGTGCTGCTCGGTACGGACCGTCTGCGCCATCGGCCTGCCAATTCGGGAAATACGACACCTTGACCAGGTGGGGCACACCGACGGCCGTGGTGGTGAACGAGATCCGTTGATCCTCCAGCACGACGTTGCTCACCACACCGGTGCTCGGGTATGGCAGAGTGGAATCCAGCCGGTCCTCGACGGCGACCACCGTTCTCCATTCGGCGGGTCCGGTCTCAACGAGCCAGCGGTCGAGGTTGGCGACGTCGTCATACCACTCGAGGGAAGGCTCGCGGAAGTCGCCCCCGCCGCCCCACACGGCCGGCTCGGAGCCGGCGATATCGACGAGGTCGGTGTCGGGGAGGGCAAAGATCGTCCACGGGGAGACAACGGCCATTTCATCGAGGCCTGCTTCACGAGCTGCGTCCGCCCCGCGCTCGGTAAAGCTCACGTAGTAACCGACGTCGTAGACACCGAGGTGCTTGATACCGCGCTCCATGTCGAAGCCGTTGTACTTCAGGCCGCGCACCGGGTTGGACGGGCGGTCGCTTACCTCTGACGCGTTGAGGAAGTGGAACGGTGTGGTCAGAGAAGATTCGAAGAACAGCCCTTCCATCGACGGGTGCTGCTCGCTCCAGTACCCGGTCAGCATCAACGCCATCGGGGTCCCGTATTTGTTCATATCGTTGTTTGCTTCCCACATCACCCTGCCGGGCGGGAGACGGTCGATCTGTGCCATGAGGGCCTGGTATTCGGGATAGGTGGCCTTGCCCTCGTAACCCTCGAAATTCCACTTGACCCATCCGGGCACGTCGTGGATGTTGGCGATCGTTGCCGTCAGCAGAACCAGACCTGCGAGCACCGTCCCACCGATGAGAATGGGTCTTCGATGGGCCGATCGTCTGGCGACTTCGGTGGCGGCGAGGCCGAGGGCGATGCCGGCAAATACGAACATCCCGAAGAACCAGAAGGGCAGCAGCCTTGCGTTGTACAAGGCCGTCACCCCCAGCCTGGGGAGGATGAAGTAGCCGGCGAGCGGGAGCAGCGTCAGCCACACCAGCGCTACAACGTCGTGGCGGCGCAACATGGCCCAGACCATCCCGACACCACCGAGCACTGCGATCGGGATGAACTCGCCCGGCAGTGGCGTGCCAGGGCTGGCGTCGCCGAGGATGTGGGTCACCGGGGCCCAACCCATATCGGTGGTCATGCCGCCCGCCACCCTCAGTCCGAGTGGCACGGCCCAGAAGGCGGCGATGCCGAACCCGAGCATCCACGACGGGACAACCGTGCGGGGACCGTTCTTCCTCAACAGGAGGGGTACGGTCGCCAACACGACGATGATCGTTGGCACGATGTGGGTCAACGCGGTCAGGGCGAGCAGGATGCCGGCGAGGGGAGTCCAGCCGCGTTCTTGCCTGATATCGCGTACGACCACACCCAGATAGAGGATGGAAAGGGCGAACGACCAGGAGAAGGAGAACTCACCGGCGAGGGTCGACTTGATGTTCCCCCCGTAGATGGAGTAGCTCTCCATGAACAGGAACATGCCCCCTGCGATCGCTGCCACCGCGGCGATGGGCCGCGAGTAGTCGAGCATCCTCACCAGCAGGTAGGTGGCGAAGGGCAGAACGACGAGACCGGCGATCGTGACCAGTTTGAATGCCACCCCGTAGGGGAGCACCACGTCGAGCAGGACGATGGCAAGGGCGGGGACCGGGAAATAGAAGTAGAGGACCGGAAATCCGGCGTACCAGGCGTTGGACCAGCCCAGAATCTGGCCGGATGGCAGCAGCGTGTCGGCAAGAATCTGCGGAAGCAGCACGTGCGCCCCCATGTCGCCGCCGGTCGGGGTATTGGCGACGAGCAGCTGCGGGAACCGGATGAGGGGACCGGTTCCGATCGTGCCCAACGTGCCCGACATGATGAGCACGACGAGCAGGGTGGGGGCGGCGACCAAGACAACGATCAGCCACGTCGGTACCGGTTGGCGTGGGGTGAGGGTGCGGCGGGGTGGAGCAGACTCCGGAACGGTTGTCCGCGCAGTGGTCGTCACCACGGGCAGGCTAGTGAGACATGCCCCCTAGGCACTCGGGTTAGAGCTCTCTGCGGTCCAAGTCGACCAGGGCATCGAGCTCGAGCTGCTCGCCGTCCCGATCCCACCACTTGGTCTCGCAACGGTGACACGAGCAGAAGATGACCTCAGACCCGTCGGGCAACGTGAGCTCGATCTGGATGACGGAGTCGTTCCCACATTCGTCACAACGCAGCCCGGAGGTCGGTTCTTGCCTTCCCATGGTCTCAAAGATTAGCGCGCTGGACGCGAAAAAGCCGCCTCAGGCACGTCTTCGAGCTTGCCGAGGTAGCGTGATCGTCTCCGACCGTCCTCGGTCCAGTATGCGTACCAGTACGGCCCATGCGGACAACGGGTGCAGCTCTCCTTGCCG
>BTQG01000072.1:0-12430 GCA_036985755.1 Acidimicrobiia bacterium | reverse complement strand
ATACCCCCGAGGCATCGGTTGTCACGTCAATCCAGTTATCGGTGCTGGTCGGTGTCAACCGGACCGTCTGATCCGGAACCCCAACCCCATCCGAATCCCGCAACACCCCAGACAAGGTGACGCCGCCAGGCGGGACGAGCACGAAGTCGAGGGTGATGTCAGCAGAGGCGTCGAGGTCCGGCTCGACAGCAGGACCGAAGCCACTGCCGGCGGACGGAGTGACCGTTACGTCATAGGTTCCGACCGGGACCGTGAGCGAGTAACCGCCCAGGGCATCGGTGGTGGTCGAGTCGACGACGGTGCCGCTGCCGACCTCGATCGCCTTGACACCCGCACCAGCGAACAAAGTCCCGGTGTTGTCACGAACGGTTCCAGAGACCGTCACGGTGGTCTGTGCCACTGCGGCGCCAGGCACGGCCACCAGTACCGCGGCAAGCAGCCCCACGACAGCGAACAACACCGTGTAGCGTGACCTGTGGCGACGGTGAATCATCTGAGCCTCCTAGGCGCGTGTATGCAGGACCCGTTCGCCGCCGCGGAAACGCTCTATGCAATGGGGTCGTCTCCGCGCGCGCGTAGCAGGTCGTGCTCGGGTGGGGTTGGTGAGGGCGGCGCGAAACAGCATCCAGTGTGGTCTTCCCGCGCCCCAGGCCAGCAGTTGGCCTCCTCCCTTCGCCCCGAAGCCGAGCAGGATACGAGGTGGGCCGATAGGGTATAAAGACCCTATCTGGCGTTCGTTCTACGGTCGCACGTGCTTAGACATACCGTGGCGGTATACCGAGACACGTACGACGAGTCAGGACGGGGGAGGGCTAGCGGAACTTCTTCCCCGACTCGGCGTGGTCGCGGAGGATCTGGGCGGCGGCGAAACGATCCCCGTGCCGCTCGGCGAGGGCGTCGAGGCGATCGACGATGGCGCCGGCGCCCTCGACGTCGATCCACCAGAACGGGCCGCCGCGGAAGGGTGGGAAGCCCAGCCCCATCACCGCACCCATGTCCCCGTCGAGCGACGACTGCAGGATTCCCTCCTCGAGGCAACGTGCCGCTTCGTTGATCATCGCCAGCGTGAGCCTGTCCTCGATCTCCGACGACGGCAACTGACGCCGCGGCCCGAGGCCGAGCGCGGCATACACCGACTCGTCGACGCCGCCTCGTTTTCCGCTCTCGTCGTAGGCATAGAACCCGCGGCCGTTCTTCCGGCCCTTGCGATCGTCGTCGAGCAGGCCGGGCATCATCTCCGGCCCGGCCATGCGATCCCCGAACGCATCCACCATGATCTGGCTGATGTGGGCACCGACATCGAGACCCACCTCGTCGGACAGCAGCAACGGCCCCACAGGGAAACCCCACTGCACCATTGCCCCATCGATGGCTTCGACGGAGGCTCCATCGGCGAGCAGGTAGAAGGCCTCGCCGGTGTACGGCACCAGGATGCGGGTCGTGTAGAAACCCGGCCCGTCCTTGACCACGATCACCGTCTTGCCCTGCTTCTTCCCGAAGTCGACCGCGGTGGCCGTGGCCCAATCGGCGGTGTCGTCGGTGACGATGATCTCGAGCAGCGGCATCTTCTCCACCGGGGAGAAATAGTGCATGCCGAGCACCGCCTCGGGATGTTTTGCTTTGGCTGCTATGTCGGCGATCGGCAGCGACGAGGTGTTGGAGGCAATCACCACCCCATCGCCCACGACTCCTTCCACCTGTTCCAAAAGCGACTGTTTCAGGTCGAGGCTCTCGAAGACCGCCTCGATCACCAGGTCGGTGTTGGAGAACCCGTCCCAGTCCGTGGAGCCGGTGACCTTGTTCATGATCTGCTCGCCCTCGAAGGCTCGCAGTCGCCTGCGCTTCACCTGCCTGGCGATCTGCCCGTTCACATGGGCCAGGGCGCGGCCGACACCGGCGTCGTCTACTTCTTTGATCCGCACCGTGCTGCCTGCCTTCAACGCGCTCACCGTGGCGATTCCCGCACCCATCAGCCCGCCACCGAGCACGGCGACCTTGTCGACCGGCTTGGGGTCGGTGTTGGTGGAGATGCCGGTGGCGTACTTCATCATCTGCGAGGCGAAGAACAGACCGCGCAGCGCCGCCGACTCCGGGGATACGACCAGGTGGCCGAAGAACGTGGCCTCGGCGTCGTAGCCCGCCTCCGGACCCTGCTCCACGCCGACCTTGACCGCCTGCAACGCCCGTGCCGGTGCCGGGTAGTTGCCCTTGGTCTCGGCGAGCATCTGTTCCTCCGCCTTCTTGAACAACACCCTTCTGCCCACCGGATTCTGTTCCAGCGCCATCGCCTGCAAGTGGGAAGGGGAGAGGCGGGCGAGCACCGATGGTCCCGGTTGCGCCCCGAGATTCCCGACCGATTCACGTGCCCGCTTCCTGGCTACGTCGAGCAGCACCTCCGGCGGTACCACCTCGTCGGCGAGCCCGATCTTGCGGGCCCTGTGTGGCCGGACCGAGCGGCCGGTGAGGATGATGTCGAGGGCGGCGGCGATCCCGATCAGCTTGGGAAGCCGCTGCGTGCCCCCTCCGCCGGGGATGACCCCCAGCTGCACCTCGGGTTGGCCGAGCTGGGTTTTGGGACCGTCGGTGATGATCCGCATCGATCCGGTGAGCGCCACCTCGAGGCCGCCGCCGAGGGCAGGTCCGTCGATGGCCATCACCACCGGCTTCCCGCTCTCGGTGTGCAACGCCTCGACGCTTGCCAGCAGAGCCTGGAGCTCTCTGATGGCGGCAGTTGCCTCTTCGGCGGTGCTGAGGGTCTCGAAGTAGCGGATGTCGGCGCCGGCGAGGAATCCGCTCTTCTTGGCGGATCCGAACACCAACGCTTCGATCTCGTCGTCTGTGGCCACCCGCTCGATGACGGCGACGAAGTCGTCGAAGACTGCGGGAGCGATGGTGTTCATTGGTTCCCCGGCACGGTCGAACAGGGCAACCGCGATCCCATCGTCGACCTCGAAGGAGAAGTTCTTCAGGTCCATGGTTCAGCGCTCCAATACGACGGCGGCGCCGATCCCACCAGCAGCACACTGGGTGACCAGCGCCGTCCCGGTGTCACGCCGCACCAGTTCGTTGGCCATGGTCAGAATCTGGCGGGCGCCGGTGGCGGCAAAAGGATGGCCGAGGCTGATCGACCCGCCGTACAGGTTGAATTTGTCATCGGGGATCTTCCCGATCGCCTTGTCGCGACCGAGCCGCTTCTTGGCCCACTCGTCCGAGGCAAACGCCTGTGTGTTGGACAGCACCTGGGCGGCGAACGCCTCGTGCATGTCGATCACGTCGATGTCGCCGAGGGTCAACCCTGCCTTGTCCAGGGCGATCGGTGTGGCGAACGACGGGCCCATCAATAGTTGCCAGTTGGGGTCGAGGGCGGCGAAACCCCAGGAGCGGAGGAACGCCTTCGGCACAAAACCGAGTTTGTGCGCCACCTTTGTGTCCATGAGCAGCAGCGCAGAGGCACCGTCGGTGAGTGGCGATGAGTTTCCCGCGGTGACCGACCCGTATTTGCGATCGAACACCGGCTTCAGCTCAGCGAGCTTCTCCAGGCTGGTATCGGCGCGGGGGATGGTGTCCCTGTCGACGGTCACCCGGTAGTCGGGGCCTACGTGGAAGGCCATGACCTCGTCGTCGTAGATCCCCTTTTCCCAGGCCTCCACGGCCTTTTGATGCGAACGAAGGGCGAACTCGTCCTGGGCCTGTCTGGTGATGCCGTTGTCCTTGGCCATCAACTCGGCCGAGTCACCCATGGTGACGCCGGTTGACCGCTCGGCGATCGCCGGTGGTCTCGGGGCCAGATCCTTGGGACGCAGCGCGGCGAACGCCTTCACTTTGCCGGGAACGTCCTTGGCGGCGTTGGCGTCCATGAGGGCGTCGACGAAGCCGTCCGAGTAGGTGATCGGTGGTTTCGACAGCGAATCCGCCCCACCGGTGATGACGATGTCGGCGTCGCCGAGCAGGATCGACTGGGCGCCGTCGACGAACGATTGGGCACTGGTGGCGCATGCTCTGGTCACCGAGTAGGCGTCGACACTCTGGGGCATGTCGCAGGCAAGAACGATTTCACGGGCGATGTTGGGGGAGGCCACGTCGTGGACGACCGTCCCGTAGACCACCCGGTCGACCTGGTCGCCGTCGAGCCCGGAGCGAGCCAGCAGCTCGGTGACGACCGCAGAGCCGAGCTCGAGGGTGGAGACGTCTTTGAACTCCTTGCCCGACTTGACGAATGGGGTGCGCAGACCGTCGACGATGGCGACACGGCGGCCGTACACGACACCCGGCTGGGTTCCAGCCATAGGAACTCCTTGGTGTGAGAACTCACATTCTCGCGCAGCTCACGAGTCTCAAAACCGGGCCCCTTGTCCCTATGTGTGATCTGTGAACGCTTGACGGACCGTGGCGGTACGCTCGGCACATGGTGCCGACGACCCGGTGGATGATCACCCTCATCGCTGCGGTTTCCCTGGTTGCCGCGGCCTGTGCCCAGCCTGCCCGTCCGGTGACGGAACCAGCCCCATCGTCGAGCATCGCACCGACCTCGACGAGTACCTCGACTACGGCCCCCACGACGACGAGCGCGGCTCCCGGTGACGGCGATGTCGTCGCCCGATGCGGCGCAGCCGAGTTTGCCTTTGGCACCACCGAGCCGGCCGGGACTCCGCTCGACGAGGAAGCGCAGCGGGCCTTCGACGAAGCGGGCGAGGCGGTCGCCGTCGAATGGTTTGGTGAGGGCAAGGGTTTCGGCGGCGGCTGGAAATGGATCGTCATCGAGCGAAACGACGAGCGGATGGTGTTCCTGGGGGAAGGGCCCGACGGTTACGCCGACGTGACGATCGAGCACGACGGCGACACCTGGCAAGCCGCCGGCTGGGGCGGCTGCCGCTTCATGACGTCGAGCACGCTGGCCGGGTTCGGTATCGGCGCCTGGGTGACCGACCCGGATTCGAAGCCGGATCCCCAGTCATCCACCCTCGACGTGCTACTGATGGAGCGAGCATGTGCCAACGGCGAGCCACCGGTCGGACGGGAGATCCGGCCGGTTGTGCTGCCCGGCGAGGAAACGATCGAGATCATCCTGCTGATCGAAGGGGTTGAGGGAGGGGCCACCTGCCCGGGCAACCCCTGGCACGCCACCACCATCGACATCGGCGAGCCGATCGGGGAACGGACCCTGGTCGATCGGCACGTGTCACCCGGCCTCATCCGGCCGTGGCCGCCGACAGAGACCAGCATGAGCATCCCGGGCGACAAGGAGTAGCAACTTCGCTCTACTCCAGGCGCTCCAGGCCCTCGAGCGCCAAGGCGCCGGCCTGATCGACCGAAGCGGCCTGGCCTTCCACCCAGGCGCGATCGAAAGACTCGGGGCCGAGCTCGGCTCGTGCCCGTTCGAGGAGCCGGTCGATGTCACGGCGGATCGGGATACCGAATACGAACCCGGTGCGCTTGGCAAACGCGGCTTGTGCACCCATGATGCGCACGGCAGCGGACGGCTCCGGTTGAACTCGTGCTGCTGCCCATAGCCAGTGGTTCAGCGCGTGATCCTCATGAGCTTCCAAGAGGATCGGAAGACTGTGGGTCAACGCCGCCGCCGCCGCGGCGTGATGCCCGCCGTCGTGTGCATTGACCGCAACCCCAAACTCATATCCTGCGCTCGTCGCAGGCTTTCCCCGCTGGTCGGCAAGAGTGGAAGCTTCCTTCGCCAACTCCTCGGCCCGAGCGAAGCCCCTTCTACCCAAGTGACCCACGACAGCCCAAACAGAAAGTCCTCGACAGCCGTACGCCCGCCGCGCTCGGCCTCCTCGATCGCCAGGGTGAACTGGCGTCGCGCCGTTTCCATGTCGTCGCTCTTCCAGGCCGCCCACCCCAGATCGGCGACGAAGATCGACCGGCGGAAATGATCGGAGTCGGTGGTCAGATCGAGCCCTTCCTCGAGATACAACCGCTCGGCCTCGTACTCCCCGGTGGCGTCGGCGACCACGGCCAGGGTGTTGAGGGCGCCCATCTTGCTGGCGTCGTCATCGAGCCTCCGAGCCATGTCGAGTGCCCGCTCCCCCTCATCCCGCGCCCTGGCGTAGGCCCCAGTCAGGTAAAGCATCCAGCCAAGGAACCTGAGGATGGACGCTCGCGTTGGAGTGTCCGTGTCGGGAATCAGATCGAGGACCTCGAGCAACCAGTCCTTACCCTCGAGTGAGAGACCGCGGAGCATCCAGTAGCGAGCCATCGTCGCCGCGATATCGGTCACGGTGTCGACATCGCCGACATCGAGCGACCACCGCAGTGCAGCGCGGATGTTGTCGTGCTCGACCGTCAGCACATCCACCCCGTGTTCGCCCGTTTGCAGCGGTTGCTTTTGCTCGATCGCAAGCGCGGCGAAGGCTTGCGCATGGCGGCGGCGAACGTCAGTTGCTCGACCCGACTTCACCAGCTCATCGGCGGCAAACTGGCGGATCGTCTCGAGCAGCCGGTACCTGGTGGAGCCGTCCGGTTCCTCGCCGGCCACGACCAGGGATTTGTCGACCAGCCGATGTACGAGGTCGGTCACTGCGAAGCCGGTGATCTGGTCGCTGCCGGCGACCTGTTCGGCACCCTCGGGTGCGAAGCCGCCGACAAACACCGAGAGGCTCTGAAACACGGCCTGCTCGTCCTCGTCGAGCAATTGGTAGCTCCACTCGATGGTGGCTTGCAGGGTGCGCTGTCGGGGGAGTGCGGTGCGGGCGCCACCAGTGAGCAAGGAGAACTGGTCGTCGAGGCGGGCCGAGATCTGTTCCGGCGACATCACCCGAACCCGGGCGGCGGCGAGTTCGAGGGCAAGCGGCATCCCGTCGAGACGCCGACAGATCTGAGCGATGTCGGCGGCATTGGAGGGCGTTACCTGGAACCCGGGCTTTGCGGTGGCGGCGCGCTCGGCGAACAGCCGTACCGCATCGAATCCTTCGATCACCGCACCGTTTCCCTCTGCGGGTGGCAGGGAGAGCGACTGGGCAGCAAAGGGAACCTCGCCGGGCACGCCGAGCAGTTCCCGGCTGGTAGCAAGGATTCGCAAGTTTGGACAACGCTCGAGCAGCCCGGCTGTCGCCTCGGCCGCCGCATCGACCAAGTGCTCACAGTTGTCTAAGAGCAACAGAAGCTGCTGATCGCCGATCGTGGAGGCGACCGAGTCGATGAGCGACAATCCCTGGCGCTCCGCGACGCCGAGCTCTTCGGCCACGGCGGTCGGCACCAGGCCTGGGTCGACAACGTCCGCAAGCTCGACCAGCCACACACCCCCGGGATAGTCGGACAACACCTCGGCGGCAGCCTGTAGGGCGAGTCGTGTCTTCCCCGAACCACCGACGCCGGTCACCGTGAGCAGACGAGCGTCGCTGAGCGCACCCACCAAGGCGCCGATGTCATCCTCGCGCCCGACGAAGCTCGTCAGCTGGATCGGGAGGTTGTTTGGCCGGTAGTCGAGGGTGCGCAGGGCGGCGAACTCCGCTGGCAGCGCCGGATGAAGCAGCTGGTATATCCGCACCGCCCGGTCCAGGTCCTTGAGGCGATGGTCGCCGAGGTCATCGAGCGCCAGCTCCTCGGGAGCCGTTTCGCCAATGATCTCGAACGCGGATTGTGACACCAGCACCTGGCCGCCGTGGCCGGCCGACATCAGGCGTGCTGCCCGGTTCAGCGTCGGCCCGAAGTAGTCGCCGTCTCGTTCCTCGGCCTCTCCGGAGTGCAGCGCCATTCGCACGTGGATGGGTGCATCTGGCCATTCCTCGTCGGTGAGGGCGCGCTGTGCCTCGACCGCGGCGAGCAGCCCGTCGTAGACGCGCTGGAAGGCGGCGGCGAAGCTGTCGCCGCCGGTGGCGAATACGTAGCCATTGTTGTCCTCGATGGCGTCGCGCACGATACGGTCGTGAGCCACCAGGGCCTGCTTCATCGCCTCCGGTTGCTCTTCCCAGAGACGGGTCGAGCCCTCGATGTCTGTGAATAGGAACGTGACCATTCCGCTTGGTACGTCAGCCATCGCTCAGAAAGGTACTCGGCAAGAAGCGAGGCTGGCCCGAAAGGCGGCCTCGCTTGAATTGACCAGAACGGGGCGGTCGCGACCGCCCGCCCTTTACTGACCCTCTTTCATGCGACCCATGTTGCGGCCTTTCGGCCGCGGGAGTGCATCAAAGAGGGTCAGAACTCCATCGCCTCTTCCCGCAGCCCGAATGCCGGGTGGCGGAGTTTGGACAACGCCAGTTTCTCGATCGATCGGACCCGGGTCGGGCCGAGACCGAGATTGCTGCCGATCTCCTCGTGGGTGCGGGGCAGGCCGTCTTCGAAGCCGACCCGCATGGCAAGGATGTAGGCCTCTCGCTGCGGCAACAGGTTGATGGCCTCGCGCAGCGCCTCGATGACACTGGCCCGCTCGGTCTCGCGAACCGGATCTTCGTCGTCCTCGTGGGCGACGAAGTCACCGAGGACCGCACCGTCCTCCCCAATAGGGGACTCGAGCGACACCGAATCTGAGACCATCTGGGCTTCGTGCACCGCTTCGAGGGTCAGGCCCGACTCCTGCGCCAACTCCTGCTCGGTAGGGTCGCGGCCCAGCTCGGAGAGCAGGCGGTTGCGGGCACCGTTGAGGGTCACCAGCGTGTCGTGCAATGAGTTAGGCAAGCGCACCGTGCGCGACTTCTCGGCGACGGCGCGCTGCATCGCCTGGCGAATCCACCAGGTCGCGTAGGTGGAGAACTTGAAGCCCTTGCGCCAATCGAACTTCTCGACGGCGCGAATCAGCCCGAGGTTCCCCTCCTGGATGAGATCGATGAACTCGATTCCATACTGGGAGCGGTAGCGCTTTGCCTGGGATACCACCAGGCGCAGGTTTGCCTGGGCGAACCGATGCCGGGCGTCGCGTCCCTTGCGGGCCAACCGCTCCAGGCGCACCTTCTCGGCACCACGCACCGAAACCGCGGCGAGCTGTTCTTCAGCTTCGCGCCCCGACTCGATCGCCTGGGCCAACTCGACCTCTTCGTCGGCGGTGAGCAGGTCATGGCGCGAGATCTCTGTCAGGTATCGCGTCAGGCTGTCGCCGATTTCCAGGGGCTGGCCGGCCATGCGTAACTTTTCTGCCGTTTTCATTTTGTGAAATCCTTCACTTATCTAGCCGCGTCTCAGCGCTGCAGTCAATCGGAGGTTCCCCCTTTGACTCCAGCGACGTCGGTTCGACGTAACGAGCCTCCCGAGGGTTCCCGGTGCCACGATCGAACACCGATCGGTCCGGGAAAACGACGACCCCACAGCCTCCTCCATGGTGCGGGCCGGGTCCATCGTCGCGCACTTCTGTGGGTTACACAACTACTAACGCCCCGGACTTTGGAAGTATGCCCGATCCGTACACTGTCGGCCGTGTCTCGTTTTGATGCAGTGGCGGCCGCCGTTGAGATAGCGGAGAAGCACATCCCGTTCAACCAGGTGCTCGGGCTCCACAGCTGCACGATCGACGATGATCGCAGCGTCCACATTCGCATCGATCACCGCGATGAGCTCGTTGGAAACGTTGGCAAGGGATTCCTGCACGGTGGTGTGATCTCCGCAGCACTCGATCTGGTGGGTGGAATCGCGGCCATGATCGGCGCCGTTGGCCGGGACGTCCCGGAGACCGAGGAGGAGGCGGCCGAGATCTTTTCCAGAATCGGCACCATCGACCTGCGAGTCGACTATCTGCGCCCTGGCGTCGGCCGGTGGTACGACGCCTCTGGTCTCGTCTTGCGCACCGGAGCGCGGGTTGCGGTCACTCGCATGGAGATGCACAACGACCAGGGGTCCCTGATCGCCGTTGGGACCGGCACCTATACGGTCGGCAGGTAGAGAAGAAGTAGCCCAGTAAGGAAGTAGCGCAGGCTGAGCTACTGAGCTACTGAGCTACTGAGCTACTGAGCTCCTGAGCTCCTGATCACCCGCCCCGCCCGGATGATCATCTGCGGGTCGCCCAACGTCTCCACATGCTCTCGTGGATCATCGGCGAAGAACACTGCGTTTGCCGGCGATCCCACCGCGAAGCGACGGTCGAACCCCAGGTAGTCATAGGCAGCCGTCGACACCGCGGTGAGGGCAGCGGTGGTGGAAAGTCCGTACTCGTGGAGCTTGACCGCCTCTCTGGCAACATCGCCGTGCGGTACCGCCAGATCGGTCCCGGCCAGGATGGTCACCCCCAGCCGTTCCGCTTCCGGGAGTAGCTCCTTGAGATTGGCCAGACCATCGAGCATCAGTCGCCCCCCCGAGCTGTCGGCTCCGAGGAACTCGACGAGGAACTCGGTGTTGAGCACGGTCGGCACCCACACCCCGCCACGATCGGCCAGGACCGCCAGATCTCTGCTGGAAAGGAACGTCCCGTGCTCGATCGAGTCCACGCCCGCGTCCACCGCGAGACGGACACCGGCAGGGGCCATCGTGTGCACGGCGACCTTGCGCCCGGCGGCGTGGGCCACCTCAACTGCCCTGGCAAGGGCCGCCTGCGAGTAGTTCGCCCGTGGCCCGGAGCCCTTGCGCGGCCAGTCGCCGACGATCTTGACCCATGCGGCGCGCCGGTCGACGGCGCGCACTGCCTCAACAAGCCCGTCCTCGTCCACCTCGTATCCGTATCGGGCGTAATAGCCGTCTTCGGGGGCGATGACCCGTCCGGCCATGAAGGCCTCCGGTCGCTCGGTAGGGGGAGCGGAGAGGATCTCCAGGGTGGCGTCGCTTCCCGATCCCTTGTCGGCAACAAGCAGCACACCGCTCTCGACCTGTAACCACGCGTTGTGCCGGGCATTGCGCCGGAGGTCCTCATCGGTGAGGTCGAGCATCTCAGCCATGCTGCTCATGCCGAGGTGGGCATGGCTGTCGGCGAGCCCGGGAACGGCATACAGGTGGCCGGTGGCGAGTTCGCCATCGATGGGACCGTCGTCCGGGTCGCCGAACCGGTCGTCCTCGATGACGAGCGGAAACGGCGGTTCACCGGGCCGTCGAATCGTGACCAGGGTGCGCATCTCGACCAAAGTAGCCGAGCTGACTGGCTGAAGACTGCGTTGCCTCTCCCACGTAGTGGGGGAGGCGCGAGCATCCGGCCGTCAGGCCGGAGCGCCGCGGAGGGGGCTCTGGAAGCTCGCTGACCGTGACTGAGCTCATATGACCGCTCACTCTCCCAAAGCCCCCTCTGCGTTGCGGCTGTCGCCGCAACGCGTCTCCCCCGCTTTGCGGGAGAGACGAAGGAGCGAGCTACCGGAGGCACGGCCACCGACCAGCTCTAGTCTTCTCCGATGACGTCAACCTGGCCGTTCGACCCGCCGATCGCACCGATGGAAGCTCGGGTTCGCACCGCCTGGCCGGAGGACGGATGGGCGTACGAGCCAAAGTGGGACGGGTTCCGCGCCGTGGCATGGAGCGACGAAGGGCGCCTCGACTCCCGCAACCAGAAGCCGCTGCTGCGCTACTTCCCCGAGCTTCGGTCGGCGCTGGAGCAACTTCCGACGGGAACCGTCATCGACGGGGAGGTTGTGGTCGTCACCGACGACGGCCTCGACTTCGACGGGTTACAGAACCGCATCCACCCTGCCGAATCGCGAGTGAAGATGCTGGCGGAGACCACCCCGGCCCAGCTGATCTCATTCGATCTGCTGGCGCATGAGGGTACCGACCTGAGGCAAACGCCGTTCTCCGAGCGCAGGGAGCGGCTGGTGGCGGTGCTGGGTGAGCTCGGCGATCCATGGAACCTGACCCCGTCGACGACCGACATCGAAGAGGGCAAACGCTGGTTCGACGATTACGAGGCTGCGGGGTGCGACGGGATCGTCGCCAAGCGCATCGAGGGCCCATACATCGAGGCGAAGCGGGAGATGGTCAAGATCAAACACCGACGGGATGTGGACTGCGTGGTCGGTGGCTACCGCATCCACAAGGACGGCGGCAAGGTCGGCTCGATCCTGCTCGGTCTGTACAACGATGCAGGGGAGCTGCATTTCATCGGCCATTGCTCAGGCTTCTCCAACGCCGACCGCGTCGAGATCCTCGAGCTGCTGGAGCAGATCAAGAGCGATGACTCGTTCGGCGACGGTGTGCGGCGGCCAGGAGCGGAGAGCCGCTGGTCGGCGGGCAAGGACCTGTCGTGGATCCCGGTGACCCCGGGGGTGGTCGCCGAGGTCTCATACGATCAGCTCACCGGTGCCCGCTTCCGGCACGCCACCCGCTTCGAGCGATGGCGGACGGACAAAGACGCCGACGAGTGCACGATGGACCAGCTGGAGCGCCCCGAGGGCCCGGGCTTCTCCAAGGTAGTGGCGTAGCCGGTCCCCGGGACCACCGGCCACAAATCTCGGGCCGGCCACTTCTTCTGGCTGAAGACTGACGACTGACGACTTCTCTTACTGCGTCCTCGCCCGCACGCCGTTCCTGAGCGGTCGGAACCGGCGACTCAGGCCGATCACCGCCAGCAGCGCCA